>JBDUCM010000127.1:0-14853 GCA_040003455.1 bacterium
AACGACATTCGCGCCCTGTTCTCCGAGGCAGACGCATTCGTCTTGCCCAGCCGCATGGAGTCATTTGGCATCGCCGCCCTCGAGGCGCGGTGCGCAGGTCTTCCGGTTATCGCGCGAACGAACACGGGTGTCGCCGACTTCATCGAACATCGGCGCTCGGGAATGTTGGCGCCAACCGATCGTGGCTTCGCTCTGGCGATCGCCGAACTGATCCGGAACAACCGTCTTCATCAAGCGATCCTGAGTCACAACCGGTCCACCATGCCGCCGTACTCGTGGGATCGTGTAGTTGATCTCACCATGGCGCAGTACGAGAAGGCTCGCACCTTGGCTTGATAACCGCCCTCAACTCCCCGGATGGTACTCCCGTTCGGTGTGACCCTTTAGCTGGCCCGGATAGAAATACACATCGCGCAAGGCTCCGGACGCATACCGCTGTGCCTGATCATTGAAGTGCTTCGATTTCGGATCACCGCTTTCACCGCCGGCCGTCACCGCCTTGGCGCGCACGCTGTCCTTTCCGAACTCCACCACCGCTACGAAGCTATTGCCGCTGGTGCCGTACATCTTCTTCGTTCCTTTGTACGTGCGAGCGCCAAACGATGCCAGGGAGCCCCATCGAGCTGACGCGAATGGAACAGGAATGCTCGCGCCGGCATCATTGAACGGCTGGACGATGTCACCGGTTAGGCGCTGGTAACGGTTGATCTCACCCCAGGGCGTCTTCCATGATCCGAAGTCCGCCTGAAGCTTGTCCGATGCCGCCGCGAGGGCCTGAAGGCGTTGATCAGGAGAGGCTTGCCGGACCATATATTCGTCCACCGGGACGCCGGTACGTCGCGCATCGGTGTTGACGCGACGGCCCAGTTCCTCGCCCCAATACACCGCCAGCGAAGTTGGCACCGAGGCCGCGGACCAACGGATGTTCCACCCCTGTAGCTGCTTGATCTGTTCGGCGAGCTTCGCCTTGAGTGGGCTGTCGGACGGCAGCGCCTCAAAGTCCTTGATCACGGCCGGAACGAGATCGGTGAATGCGGGGAGGTAGCTGTCATACGCCGCCGCGATCAGTGCAGGAATACTGAAATCCTTCTTGTCCTGGAGCACACGAATGGCGTGCAACCCCCGTGCGGATTCTCCTCCGGTTTCCACGTAGGCAGGAAAGTCCGCCCGCTTTGGACTGCTGGGCCCCGACGATGTCCATGGCCAGTTGTTCACGTTGAACAGCCACCCGCTGGAAGGATTCAGCAGTCGCGGGCTCTCGTCCACACTGAGCAGTCCCTTCCACTCCGTGGCTGGATCGCTTCCATCCACCGGCTTGGTCCAGTCGAACTTCGAGTCGCGCTTCGGGATGAAGTTGGCGTGGAAGTACGCGATATCACCATCGGCATCGGCGAAGATCGTATTGTTGGACGAGTTGGTGTGCAGCTCCATGGTCTGCTTGAAGGACTTGTAGTCGCGCGACTTCGTGCGCGAATACGACTGCGTCAACGCCTTCAACGGCTCCTGCATCAACTTGATTGCCACCCATTTGCCATTCGCTTCCCGAATGACAGGGCCGTGATGCGTACGGTAGACGGTGAAATCCTTCCGGGCCATCCCATTCGCCGTCTTGTAGGGCACCGTGATGACCGTCGCGCCGACTGCCCGCTGCTCCCCGCCGTACTTGTACGTGAACCCATCGCCCTTCTTCGCTACCGTTTCGAGATACTCGTCGAGGTCATCCACGCCGCTGGTAGTGTGCATCCACCCGGTCTTCTCGTTGAAACCCTGGTAGATGAAAAACTGCCCCCAGGTAACTGCACCGTACGCGTTGAGCCCTTCATTGCTGGTGACCTGCACCTCGGAGCGGAAGAAAAATGACGTGTGCGGATTGATGAGAAGCAGGGCGCGACCATTCACCGTGTTCTTTGGAGCGATCGCGATGCCGTTGGACCCGCCCGGCTCCGCCGGGGGAACGTAGGGCCCCCCATTGGGCGTGGGTGCCTCGAGACGCTTGCCGCCGTAGAACGCTTCCAATTGGGTGAGATTCACCTTCTCGATGTCACCGCCAATACTGCCTTCGCTGAACGTCAGCGCCATCCACGGCTCGAACTTCGTGATGACGCGCGGCTTTACCTCGGGATGCTTGTACAGATAGAAGTTGAGTCCATTCGCCCAGGCAATCATGAGCGACTTCAGCCAGGCGGGACTCGCGGCATACTGCGCCTTCATGCTATCCGGATTGATGAACAGCTTCATCCGGAGGTCGCGGTATATCTCGGCCTCCCCCTCCGCCTCGGCGAGCCGCCCCATCGAGTTGAGGAAGTTCGTCTCGACGCGATTGAAGTCGTCTTCGGCCTGCGCATACATGAGACCGAACACGGCGTCCGCGTCCGTCTTGCCGCGAATGTGCGCGATGCCCCAGTCGTCACGAACGATCGTGACAGCCTTTGCTTGACGCTCCCAGTCCGCAACATCGTCCGTGGAAAGCGCATGCGGTGACACAAAGGCAACAACGGCGGCTGCAACGAGCGCGAACTTGTTCATGTGAGTTCACCCATCGGGTGCGGGAGATTCAGGGGAGCTACTGATGCGATAACTGAATGACCTGGTAGTACGTCGCCAGTTCACCAGCGTTGAACGCCTTGACCATGTCCAGGATGGAGCTGATGAGCTGATAGGAGCGACCGCTCTGCTGCTGTAGCGATCCGCCGCCTCCACCACCAAATCCGCCGGAAGACGACCTGATGAACTGGCTCGTGCTATCGAGAGGCAGCGTCTCCACGTTCTTGTAGAAACGCGTGGCCTCGTCGGCCTGCTGAAAGAGATACTGCTCCACGTTCGACACATAGAACGCGGTGATCTTCGCCCCGCGATCCCGCACATACGTTCCCACCGTACGCAGCGCCTTGTCGCCCGCGAAATTTCCGGTGAGCGGGACGATCAGGTTCCGCTCCTCGAAATCCTTGATGGCCCGAAAGTTCACTTCGTTCGCAATATAGCTGCGATTGAGACCCGTACCGTCGGTCTCGGCTATCATGGCAAGGTAGGTCGGCATGAAGCCACCGCCCCCACGAAACCCCGGCCCCACGGCACCGCGCCCGCCGCCAAATCCACCCGGGTTGCGGCAGCTGGAGCTGTAGTTGTACGTGATCAGTGGCCCCTGCGAGAAGAACGACCCATACACGCAATCGAGCGACACCAGCTCGCTGTCATTCAGCGCAAAGCGATGGACTCTCGTGAGCCGGTCCTTGATCGCCGCAAAATTCTTGACATAGGTCGCACTGTCGGAAGGCGTCTGCTGAAGCAGTTGAAAGAGCCCGATTGCCGACGTGGTGTCGGCGGCCTTGATCGGCTGCGCCTTGGAGAACAGCATGGAGAGAAACTCCGCCCGGCTGTTGGTCATCTCGAAGATGGCCTTGTACATCAGGTGCTGCATCGCATTCTGGTGGCGAATGTCCACAATGAACGCGATGCTTGGCTTCAGGGCCAAGATGTACGTGAAGTTCTGGTCGGGTGCGACGCCAAGATACACGCCGCCCGGCTTGATGGTCTTTTGCAGTTGGGGAATGACCCATTGCAACGACGTTTCGTTGGACACGAAGTTCTCGGAGCGAAATGTCCCCCACGGCTCCGAATAGTCGTTCATCAACCGCCAGAACGTGCTGTCAGCCAAACGGGTAGGAATCCCTTGCCCCCCGAGCTTCTTGCGCGCGAACGGCCGCGCAAACGCGGCGGGGGGAGTATGTGCCGTAGCCAGGTCGTACGCCTTCCTGTAAAAGTCCTGCGCCTTGGTACCTTGTCCCATCTTCTCGTACGTCATGCCGAGCAGGGCCGTCATGAACGGATCGGATTGATTCCCCTGCACGGACAGCATCGACGTCAGTTGGGTTTCGGCGGCGGCAAGATCATTGGTGTACAGGGCGACGTATCCCACGAGATACGGAAAGAACCGCTCCTGCGCAGCGGCCATGGCCGGATCGCCATCCAGGATCCGTCGCGCTTGGGCGATATGCTGCTGCGCATCGGACTTGTTGCCTCGGCGCGCAGCCAACCGGCCAAGTGCATGCTCCAGCCGATAGTGCCAAAGGCTCGCCGGATGCGTTCTCGGCTCTGGTTCCTTGAGCCCAAGCGCGGTCCCCCGACGGTAGTACCGTTCAGCAGCATCGAGATCACCCGCATCGATGCACACCCGAGCGGCCTCATTTGCCATCTCGCCTTGTTGATAGAACGCATTCTGTGGCTCTGCCTGTTCGCGTGTCGCCCAATAGGCAATCACCATGTCTTCGAACGCCGCAGCATTGCCGCAGTCGCTATCAAACGCATATGACATCGCCATGGCACGCTGCGCGGCGGATCTGGACAGCGGGTCAGGCGCGCTGGCGATCAAGGCCTGAAGCATTTCGCGCGCCTTGCTCGTCGTTCCGTCTATGTCCAGGCGAGTGACCTCGCGCAAGCTGTCGGCGCGCGGCGTGCGCGCTGCAGGCTGTCCACCCTGCGCCATGGCAATCGCTGGCAGCGCCAGCAGCATGACCACGATGGCGAGCGTGCGAGACTGCGAGATGAGACTGGGCGTGGGAGAACGCATCGTGAACTCCGGGACGTGCCGCGCGGATGGGCGTTGGCGATGAATTGAGACGCCCAATTCTATCGTCGGGTGCCGCGCGGCGCGATCCTGGCCGACCAATCGGCTACGGAGTGACCGGCGCTACTTGCGACGCTGCTTGGCGGGGAGGTGCTCGCCGATGTAGATCTTGCCGTCCTTCGCCATCGCCCAGGGGTCGCTCAGTTCACGCGTGTGGGGCAGGACTTCCGGTTCGGACTCCACGTGAAGTACTTCGCGGACCTTCCTTCGTTCACGCCGATGCGCCAACAGCTTGTCGGTCTTTTCGCTCTCGGCGCTCGTGACGCCCACGACTGGAGTCTTCTTGCGAGAATGTGTCATGACACCTCCCTGCGGGTCTGCGGGCCGCAAGCGAGCCTTGCGGCGTTCCCATTCGTAATAGGCCAACGAATCGGCTCCAGTGCAATAGGCAGTCCGCCGACACATTGGCCGAGCGCGCTTGAGTTCCCGAGGGGCTCCAATTAGCCGCTGGCGTATCGCCAGAGCACCTGATCTGCGGCGGGCTCGAACGCCGCGGCGGGGTACATGGATCCATCCAGTGGAGCGGCGCACGCGTGCAGGAGTTCGGCAAGGTCGCGGACGGCGATGCTCACATCGCGATGGTCCGTGACGCAGGCGTGGAGGATCTCCGCGGCGTAGGGAGCGACCTCCTCCGCGTCGGCGCCATTGGCCGCGCGCCAGCCAATGGCATCGAGCGCTCGTGCAAGACGAGCTTCCGCCGCCGCTGTGCCATTGCCAACGGCGCCGTCACGATCGGCGTCATAGCGGGCGCGGAGCATGGCGTACGTTGCCGTGCCCGTCATTGGCGCGCGCAGCGCGTCGCGACGGTCATGCGCCCGCCTGTCGCATTTTCTCGACCACCATATATCCCGCGAACGCGAATTGCTTTGCGCGTCGATTGACGCCGAATTGAGGAATATATTCGCTGCGGACGTCGTCAAGCCGCCGGACCATTCGCTCGAGGCTGCGAGCGCCAGGCTCGAATAGAAACTGCCCGTTGTCGCGACGAAAAAGAACCCATGCGTGGCGCCCGTCCAGCGCCCCCTCCTTGGTGCAGTATCCTGTCACGAAGTCCGCGTCGATCCCGAGCTCAAGCAACTTCCGCCACCCCCAGAGGGCGAAGTCCTCGCAGTCTCCCGCTCGCATGCGCTCGAACGTGGACGGATGCTGCCAAAAATCGGTCTCGTTGAACAGCGATTCATCCGAGGCATACTCGCAGGCAAGCAACCACGTCTGCATCTCCTCCAGCGACGACACCTCCACGCGGCTCGCTCCAGTCAGGTAGTCGCCGAAGTCGAGGCGCGCGCCGGGCCCGAATTGGCGCAGACCGGGCGACACGTCCAACCGCTCCCACGGATCATCCACCCGAGCCGTCCGCGCGGCGAGTCGGCGGACTGGCGCAAGCAACGGCTCCAGAAACCGACGAATGATCCTCAGCTCGACACCCGAACGATGGTGGTCAGGTCGGCCGACGCCACGAGTCTGCCATCCACAGTCGCTTCGCCGCGTGTGCGACAAATGCCGCGACGCCACTGGCGCATCGTCAGCTCCAGGCGGAGTTCGTCCCCCGGTCGCGCCGGATGGCGCAGGCGCACACGACTCACTCCCATGAAATACGCCACGACCCCGGCGGAGTCAGTGACGAGGTCGCGGATGAGCGCACCGCTCGTCTGCGCCAACGCCTCGATGACGAGGCTGAACGGCAGGCTGGCGTCGCGCTCCGCGCTTCCGACGCACCACCACTCGCCGCGCGTTACACGCTTCGAACCGATCACGCGCACCCCCGGTTCCATGATGGCAATGCGATCCACCAGCAGAAACGGATAGCGGTGCGCGAGAAGCGCGTGCACGGCCGTGGTATCAAGAACCTCAACGGGCGGCACGACTGCTAGCGCGCGGGAGTACGTACTTCCACGATGCTGCTGATTGCGTCCCCTTCCAGGATGCCGTCCACCACGCCAATACCATCCACGACCTCGGCGAACACCGTATAGTCCTTTCCGAGGCGCAGGTTGTCGCGCAGGTTCACGAACCACTGCGCGTCGCCGGTGTCGTGGCCGCGGGTGCTCATGCCGAGCGTTCCGCGCGTGTGCGGTACCGTTCCCAATTCATCGCGAAGGAACTGCGCATAGCCGATGTACTCCGTTGCGCCCGGGCTTCCTCCCTGGATCACGAAGTCCGGCTCCACGCGGTGCCAGGTAAGTCCGTCGTAGTAGTGATCGCGGGCCAGGTCGAGAATGCGACCTGCCATCATTGGCGCAACATCGCCGCGGAGCCGGACGACAAATGACCCGCCGCCGCTCGCATCGGAGAGGGTGACGCGCAAACGAACATCTGCTCCGAGCGCGAGCGCGACGGTCCGGGTCGGCAACTCCGCACGACGAGCCGGCGGGCGGTCCTCGGTGACTGGCCGCCCCGCCAACGCGAGGAGGGCTACGCGAGCGTCGCGTGAGGATGCGTTTCCCTTCGCGACCCAACGGTCAAATGCAGCGTTGGCAGCCGGGATGATGCCCGTGCGCGGAGACCCCTTGAGCGCGATCGCCGCCGCGCGAACAGCCTGCGCACCGGGCGCGTTCAGTGCCGCCAGAAAGAGATCGTCGTCGGCGTGCAAGGTGAGCTTGGCGAGCGCGTCGATCGCCGCTTCTTTTACGTTGTCGTCGGAGTCCCGTGCAAGGGTGCGCAAACGCCCCGTGTCGGAAAGAATCGCCGCCGCGCGCGCGGCGTACACGCGCACCTGCCACTGCCGATGAGTGGCCAACGCCCCCATGCGGGATCCAGCGTCCGACGGCCACGCGCGCGCGAGCGCCCCAATCGCATGGGCTGCGGCGTGCCACGAGACGTTTCCGGCAGACCGGCTTCCCGCGTCAGCCTTCAGTCCATCCACCCACCCGCGCAGCGTGGTCGCCATTCCCTCATCCGCGGAACAGGGCGCGGCGATGAGATCCGCCGCGCGCAAACGCACCGCCCATGCGCTGTCAGCGAGCGCGGCTCGCAACGCGCTACAGTCGCTCCGCTGCGAGGCAAGGGCGCGGAAACGGAGTCGCCATGCCGCTTCAGGCCACGCCGTCGGCGCCGCCAACGCCGGGAGAGAATCACGACCGGCAAAGGTGGCGTCGCGAATGCGTCCACGGGCACGGACGGCGATCGTGCGCAGGCGTGCATCGGCATGGCGCTGCCCCTCGCCAATGGATGCGTCCGTCGAATCCCGCCGGTCCTCCGCGAGCAGTATTCTGCCCACAAGCGCGGAGTCGGCACGAGCGAGCGGTCTGGACTGGGCTCCCAACACGGCGGGAGCAGCGGCAAGCGCCGCAAGCATGAGGAGTCGCATCACCTGAATCGACCCAGCCACGCCCCATGGCGCAAGCCGATGGACGGACCGCCCGAACATCCTGACCTATTTCGCGGCACCTGCCCCATCGCCGACTACCCGCGCCGAGATGATGTAGTCGAGCTTCGGGAACATCCGCCGCAGATATGAATTCCCGAGCGTCTGGACAAGATGCTGGCTGGGATTCTCGCCGTATGCCGAATACAGTGAGTCCACCACGCCCATTCCCTCCACCACCCGACCGATCGGGGCAAATCCCATCTTGTCCAGGTGCACCTGATCCGTGAGGTTGACGAAGACCTGGTGTGATCGCGTACCCGGGCCCTCACTGGCGAACACCACCGCGCCGCGCTTGTTGGTGCCGCGAACAGAGTCATCCGCTATGGGCTTCGCATCCCACGCCTCGTTCAGCTTGCGGCTGTCGTTGATCCCGAACTGCGCCACGAACTCCGGAACCACGCGAAAGAAACGGTCGTCATCGAAAAACCCGTTCAGCACGAGTTCGCGAAACCGATCGGCACCGTGCGGCGCCCACGCACGGGTGACCCCAACGACAAAGGTTCCCCTGCTTGTCGTGAACGCCACGCGAAAGGAATCCGGCGCAGGGCCGCTCACGACCGGAGGCACATCGGGCGCTCCAGGCGAGCACGCGAGGAGAGCCATCGCTCCTGTCATCGCTGCCAACGACGCAATCAGGCGCGAGGTCCGCAACGCCGAATACGGCTGCCACCCCGCCGTCCGCGCGGCGGCGACAATCGCGGCGACGACGATAACGATGACACCATACGCGATACTCTGAACCATCGTCGACAGGTGGTGAGAGGGAGTCGAGCGCAGCCAAACCGTAACGGCAGTGTGCGCCACGTGCAACAGACGCCGGAGGCGACAGCCCGGACCAGCCTAGCCGGCGCGCGCGATGTCGGGCGCGCCGACAATGGTGCCACCTACGTGAGCAGCAAGACGACCCAGTTCCTCCACATAAATCCGCGGGAAGAGTCGGCGAACAAGCAATCGTTCCACCAACCCCCGCAACCCGGCGCCGCGAGGCAGATGCGTTTCAATCGTCACGCGAGAGAGATGCTCCGCCTGCTGCACGATCGTGAAGCTGGTCACGACCCCGGTGGCTGCGATCGTCTCTGTGAGCACGCGCCCCGGATCGGGCTCCGTGACGTCCGCAACAAACGGCGTGGCCTGCCCCAACAACTTCAAGGAGGTCCGGAACCGCGTCCCCTCCCCCGTCCCCCCTGCCTCCACAATCAGCGGTCCAAAGTAGGCCGGCGGCACAATCTTCGGATGCGCCTCCCTGTAGTCGGCGAGGGCCGCGTACAGCTCCGCGGGTTTCGCGGAAATCACGACGCTGACGGCAACACTGTGTGTGCTCACCGAACGCCGTCGAAGAACTCCACGACCCCCGTTTCAAGCGAGTATTCCGCTCCCACAACCATCAACCCCTGTTCTTGAATCAGGTGCTCCAGGAGCGCCGATCCGTGGCGCAGGTGATTTGCCGACGCGCGAATGTTGTTGCGCACGGCCTGTTCCACCAACGTGTCCATGTCCTTCACGGAATCGCTCAGGAGCAGCCCCTCCACCGAGGGACGCACCCGATCGACAATTGAACGCAGGTTCCGCGATTGATTTTCGGTGGGTCGATGCAGTTCCTCGATCGTAGCCAGGATGGCGCCGCAGTTCGAGTGTCCCAGGACCACAACCAATCGGGTATGAAAGCGTTCCGCCGCAAACTCGACGCTGCCAACCTGCGACGGCGCAACGATGTTGCCGGCGACTCGAATGACGAACAGATCGCCCAGCCCCTGATCAAATACGATCTCGGCAGGCACGCGCGCGTCGGAGCAACCAAGAATGATGGCGAACGGCTCCTGCGAACTGGTCAGTTCGGGCCGCCTGCTCTGGCCGATGTCTTCAGGACCATGCACGTTCGCGGTAAATCTGAGGTTGCCCTCTCGCAGCCGGTCAAGCGCCTCGCGTGCTGGAATCATCACCCTGTATCGGTCGCAGGTCACGTAGTCATGATCGCACGCCGTCCTTGCAGCGCGTGGCGGCGTGGAGGAATATGTCAGCGAACAGTGACCTGTCGCTCGTCGCGGCGTCAAGCGGTGCCGAAAGCCGCGGCGTGTCGCTATGCGGGAGGCGGGATAGAGCCATCGCGGGCCGACGGCCGCCGTCAACGACTTCTCGGAGGTCCCACCGTGACCGCAACGCATGAGCAAGTCGCCCACGCCCTTGCGTGGCTGGAACGCAACGGCTCGGCGAAACGCCGGGAGGAAATGGTGTCGCGATACGGCATTACGGCGCACAAGGCGTTCGGCGTGTCGATGTCGTCCATGCAAAAGCTCGCAAAGCAACTCGGAAAGGATCACGCACTTGCCGCCGCACTATGGGACACGGGCTGGTATGAAGCGCGCATGCTGGCGGCTTTCGTTGACGAACCCGACCGCGTGACGGCGGCCCAGATGGACCGATGGGCCAGGGACTTTGACAGTTGGGCGGTTTGCGATACGCTCTGCTTCCACCTGTTCGACCGGTCACGACACGCCTGGCCGAAGATCGAGCAATGGAGCAGGAACAGGCACGAGTTCGTGAAGCGGGCAGCCTTCGCACTGCTGGCATGCGTGGCCCTGCACGACAAGACAATCAGCGACGAGAAATTCGTCGCCTCGCTTTTGCTGGTTGAGCGCGGCGCACCCGACGAACGCCATTTCGTGAAGAAGTCGGTAAGCTGGGCGTTGCGGGCCATCGGGGAGCGAAGTGCCGTTGCGAAGGCCGCGGCACTCACGACGGCGGAGCGGCTCCTGATCTCCCCGGACGCGTCTGCCCGCTGGGTTGGGAGAGATGCGTTGAAGGCACTCACACGCGCGAACACCCGACGAGCCACCCCCGCCCGAAAATCGTAGGGAGGAAATGCCCACGCCTGCTGATTAGCTTTCAGGGCTATGTCCACCCGCCCGGAAGCCTCCATGCCAGCCCCATCAATCGGGGCAGCCAATGCGCCCGATCTCGATACCCGCGTCCGCGATGCCATCGCGCTCCTCGAGTCCATCGCGTCTGATCGTGACCAGCTACTCGACGTCGAAGAGGCCCAGCGAAACCGGCTCCTGAGAGCCGCCGGCGAAGTATCGCGACCGGACGCCATCACCCGACGCCAGTTGGTCAAGGCCACCAAGCGGCTCAAGAAAGCCCAACGTCGGGAACGCGTCGTCGAAATTGAAGCGCAGCTCACGGAAACGGGGATTCGGCAGCTTCGGCGGCAGACCGTCTTTACAACGCCGAACTACTTCCTGCCCCGCAGCGACGTGCAGGAAACCGTCGAAAATGACCCGGACTTTCGTGAAGCGCTCGAACCGCAGCACTGCTACACGTGCAAGCGCGAGTTCACCGTGCTGCACCATTTCTACGATCAACTCTGTCCCGCATGCGCCGCGTTCAATTTCCTGAAGCGCAGCGAACTGGCCGACCTCCGTGGTCGAGTCGCGTTGCTCACCGGTGGGCGTGTGAAAATCGGCTACCAGGCGGGCATCAAGTTGCTTCGCGCCGGTGCGCACCTCATCGTCACCACGCGCTTTCCGCGTGACTCCGCGGCCCGCTACGCATCCGAACCCGATTTCGCCGAGTGGGGACATCGGCTCGAGATCTTCGGGCTCGACCTCCGCCACACGCCCAGCGTCGAAGCGTTCTGTCAGGAATTGGTCTCATCACATCACCGTCTCGACTTCATCGTCAATAACGCGTGTCAGACCGTCCGCCGCCCGCCAGACTTCTATCGTCACATGATGGATGGTGAGACCGCCGCGCTGGGAACCATGCCGGAACACGTGCGCAAGCTCGTCGGCGCCTACGAAGGCGTACGAGGCTACGATATGCTTCCCGGAAGCGCAGACCCCTCAGCCAGCGCGCTCGCGCCAGCAAACCTGGAACGACAGCTCGGCGAGATTCCGGGCCTCACCCATGCCGCCGCACTCTCGCAGGTGCCTTTGCTCGCTGACGAAATCGCGGCCCGCGCTCACCTGTTTCCCGAAGGTCGCCTCGATCAGGACCTCCAGCAGGTTGACCTTCGCGATCGCAACTCGTGGCGATTGCTGATGCATGAGGTTCCGGCCGTCGAGCTGCTCGAGGTGCAACTCGTCAACGCCGTCGCCCCGTTTCTCATTAACGCGCGACTCAAGCCATTGATGATGCGCACGCCGGAGCGCGACAAGCACATCGTCAACGTGTCTGCGGTGGAGGGCCAGTTCTATCGCCGGTACAAGACCACGCGCCATCCGCACACCAACATGGCAAAGGCGGCGCTCAACATGATGACGCGCACATCCGCTGCGGACTACTTCAACGACGGTATCCACATGAACAGCGTGGACACCGGCTGGGTCACCGACGAGGATCCCGTGGAAATCGCCGCGCGAAAGGTCGCGGAACACCGCTTCCACCCGCCGCTCGACATCGTGGATGGTGCCGCACGCATCGTCGATCCCATCATCGACGGAATCAACACCGGCAATCACGTCTGGGGTCAGTTCCTCAAGGACTACAAGCCAACCGAATGGTAGGTCGGGCGTCGGCAGGTGGACCTTACTGCCGACATTGCCCGTGCGGATCCGCGGGCTTCGGTACATCGAGCTTGGGCCGATGCGGCATGTTCGCAATCACCAATGCGGCCGAGTACACCATCCGGGTCACACGCGCCAGGTCCGGATAGTCGATGTACTGCGCTTCGTCGGTGACCTGGTGGTAGTCGAGATGTTCGCCACGTGACATCGCGACGGACGGAATACCATACCGCGCATAACTGTAGTGATCCGCCCGACAGTAGTATTGCAGTGGATGATTGGGAACGTCGTACGAGTAATTGAAGACGAACGGCAGGGGTTCGCGTGCATTCGCGGCTTCGAGGGAATCACCGAATTCGCGGGACAATCGTTTCGCGCCCACCACTTCGAGATACGTTGGGCTGGCAGCCCCAGTGCCTCCGATTGGAAAGTCCGTCGGCAGACCACGACCCACCATGTCCTGATCGATCTCGGCGACGATCGAGTCAATCGGTACCGTGCTATGATCCGTGTACCAACGTGATCCGAGCAGTCCGGCTTCCTCCCCGGTGTGATTCACGAACAGGATCGAGCGACGCGGTCGCGCACCCAGGGATATCGCCTCGGCGATCTCGAGGATCGACACCGTACCCGAACCGTCATCGTCCGCACCGTTACGAATGGAGTCGCGTCGTGGCGTGTTAACCTTGCGAAGACTGTCGAGGATCGCGCGAATCCGCGTCCACTCGTCGTTGGTCGGTTGGCGGAGCGGTGAATCCGCGCCCATCGGCCGCACCACACGGTCGAACGCGCGAAGTGAGTCATGGTCAACGGGGAAGTGATCATAGCCCACATGATCGTTGTGCGCGGTGAGCGACACGTATTCTCCCCGCAGGGCGGGATCGCTTCCGCGAAGGACGGCCACCACATTGCGCGCCGGATACGGCACAGGTACGCGCGCGATGTCGAAGCGTCCGCTGAGTGAGACTCCGCTGGCTCCCGGGCTCAAGGTCGACGGGTCGGCGCCGAATATCACGCTGGCCGCCTTGCGCGAGAGCAGTAACTGCGGGACAACGCTGGGGTTGCGCAATGTGTCCGGCACGGGCCGCCCCTCGCGAAGGCGGGCAAGCACCTCCGGTGCGATGACATCCAGCGACACGACGGCGATCACCGCCGCGTCGCGCCACCGGCCGGACGCGATGGCCGCGCCACGCATCGACATACCTGGCGGCACATCGATCACGACCACCTTGCCCGCTGCCTGCGCACCGCTGATCCACCGTGTGCTGTCAGCGAGCGGTCCGCCATAGACCGTCGCCACGCCGTTCAGCACGCGGGCACCAGCGCCGAGCGCGGAGGGCACGAAGTCGGCGCCCACGCGGAGCGCCGCGCCGCCCGCATCCAGACGCGATTGGGGATCCACTGCCGCGGTCCAGAAGGGAACAGTCTGAAAGTATGTGCCGTTGTCTCCCGCGGGCTCCAGGCCGAGTCGCTTGAATTCGGCCGCCACGTAGTCCGCCGTCTTGTAGTCGCCCTGCGATCCCGACTCGCGACCCATCATCGAGTCATCTGCAATCAGGTACAGCCGCCGACGAAGATCCTCGGCCGTGATCGCAGCGGTTGTCTCGCCACGCGGTTCTGGCGCTCGTGCGACGAAACAGCCTGCGGTGCCCGCAAGGACAAGACCGATGATCGTCTTCATGGACTCGGAGATGGAGAGGATGGCCGCAAGCATGGGGACATCCCGTTGGAATCGCAATGCAACTTGCACGATCCTGCGGCCAATCGACGCTCGTGGGCTCGAGCTCCAGCTCGGGCTCCAGCTCGAGCTCTGACGTGCTCAGTGCTGGAGGCTCACGCTCACGCTAATGCTCCCGCTGGTGGCTCATTCTCACGCTCATGCTCCAACAGGGGCGTGGGCGACATTTTCCTCACGCTCTCGACCATCGAGAAGCAGTATTGGATACTCGGCTATCTGCTCATGGAGGTTATGTGGGACTCGTCACGTTGAACATCAGCATGTCCGTTGACGGATTCGTTGCCGGCACGAACATCGGCCACGACCATCCGCTTGGCGTACATGGCGAACGCCTGCACGACTGGCTGTTCCTCGGCGCCGAGTCGGCCGGCCCCGATCGCGACGTACAGGATTCGTACTTCGCCTCGACGGGCGCGTTCGTGATGGGGCGCCGCATGTTCGATGTCGGCCTGCCGCACTGGGGTGACAACGGCGCCTTCGGCAAGCCGTGTTTCGTGCTGACGCACCGCGGGCAGGACACATTGGTCAAGGGGCCAACGTCGTTCAACTTTGTCACCGACGGTGTCCTCAGCTGCCTGGAGCAAGCCAAGGCTGCAGCGGGCGACCGGTCGGTGTGTGTGGT
>JBDUCM010000293.1:0-4354 GCA_040003455.1 bacterium
TGCTCAACAAGGACGACATCGACGCGAAGGCGGACGCGCTCATCGACTTCATCAAGGAGAACGTCCTCGACAGGCGTTTCATGGACCCGATGCTCGAGCGGCCGCACACCGTCACGTCGTTCGCGGATCTCGATGCCTGGTTCAAGGACGTGCTCCGTGCACTGGAGAAAAAAGACGACCAGAGCTGGCGTACGCACCACGTGGCCACCATTCGCAAGGTGCGCAATCGCCTCTCCAACATCTCCCTCCGCTGCAAGGGTCTCGTCGCGGACGACGGGGCCACGAGTGACCTTCCGTTCGGGAGCTTTTCAGACCGCACGGTGTATGTGATCGACGTCGCGGGGCTGGAGGAAGACGCGCAGGATCTCGTGTTTGCGCGTGTGGTAACCAAGCTCCGGGAGCATCTGGAAAAGCGCGATCTGGGCGTGCAGCACGTCGTGGTATTCGTGGACGAGCTCAACAAGTACGCGCCAGGCGACGGACCAGAGACGTACGTTCGCAAGATGCTGCTCGACATCGCGGAGCGAGGCCGGTACCTGGGGCTCGTGCTCTTCGCGGCGCAGCAGTTCCGTTCGCAGGTACATCGCCGGGTGGTAGGCAACTCCGGGACGGCATTGTATGGTCGAATGGACGGCGACGAACTCGCCACCCCGGGCTACGCGGTACTCAGCCCTGCGATCAAGACCAAGCTGGCCACGTTGGAGAAGGGGCAACTGATGGTGCGTCATCCGCACTTCACACAACCGATTTTCGTGCGGTTTCCACGTCCTGCCGTGATGCGCGGGCGCGATGGCGTAACCCTGTATCCGCAGGCCGAGGCGCCCAAGCTCCTGGCGGCAGTGCTCCGCACGCTGCGCGTGCTGGAGCCCGGTCTCACCCTCGGATGGCTGGAAGACGTGACCAAACTCGCCACGGACGATGAGATCCTGCGCGCGCGGAACGCCATGGTGCGCGAACGGCCTGGCGACGTGCGCAAGGCGTTCGCCTCGCACTTCCGATCCGCCGTGGCGCCACGCTCGGCAACACGACCCGTGGCGCCCGCGCCACTTCCGGCCTTGCCTTCAGACGATCCCTACGGATTCTGACCGCATGCGTGTAGTCCGGCGTTCGTTGGCCCGTCTCGGTCTGCTCTTCGGAGTCACGGTACAGGCGGTCGCAGCCCTGGCGGCCCTACCGCGCCTTGCGTGGGCGCAGGACGTGGGAATCCTGCTGCGACTCAACCCCCACCTGGGCGACACCCTCCATACCTGGCTGGACCAGCAGATGGAGGTGACTGCCAGCATGCCGAGCGGTGCGTCGTCGTCGTCGCCTCGGACGATCACCACGTCGATGGCCATTCACTCGCGGACCATCGTCCGCTCCGTGCAAGCGGCGAGTACCACGGTGATGACGATCGTGGACTCGGCCCTGGTTTCGAGCAACGAGGCACGGGGTTCGGCACAGGCCGCCGATGCGCAACGTGCCATGCGCGGCCAACAGATGATGCTCCAGTTGGGAGCCGACGGTTCGGTGGAGAGCGCGTGGGACGCGCGCGGCGTGCTGGTTTCGAAGGAGGCGGCACAGGCCATGGCGGCCATGCCAGCCGTATTCCCGAAGACCACCGTGAAGGTGGGCGACCGGTGGACTCGCGAAATGCCGCTGCCCGCCAGCGGGCCGTTTGGGTCCAGTGGCTCGGGGCATGCCAGGGCAGTGTTTCATCTGGATTCCATCGGCAGGGGCAACGTGGCGTATGTCTCGATGAAGGGCGACATCCTGCCCGACAGCGGTAGCCAGGGCGTGGAGTTGAGCGGGTCCATTTCCGGTGCCATGCAGATTGACCGCGGACGCGGGTGGATGACCGACTCCCGCTTCACGGTGCTGCTTCGCTCGTTGGTGAAGCCATCGCTCGCGACGGGGCTGATCCCGATGCAGTTCATGACGCGCGTAACGCAACGACTTCGCACCATGGACAAGCGCTGAACCACGGCTAGACTTTCCGGAGTGTGGCGTGTGGAGGCAACTCACGTCATCACAATTGGTTAGCGCTGCCGCGCCACTCTTCTCCCGCTCTCGCCAACAAAGCCCTGCGTCTCGTTCACCTTTCCGATATCCACTTGGGATTCCGCCAGTATCAGCGGATGACGCCGCGTGGTATCAATCAGCGTGAAGCTGATGTCGCGCAGGCGTTCACGCGCGCGCTGGACAAGGTCATCGAACTGGCGCCGGAACTCGTCCTCATTGCCGGCGACGTGTTCCATCAAGTGCGCCCCACGAACACGGCGATCCTTCACGCATACATCCAGTTCGCGCGGCTTCGCGCGCAACTGCCGAATGCGGAGATCGTAATGATCGCGGGAAATCACGACACGCCACGTTCGGCGGAGACGGCGTGCATCCTGCGCCTGTTCACGCCACTTGGCATTCACGTGATCGACGCGGAAGCACAATCGCTCGATTTCCCCGACCTGAATTTGTCAGTGCTCGGCGTGGCGATGAACCAGTATCCGATTCCGCAGCTCGTGCCGCCCGGCACGCGCAAGTGGAACGTGCTCACGCTGCATGGCGCCGTGGAAGGAATGCTGGGGCCGTACTCCGCGTCGGAGGAGCTGTGGACCGAGGAGACGCTCCAGGAAGACATCCATGCGAGCGAGTGGGACTACATCGGTCTCGGGCACTATCACGTGTGGCGGAAGCTCGCGCCCAATCAGTTCTACAGTGGCGCAATTGACTACACGAGCAACTCCACGTGGAATGAAAAGGAAGAAGAGCGGCTGACGGGTGTGCCGGGCAAGGGGATCATCGAATTCGATCTCACCACGGGGAAGGACACCTTCCACCCGCTGAAGCTGGAACGCGAGTTCGTTGATCTCACGCAGTTGAGCGCGCGCGGGCTCACCGATCAGGAAGTCAACGACGAGATCCAGAATTCCATCGACAAATGTCCCGGTGGCATCGACGACAAGGTGGTGCGCCTCGTCGTGCGCGACTTGCCGCGCCATGTGTTGCGCCAACTGGATCACCGCATGCTGCGCGATATTCGCCGGCGCGCGCTGCACTTCCATCTCGACACGCGCCGGCCCGAGATCATCTCGCGCACGGTGGGTCATGGCGCGCCCGGTCGTCGTCCGTCGTTGTCCGACTTCGTGCGTGACAAGCTGCGCGAGCGTGTGCTTCCGCCCGACGTGGATCGCGATGCACTAGTGGACCTGGGACTGCGCTACCTGAAGGACGCCGAGGAGCGCGAAGGCGCGGCGTCCGTGCCGCCTGGTGGCGTGGAGCTGTTGTAGATGCGCCTGAACAGCCTGCGCCTCCAGAACTTTCGCCAGCACGTCGACAGCTACATCACCTTCGACGTGGGACTCACGGGCATCATCGGCGAGAATGGATCCGGCAAGTCGACCATTCTCGAAGCCATCGCGTGGGCGCTGTACGGACAGGACGCGGCGCGCGGAAAGAAGGAGACGATCCGTTCCACTCGCGCGGGCGCCGGCGCGCGCGTAAAGGTGGAGCTGGACTTCGAACTCGGCGGACATCGGTATCGCGTGGAGCGTGGGCTCACATCCGCCGAGCTCTATCTCGACGGCGCCGATGTCCCGCTCGCGAACTCGCTCACCAGCGTAACAGAGGTACTTCGTCGCCGGCTCGGCATGAGTCGCGAGGAATTCTTCAACACGTACTTCACGGGGCAGAAGGAACTCGACGTCATGGCGTCGATGGCGCCCGCGGAACGTGCACAGTTTCTCAGTCGCGTGCTGGGCTACGAGCGGCTCCGTGTTGCACAGCGACTGGTGAAGGACAAGGTACGCATTGTGGCCGCGGAGGCGGCGGGCCTTCGTTCAGCGCTACCCGATGGGGCAGGGGTTGAGCGCGTCTTGGCCGAATCCACGGAGCGGTTGAAGGAGTCGGCCGAGCGTATGC
This sequence comes from bacterium, assembly GCA_040003455.1. Taxonomy (GTDB): domain Bacteria; phylum Gemmatimonadota; class Gemmatimonadetes; order Gemmatimonadales; family Gemmatimonadaceae; genus AG11. Next base: position 3,898 of record JBDUCM010000293.1, read on the forward strand.
GTACGAGCACGCTCTGGCGCGAGCGTGCGAGCACGGACATGGCGGCGATTGTGCCGCGATGGCTCGCGGCACAGCAGGAGCGTGACCAGCTTCAGGAAGCGCTGGCCGAATTGCGCGTTGCCGAGAGTGAGGCAACCGCGTACGCACGCGACGCGGAGCGGATTGGTCGCGATCTCGCCGAAGTGGTGGCGGCCGACGAAGAGCTTCAGCGGCTGGCGGAGGAATTGTTGCCGCTTGGTAGCCTGGGCGAAGAGCTACAGGCGCTCGACCAGCTCGCGCAGAATGACGGGCGGCGCCAGGCATTGCTCGATACGGAGCGAGCACTCGACGAGGAAGTGAACAAGCTTCGCGAGCGGCGCGGCCGGATCGAGAGCGCGCCGACACTCGAGGAAGGGGTGACGCTGGAGCTGGAGCAGGCGCGCGCGTTGCTCGAGCTGGTGGAAGGGGAGCTGGAAGC
>JBDUCM010000128.1:0-14763 GCA_040003455.1 bacterium
CCACGCGCGGTACTTTCTTGCGCACGTACCCCGCAACGCAACGCACGCCACGTCAGCCGGCGGCCACCCTGTGCACACTGGGCCGCACGGTCGGGCAACTGCGCCCCACGAGCCGCGTCGTCGCACGCACGCTGCGAGTATCGCCCCACACGCACGGTCCCGCTCTCGCACCCTAGGGTTTGGCCTTCTCCGGTGCTCTCCCCACGCGACGCCCAAGGATGAGCTTCACCATCCGACGCTCACTGGCATCAGTGAGACCAAACCCGACCCCTGTGTTGAACTCCCAATCGTCCGCGAAGTTCAGGTTCACCACACCAAATAATTGGTGCGACTGTTCGCCGCGAGGATCGAGCGCCTTGATCGGACCCAAGCCGCCGTAATACTCCACGCCCACGTTCACCAGCGACGTGATATCGCGGTTCACCACCGCGTTGGGAGCGAATTCAAAGCCAACCCCCGCGTTATCACCGCGCAGGGAGCGCTCCAGCGTTGGATTGAACGACGCATACCAGCCACCCAGCTGTTTGTCGATGATCGGACGCAGCTCCATGCTCCAGGTATCCTCGGAGAACTCACGCTTTTGATAACCCACTTCCATCGACAGGCTCAGGCCAACTGGCGCATTCCATGATTCCGGCACCGCCACGCGCGGCCGGAGATGGCTGCCCACGACATTGAATCCCTGGCCCGTCGCACCACTCATGAAGAGATACGTGCCCACCTCGAACCAGGGCGTGAAGCCATGCGTGATTTCAAGCGTTTCGTGGAGCGCGTGGTTGGTGGGAAGCACGCCGGCACTCAGGAACCTGCGTCCACTCGTCGCATAGTTGCTGTGCAACTCGAACATCGTGGTGCCCATGGGCATCGTTTCCGCACCGTACACCTGAATCTCGTAGTTGTCCTGCGCGCGCGCCTGCGGGAGTGCCACCAATCCAATCAGGAGGCCAATCGCCAATTGCCGAATCACGGTCATTGCTTTCCCTGGAGTTGTGAGAGCAGCGTCTTCACGGCTGCGTCGAGTTGCGTGTCATGTCCTGAATAGCTCTCGCCAATGGGGCGGACCACGAGCTGGTCCACCGCTCGCGGATGAAGCTCCATGTCTTTTCCATCCGCTCCGGTAATACGCGTCGCCGGCAGGCGTACGGTCGTGCCGTCCATCAGCGTTCTGTTCGACGTGAAGATGATCCACCCCGCCGTCGGTTCGCCCACCACGCTGCCAAGATGCATCGCGCGATAGCCCTCCGTGAAGTCCTCGGCATCACTGAGCGAATGCTGGTTCGTGACGAGCACCGTTGGCCGCTCGAGTGATCGCTGCCCGAGCGCCGAACGCGCCCCGATTGCGGCCTGATCACGCCCCTGCATTGTCAGATACGGCTTCCGCGAGAACACATCGAGCGCATACGCGTTCACGAATCCACCGTTGTTGTTTCGTACGTCCACCACCACGCCCTCACGGCTGTGTTGTTCGGCGTCGAGATCCGCGTACAGCTGGCGCAACGCCACGTCGCTCATGTCGATCATATGTACGTAGCCGAGTCGCCCACCGCTGGCCTTGGCGACGTACTCGCGTCGCGATTCCACCCACTCGCGATAGAGCAGGTTCTTTTCAGCACCGACGCTCACGGGACGCGCGGTCACCTGCCGCGACAGCCCGGTGCGCGGCACAACAGTGAGTACCACCTGCTTGCCGGTCTTGAATGACAAGAGCTCGTCCAGATTGGCCTGCGCGTTCACGGCCTTTCCATCCACCGCGGCCAGTACGTCACCCACCGACACGGCACCGCTGAGCGCCGAAGGACCAAGCGCGGTCACCGCAGTGATACGAAGCCGTCCATCGCGCTCGTACTCCACGCGATCGAACGACAAACCAAGCCGCCCCGTGGACGGCGGCTGCGACGCGGGCCCGCCGATGCCCAGGTGCGACGCATTGAGTTCGCCGATCATCAGGTTCATCAGCCGTCGCATCTCGTCCGCCGTGCGCGCACCGGCAACATGGTCTGCATACACGTCGTGCAGTGCATTCCAGTCCGCCCCGTGCATCGTGGCGTCAAAGAAATTGTCGCGCAGGAACGACCACGCCTGTTGAAAGACGGCCAGCTTCTCGTTCGCGAAATCGACGTCCATCTCCGCGCTGGAATTCACTGCGCGGACCGCACGGGACTCGACTGTTACCACGTTGATCCGGCCACCCTCCAGGAAGTACACCTCCCGTCCATCGGGCGACCATTGCGCGGCACTCTTGAATCCTGCCGTGCTCGTCAACTGGCGCGCCACCGCATTGTCACTCGCAAGGTCATCCAGCGAATACGTATAGAGATTCGTTTGCCCCGCCGCCGCCGCGGTCAGCAGCAGCGACTTGTTGTCAGGGCTCAGGACCGCAGAACGCACGTCAACGCCCGTTGGCAGCACATTGGCCCTGCGTCGGATGTCGTCGAACACGATAGCGGTGTTTCGGCGCGCCGCGGCCACGCTGTCGCGACGCGCGCTGCTGTCGGTGGACGCAGTTGCGGTCACTGGCAGGCCAGGCGCGGTCGTACCAGGACCCGGCTGTTGCGTGGTCGGTCCCGGTTGCCGGCTTGGCGGTTGCGAGAACAGCTCGCGAAACTGGTCCTCGCGGAATCGCGGCGCACGAGGAACGAGATCGATGCGGACCGCGTTCCCGTCCTCTGTGCGCTGCCCGGACGACAGGGTGATGAAGGTGCCGTCCGAACTCCACGAGAGCCCGCCGCCACTGGAGTTCGGTAACCAGCTCGCTTGTCGCGGCGCCGTACTTCCATCCGCCGCTACGATGAACACGTTGGTGAATTGCTTCGCCCCGCTGCCACTCACGTACGCAAGCCACCTGCCGTCCGGCGACCAGGCAATGCCGCGTTCATCCACGAACGGGGGGCGACTCAGGGAGGCCGATGCCACGCGCCGCTCCGTTCCGGCCGCAACATCCAGTACATGTAGCTCTTTCGCACCACGCACGAACGCAATACGCCGCCCGTCGGGCGACCACCGAGGCGTCACGTCATTCTCGGCGCCATGTGTGAGCTGGGTTTCGGTCCGCGCGCCGAAGTCATGGAGAAACAGATGCCACGCGCCATCGCGATCGCTGGCATATGCCAATCTCCTGCTGTCAGGCGCCCACGCCAACTGCTCTTCCGAACCCGGCGTCATCGTCACGCGCGCCGCCTCGCCGCCATCCTTCGCGGAGGACGCGAACACTTCGCCACGCACCACGTACGCAACCTTCCTCGCATCCGGCGACAGGGCGAGCTGCTGGAACCCATTCGTAAGCGTCAGATGTTCCACCGCTGGCCCGGACGGCGCCCCACGCAGCGCAATCGCCACCTTGTGCGACTGCTTCGTCCCGACGTCGTACGACCACACGGCAAAGTCGCGCTCGAATACGATCGCCTGGCCATCGTTCGAAATGGAGGGCCAGAGAAGGCGCCCGTCGGTGAACTTCGTCAGTTGCGTCGCGTCGCCTCCCTTGGCGGCGCGCGTCCAGAGATTCTCATTGCCTGATCGATCGCTCATGAAATACAGCGCTGCGCCGTCCGCGGACCACATGGGCCACCCACTCTTCGCTCCGCCAGTCGTCACCTGCTCATAGCGTGGCGCCGCACCAGCGCCCGGTCCCACGTCATGCACCAGCCAGATCTCGCTTTCGTCGATGTGGCTGTGGCCATGCCGCCACCACTGGCCAAACGGCACCCCCTTGGCAGTAATTGCGATGGTCGAGCCGTCCGGCGCCGGCGCCGCCCAGTACTCCGCCGCGTACCGATCCGCGGCAACGGCCATGGGCGTTCCCCCATCAGCCCGCACCCGCCACACGTCACTCATGCCGGCGATGTCGTGCGTTGCCGACGAGAAGTACAACCACGCCCCATCCCGCGACCAACCATCGAGCTGGTCGTTCGTGTCGTCGAAGGTGATGCGCTTGAGCTCACCGGTGGAGAGGGTCAGTACATAGATGTCCCCATTGCCCGTCCGCGTGGACACGAACGCCAGCCGGGTTCCATCGGGCGAATACTTCGGCCGGCTCTCGTTGGCTGGATTGGACACGAGCAGGTGCGCCTCACCCCCACTGGACGGCACCGTCCAGATGTCACCGCCGGAGACGAATGCAATCTCCTTGTGATCGGGCGACAAGCTCGGCTCGGCAAATGATGCCACCGGAGTTGGCGGAGTTGTATTTGCGCGCCGGCGTGTGGATCCCGCGAACACGCTTGCAAGCGCAAGGAGTGAAGCGACGAAAGCAGAAGAATTCATGCGGATGCCGTGGAAGGGGCGGAACGATCGGCAAAGATGCCGCCCCTCACCCGCCCGGGCGAGGGGTCGCCACGAAACCTCGCCACCGCGCCCGTCGCAGGGAACTCACCCTTCCCATCGCCATCTTCACATCGGCCAACGCCCCGAGCGTTAGAGCGTGTCTCCGAATACCTGAAGGGCCAGCTCGACTTTTCCGAACGGCGCCGACACCTGAACTCCTTGCACGGCGTCGCGCACGCGGGCCAGCATCTCGCGCGCGATGTCGATGCCCTCTGCCACGGCGTGCTCCTTCGACTTCGCACTCGCGTGCCGCATGCGCGTGATGACTTCATCCGGCACGCTCACACCCGGCACTTCATTCGCCAGGAACTCGGCATTCCGCACGCTCACCAGCGGCCAGATGCCGGCAACGATCGGGATGCGCGCGCCCTCGGTCCGCCGCAGGAAATTCTCGAGTTGTGACGCGTCGAACACCGGCTGCGTGACCGCGAATTCTGCTCCAGCCTCCACCTTCCATGCGAACCGCTTCAGCTCGTGCTCCAGGTCAATCGGTGCAGGGTTCACCCCAACGCCAATCACGAAGCTCGTCCCCTTGCCGATGGAGTTGTTCCCCGGGTCCCTACCGTGATTGAGGTTGCGTACGAGGTTGGTGAGCCCGATCGCGTCGATATCGAATACTGCGGTCGCGCTTGGGTACGGTCCCATCTTCGGCGGGTCGCCTGTAATCAACAGCAGGTTGCGCAAACCCACGGCCGATGCGCCCAACAAATCACTCAGCATGCCGAGCAGGTTGCGGTCGCGACACGCATAGTGCGTCACTGCCTCAATGCCCACCTTCTGCTCGATGAGCAATGACGTCAGCAGTGCACCCATGCGGCTCTGGGCCCGCGGACCATCCGGCACGTTCACCGCGTCCACCCCGGCGCGTTTGAGCGCCCCCACATCCTCCAGCATGCGCGTGGCATCCACACCGCGTGGTGGCACGATCTCCACCGACGTCACGAACTGTCCCGACGCGATCTTGGCACCCCATCGCGAACGCTGCGCCAACGGTGTTGCCTCTGGCGCTTCCACGCGGACACTCTCGCCTGACGTTGCCTGATCTCCCACCGCAACCTGACTCGATCGAGCAAAGCGCGGGCTCAGCGGACGGATACCTACCAGCATCGCCTGGATGTGGTCGGGGGTGGTGCCGCAGCATCCCCCCACCGCGTGCGCACCCGCCTGCACGAGATGTCGTGCGTATTCCGCCATATACTCGGCGCTGGCCATGTACATGCTGCGCCCACCCACGTCGCGCGGCATGCCCGCGTTGGGCTGCGCAGACACCTTCTTGCGCGTCAACGGCACCATCTTCTCGATTGCCTCGAGAATTGTCTGCGGGCCCACCGAACAGTTCAACCCGATCACATCCGCTCCCAACCGATCGAGCGTGGTCGCCACGTCCTCCGGCGTTGCGCCATACGGCGTGAGGCCATCCACGCCGATGGTCATCTGCGCGATCACCGGCATGTCGGCGTCCACTTCACGCGCGGCAGCGATGGCCTGTTCGATCTCGTGCAGGTCGCCGAACGTTTCGAGAATGAAAAAGTCCGCACCTCCCGCCTTCAGTCCCTCCATCTGCTCCCGAAAGATCGCCCGCGCCTCCTGGGCTGACGTGGAACCATACGGTTCCAACCGTACGCCCAGCGGGCCAACCGCACCCGCCACCAGCACATCGGGCGACTCCTCGGCGGCCTCGCGGGCAAGCTCCGCCGCACGCTTGTTCAACTCGTGCACCTGCGTCGCAAGACCGAACTGCGCGAGCTTGACGCGGTTCGCGCCAAAGCTGTTCGTCTCGAGCACATCGGCCCCGGCCTTCACGTATGCGCGATGGACGTCGCGCACGAGATCGGGCGCGCGAACGTTCAGCTCATCATAGCACTGATTGATGAACACACCCTTCGCGTACAGCATCGTCCCCATCGCGCCATCGAACAGCACGAGTGACTCGGGGTCGATCAGGCGGTGCAACGCTGCGGAACGCATCAGGAAAACCCGTGAAGGAAAAGGCGAGAACTACGGTGCTTCGGCGGCCGTCCGCACTGCGTAGTACTTGGCTTGCGGATGATGCACGAGGATCGCTGCCGTGCTCTGCTCAGGAATCAACTGATACGCCGACGTGAGCTCCATCCCCAGCGACTGCTCGGCAGGCAGCAGCTTGAACAGCAGGGCATGGTCCTCCAGGTCGGGACAGGCGCCATACCCCCACGAATACCGCTTGCCACGACCACCCGGGATCCCGAGCTCACGACGAATGCGACGATGCATCCATTCGGCGACCGCCTCCGCCGATTCCACAGCCAGCCCATGCGAATAGAACGCCTCGCTGTATTCACCGGCGGCCTGGAGCGATTCAAAGCGGCGCGTGGCCTCGTCGCCAACGGTTACCAGTTGAAATGCCACGACATCCACATCCCCGCTGGTGCTCGCTCGGAAGTAATCGGCAATGCACAATCGTTCCCGCCCTTCCTGCCTGGGGAAATGGAAGCGCGCCAATTCCGTGAGCGAACCGTCGCGCGTGTACGCCGCAGGTTCGTATACCACCAAATCGTTCCCGACACTCTGCGCGGGGAAGTAGCCATACGCCGCACGCGGTTTAAGCCAGCCACCTGCCCGAGCCTCTGCCTTCACTCGCGCGAGCGTGGGTTCAAATTCCTCGCGGACCATCCGGTCGTACTCCTCGCCGGACCCGCGGCCTCCCCACTGCAACCGGAACAACTCGTCCTTGTCGAGCAGGTCGAATACCTCGTCCAGCGGAATGTCGTCGAGCACCTTGGTTCCGAAGAACGGCGCCGCCGGCACGGCATGATCGTGTGACACATCGCTGCGCTCACCACCCGCGCTGCCGCTGCGCACGTCCTTGCCCACGTTGCCATGCAGGAACACGTCCTTCTTCGCGTCGGCCATCAGCTTCGCCGTGATGTCGCTGCGCCGCTGGTCGCCGCCCTGAAGGGCATCCATCGTCTCCAGCCCCTCGAAGGCGTCCTTGCAATAGAACACGCCGGAATCGTACGCACGCTCGGGCTCCACGAACATGGCGCGACGGCCGAACCGGCGATTGATCGCCGCACCACCAATAAGCACGGGAATATGGATTCCGCGCTTGTCCAGCTCCTGCACGCACAGGGGCATCTGCTTGCTGGTACTCACCAGCAAGGCCGACAGGCCGATGGCGTCCGCACCCACTTCAATTGCCTTCTCGATGATGGTGTTCACCGGCACCTGCTTGCCCAGGTCGAACACCGTGTAGCCGTTGTTGGAGAGAATGGTGTTTACAAGCGACTTCCCGATGTCGTGCACGTCGCCGTACACAGTCGCCAGCACCACCTTCCCCTTGGTGTACCCTTCGGCCTTCTCGAGAAAACTTTCGAGATGCTTCACCGCCTTCTTCATCACTTCCGCACTCTGCAACACGAAGGGAAGAATCAGCTCGCCCGCACCGAACTTGTCGCCCACCTCCTTCATCGCAGGCAACAACACGTCGTTGAGCACGCGCACCGGATTCTCGCGCACACCGGCCACGTCGAGGGCGTCCTCTACTCCCTCCTTCTTCCGGTGCAGCACCATCCAGTGCACCCGCTCGTCCGCACTCATGCCCGCCGTCGGATCTTCCTTTTCGGCACGCGCATCCTTCTGCTCGGCGGTCGCAAACCCTTCGATGAACCGCTGCAACGCATCGATCCGCTTGTTGAACACCAGGTCGTCCGCCAACGCCCGCTGCTCCGTACTGATCTCGGCATACGGCGTGATGTGCGCCGGGTTCACGATGGCAGCGTCCAGACCCGCCTCCACGCAATGATGCAGGAAGACAGAGTTGAGCACATGCCGAGCAACGGGATCCAGCCCGAAACTCACGTTGGAGACGCCAAGGATCGTGAACACCCCCGGCAGTTCTCGCTTGATGAGACGGATGCCTTCAATCGTCTCGTGCGCGCTGTCGATCCACTCCGCGTCGCCGGTGGCAAGCGTGAACGTCAGGGCATCGTAGATCAGGTCCGATGGGCTTAGCTCATACTCGCCCACCACGATGTCGTAGATGGCCTTCGCAACTTCGAGCTTTCGTTCGCGCGTCTTGGCCATTCCCACCGGGTCAATCGTCAGCGCAACCAGCGCTGCCCCATGCTTCTTGGCCAACGGCACCACGTCGTCGATGCGCTTGCGGCCATTCTCCATGTTGATGGAGTTGATGATCGCGCGGCCCGGCACGTGCTCCAGTGCCGCGGCAATGACCGATGCCTCGGTGGAGTCGATCATCAACGGCAGTTCCACGCTCATCGACAGCAGCTTCACCACCTTGGCCATCTGTTCCGCTTCGTCGCCGCGCTCGGTCAGGGCCACGCAGACGTCCAGCACATGGGCACCGCTGTCCTGCTGGTCACGAGCCACTTCCAGAATGCCCTCGTAGTCATCCGCGAGCAGCAGCCGTTTCACCTTGCGCGATCCCTGTGAGTTCACGCGCTCCCCCACCAGCAACGGTGCCGGTTCCTGGCGCAAAGCCGTGGCGCGCATGGCGGAGGACACGAAGGCCTCGCGCGCGTGGTGCAGCAGCGGCGCGGGCGCAACGGCATGCACCTCGGACACGATGTTTGCGAGATGCTCCGGCGTTGTGCCGCAGCATCCGCCCACGATCCGCACGCCGAAGTCCTCCACGAACTCGCGAAGCGCCTTCGCCATTGGCATCGGCTCCAGCGGATAAATCGCTTCCCCCGTGCCCGTGTTGAGCGGCAGGCCGGCGTTCGGAATCACCGAAATGGGGAGCGACGCATGTTCCGTCAGGAACCGCACCGGCTCCCGCATATGCTCAGGTCCGGTCGAGCAATTCAGGCCGATGACATCCACCCGCATCGCTTCCAGCGTCGTGAGCGCACTGGCAATGTCCGTCCCCAGCAGCATCCGCCCGCTCGTATCGAGCGTAATTTGCGTCTGAATCGGGACATCATGTCCCAACTCGGCAAATAGGCGCTCGAATCCCGTGAGTGCTGCCTTTACTTCAAGGATATCTTGAGCGGTCTCAACAAGAAGCACGTCCACCCCGCCCTCGACCAGATACTTCGCCTGCCAGTAGTACGTCTCCGCCAGCGCCTCAAACGTGATGTTGGAAAGCGCCGGGTCGCTGCTGGACGGCAGCATACCCGTAGGACCGATGGAACCGGCCACAAACCGAGGCCGGTCTGCTGTCGAGAACTTGTCGCAGGCAGCTCGGGCCAACCGTGCCGCCTGCACGTTGATGTCCCGGGTCTTGTCCTCGAGACCCCATTCGCGCAGCCGGTGCGGGGTGCTCTGGAAGGTGCATGTCTCCACGACATCGCAGCCGACGGCCAGGAAGGACTCGTGTATCGACTGGATGATATCCGGTCGGGTCAGGACGAGGTTGTCGTTGCAGCCCTCCAGTGCCTTGCCACCGAAGTCCTCGGGGGTGGGGTTGTGACGCTGGATGTTGGTGCCCATCGCGCCATCGAACACCAAAACGCGAGACTGGAGAGCTTGGAGATACGGGTGGCGTGACGAATTATGTCCGTCGATCATGACCGCTCCGACAAAAAAGGAGCCCAAACGCGACGGCGTCCGGGCTCGCGCTTTAGCAGAGGATTAGCGTGGCCGCAATTTGCTATAAATCGCCACGACGTACGATTGTATGATGCCTCTATAGATATTGCGTTGTCGTCCGTGAGGCAATCGCTGGGCAGCAGGATCTCAGGTCGCGAAATGGCGTAGTCTGTGGCAGGTGGATAACTTTCGGCAGTCGCGGGTAGCGCCAGACTCGCGACCGTCGTCGGTTTCCCAGGATCAGTTGTACGGTCCTTGCCTTATGGGACCAGTTGCCCGCAGACGGGCAAGCAACTGTAGGACTCACAGCTGCATGGCTCGGACGACGAATGGTGTTCGATGATTGACGTGGACGCTTCCGCATCAATGACGGCGACTCCGGTGGTGTTCGGCGCAACGGCACAAGCGCTGGCACCGCTGCTGGAGCACATTCGCGACGGCTGCGTCTTCATCGACCTCGATCTCCGTGTCGGCTTCCTCAACGCGGTTGCCCGTCGTGACGTGACCGACGGTGGAGACGAGCCAGGATTGGTGCCCGGCGCCAGCGTCTGGGACTTCCTGCTGCTCGAGCAGGACTCCCCGCCGCGCATCGCCATCGAAAACTCGGCACGCGAACGGGTCCCCACGCACTTCACCACTATGGGGATCTACTCCGGCCGGTCCATGGAGATCGACGTCGTGCCCGTGCCGGACGGCATCGTGCTCTATTACCGCGACGTCACGCCTCAGTTCGCCGCCGAACAGGCGCGCGCCGCGCAAGAGAGCGAACTCCGGATGACGAGCGAGCGCCTGCGCACGCTCATCGACGAAGCACCACTGGCGGTCATCGTCACGGACAACGCCGACCGCGTGCTGCACTGGAATCCCGCCGCGGCGCTGATGTTCCAATGGACGGCGGACGAGGTAGTGGGGCAGTCGCTGCCCACCGTCCCGGACGAGGAGCGCGAAGCCTTCTCCGCACTCTCGGAACGTGCGGCCACCGGCGAGTCCATCAAGGCCCAGACCGCACGCCGTCGCCGGAAGGACGGCGTGGTGCTCGACGTCCAGGTGTCGTCGGCTCCCATGCGCGACCAGTTCGGCACGGTATCCGGCAACATTGTCATGATCTCGGACGTCACCGCGCACCGGAAGCTCGAGGCGCAACTGCGCATGGCGCAAAAGATGGAAGCTGTTGGCCTCCTGGCGGGCGGCGTGGCGCACGACTTCAACAACCTGCTCACCGCCATCAAGGGCTTCACAACGCTGCTCCAGATGACGCTCGACGAGAGCGATCAGGCCACAGAATTCCTCGGCGAGATCAACAAGGCGGCCGACCGCGCCGCGTCGCTCACCGCTCAGCTGCTCGCCTTCAGCCGCCGTCAGTTGCTGCGCCCCGAGTCGCTCGACCTGAATGCCCGCGTGCACGACCTGGAACGCATGCTGCGGCTGCTGCTACGAGAAGACGGACAACTCACGCTGGAGCTCGACCCCCGCCTCAACGAGGTTCTCGCCGACCCAGGCCAGATCGAACAGGTAATCCTGAACCTCGTGGTCAATGCCCGCGACGCCATTCACGGTCGCGACAGCGGCAGCGTGACAATTCGCACCGCCAACGCAGAGTTGCGCGACGAGTTCTCGTTGTGGGGCGTCCTCGAGGCGCCCGGCCAATACGTGCGGCTGGACGTGGTGGACAACGGCACCGGCATGGACCGCGCGACGCAGACCCGCATCTTCGACCCCTTCTTCACCACCAAGGAGCCCGGCCAGGGCACCGGCCTCGGGCTCGCCACTGTGTTCGGCATCGTGAAGCAGAGCGGCGGGTACGTCTGGGTAGAAAGCAAGGTGGGAGAGGGCTCCACGTTCAGTGTCTACCTCCCTCGCGCCAAGGGGCGCAAGCGAACCAGCGGCCCCGGCGCCCTGAACAGCGCCGGCGGCAGCGAATTGATTCTCCTCGTGGAAGACGAGGCCTCGGTGCGCCGCGTGGCCCGCCGCGCCCTGGAACTCCACGGCTACACCATCGTCGATGCTGGCGACGGCGCATCTGCCCTGACGCTCCTCGAGAGCCACGACATCGACCTGCTCCTCACCGACGTGATGATGCCCGGCATGCTCGGCCCGCAGGTGGCCGAGGAAGTCCTCCGGCGCCGTCCCGGCACTCCCGTGCTCTTCATGTCCGGCCACAGCGACGAAATTGTACGCGGCGGCCTGCTCGACCCCGCCACCCCGTTCCTCGCCAAGCCATTCACACCCAAGCAGCTCGCCCTCAAGGTGCGCGAAGCCCTCGACGCCGCAGCCGCCGCCGGCCAGCCGAAGGGGACCTGATTCCAATCGTCATCCCTGACTCCCCGCCCACTGACCGCTGATAGCTCACGACTGACGGCTGTGTGAGTTACCCTGCCCGCTGCTAACTGAGTGGCCTGGGCCGACGGCTCCAGAAGAGGTAGACCGGTACCCCCGCGAGCAGCAGCAATAACCCATTCCGCGCGTTGAGTGGGTTCGAGGCAATCGATCCGAATACCACGTACGCCGCCGCGAGCACGAACAACGCCACGCTCACCGGATAGAACGGCGCACGATAGCCCGTCTCTGGCACGCCGGCCTTCGCATCCCGCCGCCGGAACACCACCAACGTGAGGGCCGTGGTGCCGAAGAAGATCCAGTCCGCGAACACCACCCAATCGAGCAGTTGCCCGTAGGTGCCGAGCACGATCAACGCCACCGCAACCACTCCCTGAAACGCGATTGCATTCACCGGCGTGCGAAACCTCGGATGCAACTTCGCGAACCCGGCGAAGAACAATCCGTCTCGCGCCATCGCCTGATACACACGCGGCGACACGAGAATCACGAGATTGAGAAAGCCGAAGGTTGACGCCGCAATGCCCGCCGCTATCAGCGTACGGCCGGTCGTCCCCGCCAGCATCTCCATCGTGTCCGCGGCTGGTGCCGTGCTCGTTGCCAACCCTTCGATGCCGAGCGCACGCAGGTACGCCACGTTGGCGCCAAGATAGACGGCCACCACAATGAGTACCCCAAGTACCAGCGCGCGTGGCAGGGTCCGTTCGGGGTCCCGAATCTCCCCCGCCACGAAGTTGGTCTGCTGCCACCCGCCAAACGAGAACAGGACGGGCACCAGCGCAGCGCTCACCGCCAGGAATATTCCCTGAATGCCTGTCGGCGATGCCATTGGAGACGCAGCCGCCTTCGCCACGTGCGCAGCCGCCGGTGCCGCGAACACCGCCGCCACCAACAGCGCTGCCAGCGCGGCCAGCTTGAGCAGCGTGAACACATTCTGGAACGCCGCACCTGGTACCACGCCGAGCATGTTCACCACCGACAGCAGCACCACGCCGGAAATGGCCAGCGTCTTCACCATCTCCGGCGGCAGGCCGAGCAGCCGAGTGGTATAGGTGGCGAAGGTGACCGCCACGGCCGCGATCGCGCCCGTGGCAATGGCCAGCAGCAACGCCCAGCCGTACATGAACGCCGGCAACGGGCCAAACGCCTCGCGCAGGTATGCATATCCCCCACCCACCTGCGGCCGCCTCCGCCCCAACTCGGCAAAAATGAACGCGCCAAGCAGCGCGATCACGGCACCGAGCCCCCACGTCGCCAGCGTCAACGCCGGCGAGCCGGTGCGGATGGCCACGGCCGAAGGGTTGAGGAAGATCCCCGCGCCAATGATTCCGCCAACCACCAGCATGGTTCCGGAAAAAAGGCCGAGTCGGCGCGCGTAGGTGGCGTCGTTGGAATCAGTCATGCAGGGCGTGAAGATGTGAGATGGCACCCTCGGCAAGCATCGAGCACCCGGACCGAGACCGTTCCGCGCGTCGCAGAAACTGCCTCACGGACCCGCGCAACGGAACACTGCGCCCAAAGATGTCTCGCTGTACCCGCCCGAACACGAGTCGGCCAACGCAAAACGGCCCGCGCCACTTTCGTGACGCGGGCCGCTTTGTGTGAAAATGATCAGAGCTTACGCTTTCCGATCGATGCACGCAGAGAACAGTGGATTCACCTGTTCCTGCGACGGAATCGGATAGTTGACGTCCGCTCCGTACGTGCCGCCCTTGAAGTAGGGACCAACCGGGAACACGTTGTCCTGCGTCCGCCCGTATTGACGAATCAACCGGCGCAGGTCCGGCAACCGCTGGCCACGCCCGAACGTCCAGAATGCCTTCTCGCGGAAGAGCAGTGACGTCGCGGCGTTGGCGTCTGCTGGTGTCGTGGCGATCGGTGCCATGGCGGCAACCTTCACGATGCCGATCGTCGGACTCGCCGCGCGAGCCGCGTTGAGGATCGTCATCATCCCCGGAATATCGCCACCCTGGAGCTTGGCCTCGGCCTCGTACATCCGTGCGTCGATGCCGGACGCAAGCACGAGCGGATCATACTGTCCCTTGTACAGCAGGCTCACGTAGAATGGCTTCGTAACCGCATCCTCCGGATTGACCACCGGATTCGCCACCGCGCCGTTGACCGCCGGTACACGAGGATCGTTGGACGACGCGAATGGCAACGCATTCTTGATGGTGCCCGTGGCATCGAAGCTGTCCGCCACACTGATGCGCGCCGTGGAGTTGTTCAGCGTCCACATGCCATTGGCACCGGCAATCGACGAGAACGTCATCAGATACTGGTAGCCCGTCGGGACGGCCGCCACGAGGGCCGCGGCTGCGGGCGCGTTGGCCTTGTCCTTCGCGATTAACACACGCGCCTTGAAGACCCGCGCTGCGCGATTGATGTAGACACTGCCGGCATCGGCACCGCCGCTCATCGCGATGGCGGTATCGAGGTGTGCATTGGCGCTGTCATACGCCTGCGCAATCGTTACTGGCGCCCCGTTCGTCTGGACGCCGGCGAGCGTATGGCCGAGCGGGATGCCATTGCAGTAGTTGTCGGCCATCGTCATCTCGAAGAACGCGAGCTCCATGT
>JBDUCM010000030.1:0-43241 GCA_040003455.1 bacterium
ACGGGCCCACGGAGTGCGCGGTGTATGCGACGATGTGGCCGCTGCCGGCGCCGTTTCCAGGGGGCATCGTCCCGATCGGGCGCCCCATCGCCAACGATCGTGTCTATATCGTCGGGCGGACTGGGGGCGTCAATCCTGTCCCCATTGGGGTGCCTGGGGAGCTGTGTATTGCGGGACGCGGGGTAGGGGCAGGATATCTGCACCAGGCGGAGCTGACAGCGGCGCGGTTCGTTGCGGACCCATTCCGGGCGGGGGACGCGATGTACCGCACCGGCGATCTGGCGCGCTGGCGGGGCGACGGCACGCTGGAGTTTCTGGGCCGGATCGACCACCAGGTAAAGGTGCGCGGCTTCCGCGTCGAACTGGGCGAGATCGAGACGGCTCTGGGGGCCGCTTCCGGGGTGGGCGAGTGCGTCGTGGTGGAACGCGACGGCCGCCTGATCGCCTACGTCGTGCCCTCGCGGGGAACCCCCGCAGATTCCCTTCAACCGCAAGCGCTGAAGGAGGTGCTCCGTGATATTTTACCGGAGTACATGGTGCCGAGCGTGGTGATGGTACTCGAGGCCATGCCGTTGAATGCGAATGGGAAGCTGGATCGTGCCGCGTTGCCCGCCCCCACAAATCTCAAGGGGGCGCGGGATTTCATCGCGCCACGCACGCCCATGGAGGTCATGGTCGCGACGGTGTGGGCGGAAGTGCTAGGGCAAGAGAAAGTCAGCGTGGACGACGACTTCTTCGAGCTTGGTGGCCACTCACTGCTGGGCATGCGCATTCTGGCGCGGCTGAGCAGCCAGTTGATGCGGTCCCTGTCCCTTCGGTTGTTGTTCGACGGGCGGACCGTGGCTGGATTGGCTGCGTCGCTGGACCAAGACGATGAACAAGCGGAACTCGAGCGGCTGCTGGCGCAACTCGACTCCGTTTCTGACGAAGAAGCGATGCGGCTTCTCGACCCCTGAACCTGAATCACGAGCCCCACTCATGGCCCAGGACGATGTGAACAACGCCGGTCTTTCGGAAGGAATGAAAGACCGGATTGGCGAACTCTCGCCCGCGAAGCGCGCGCTGCTCGAGAAACTGCGCGCCAAGGCGAGCGTGGCTCCGCCTACCTGGGCGCCCATTCCGAAGCGGCCGGCCGGTAGTGGACCAGCACCTGCGTCATTTGCGCAGGAGCTGCTGTGGATGCTCGATCGTGCGGCACCGGGCCTCTCTGCCTATCACGCAGGACGCGTGTTGCGGTTGAGCGGCAAGCTGGACACTGCGCTCCTCCAGCGCGCGCTGGACATCCTGGTGGCTCGGCACGATGCGCTGCGCACCACGTTCGAGGCGAGCGATCGTGAGCCGCGACAGATCGTGCATCCGTCCATGACCATCGCCATTGAACACGTCAACCTGCGTTCCGTGCAGCCGGTTGATCACGCGGCGGCCATTCGTGACCTGTTTGCGACGGTTTCTCGCAAGCCGTTCGACATGGCGATCGAACCGCAGCTTCGCGTGGTACTCCCGGAGCTGTCTGACGACGAGCACTACCTGTTCCTGGTTGGCCATCACGTCGCCCTCGATGGCTGGTCGTTCGACATTCTCGTGCGAGAACTGGCCACCACCTATGGTGCGCTCGTCCGCGGCGAGGCGCCGGCTCTGGCGGACATCCCGATCACCTTCGCCGATTTTGCGGAGTGGCAACGAGATCAGCTCAGCGGCGCGGTGCTCCAGCGGCTCATGGACTACTGGCGCACGCGCCTTGACGGCACACCGGATGAACTGCCCCTGCCTACCGATCGGCCCCGACCCGCGCGGCCAAGTTTCGACGGGGGACAGCGCACCATCGTGCTCCCGCAAGACACGCTGGAGCAACTGCGCGAAACGGCCAGAAAGTGCGGTGCCACCGTCTACACGATGATGGCAGCAGCGTACGTGTCGCTCCTGCATCGCTACTCGGGCATCGACGACATCGTCATCGGTTCACCCGCGGCGGGCCGCACGCGCGAACGAACCGAGAAGATCGTCGGATATTTCGCGAACACGCTGGTGCTGCGAGTCGACTGCTCGGGCAACCCCACGTTCACCGAGCTGGTAGGCCGGGTTCGCGACACCTGGCTCGGCGCGCTGGAGCATCAGGACATTCCGCTCGAGAAACTCGTCATGGAGTTGCGGCGCGACCGCGCACTCGGTCCCGCGCCACTGTTCCAGTGCACGTTGACCATGGAGAGTCCGGCACCAGGCGACATCTCCACCGGCGGCGACCTCCAGGTAGAGTCGGTCGAGCTGGATTCGGGGCTGGATGGAACCGCGAAGTTCGACTTGCTGTTGCTCGTGGCGGAGCGGCCCGATGGCCTGCGCGCACTGTTGCAGTACCGTGCCGATCTGTTCAACGGTGAAACCGCCGAACGGATGCTCGGCCACCTCGACTCGGTGTTGAAGAGTGTCATTGCTTCTCCCGAGCAGCGGCTGAACGACTTGCCGCTGCTGTCGCCGGCGGAGCGTGCGGACCTGTCGGCATGGGCCACGGGACCGGCCATGGCGCCAACCGACGTAACGGTGGCGGCGCTCATCGAAGGCGCCGTGGACCGAGCGCCGAGCGCCATCGCCGCGAAGTGCGGGGACGATACCATCAGCTACGCCGATCTCGAACGTCGCGCGAACCAGCTCGCGCATCGTCTTCGCGCGCTGGGTGCGGGTCCGGACGCTCCGGTCGGGTTGTGCCTGCCGCGTTCCGTAGACGCCATTGTTGCGCTCGTGGGCATCCTCAAGGCGGGCAGTGCCTATGTGCCCCTCGCGCCAGAACTGCCAGCGGCGCGACTCAAGCAACAGGTCGCCGAAGCCGGCGCCACGGTCATCGTCGGCACCGAGGCCCAGCGAGTGCTGTTTTCGGATCCGGCGCTCGTGCTGGTGCGTCTCGATACGGACGCGGACGAACTCGCGGCGTTGCCTGCCCATCGCGTGCCATCGCAGGCGCGAGCAGACGACGGCGCATACATCCTGTTCACGTCGGGTTCCACCGGCATGCCCAAGGGCGTTCGCGTCTCCCATCGCAACGCCGTGCACTATACGCGCGCGGTGAGTCGGGTATTGGCTGATGTGCCGGTTGGAAGCGACGGCGACGGAATCAGCGCGCTTGCGGGCTGGCACTTCGGCTTGGCGAGCACGTTGGCGGCAGATCTTGGAAATACCAGCCTCTACGCGTCACTCTGCGGTGCGGGCACATTGCACGTGCTCACGGACGCCACCACCACCGATCCATCCCGGTTCGCCGACTACATGGCGGCCAATCCGCTCGACGTAATGAAGATCACGCCGGGCCATCTGCGGGCCTTGGCCGGTGATCGCATTCGCGATGACCTCGCGGGCGTGCTGCCACGAAAGTGGATCGTGACCGGTGGTGAGCCGCTCACACTGGAATTCGCAGAGCGGCTCCTTGGCTCAAAGGGTCCGCGCGTGCTCAATCACTACGGCCCAACGGAAACGACGGTGGGCTGCACGACGCTGGAAGTCACTGCCGACTCGCTCGCGACGGTGAAACGCGAGGGCGCACAGACGGTGCCGATTGGACGACCGCTGGCGAACGTGCGGTTGCGCGTGATCGACAAGTCAGGACATGAGGCTCCCATAGGCGTTCACGGTGAGCTGTACGTGGGCGGACAAGGAGTGGCGTCCGGTTACGTGAACAGACCAGACCTCACGGAAGAACGATTCACGGGCGTGGGCGACGAGCGGTCGTACCGCACCGGCGACGTAGTGCGCTGGCTGCCGTCGGGAGTGGTGGAGTTCCTCGGCCGCGCCGACGAGCAGGTGAAGATCCGCGGCTATCGCGTGGAGCTTGGCGAAATTCAACATGTCCTGGCCGACCATCCTGGCGTTGCCGAGTGCGTGGTGATCCTTCGCGCTGGAGACGATGGCTCGGATCCGGCGCTCGTTGCGTACGTGGTGGCAAAGGCCGGCGGCTACGCGGCGGCACACGCCGAGAAGCCGACGTCCGAGAAGTTGCTGGCGTTCGCAAGCACCCAACTGCCCGAGTACGCCCTTCCGTCCACGATCATGCTGATCGACCGGATTCCGCTCACGGCAAACGGCAAGCTTGATCGCGCCGCCCTGCCCAGCCCGGAGGTCTCTCGCGCGAAGGCATCGAACGTCGTGCCGCGCACCGATACCGAAGCGAAGCTGGCGGATATCTGGAAGGAGGTGCTCAAGGTGGAGCGCGTCGGCGTGACGGATGATTTCCTGAAGCTCGGCGGGCATTCGCTACTGGCCATCCGGATTCTTGGCAAGATCAGCCGCACCTTGGGAGTTCGTCTGCCCCTGCGCGCGCTGTTCGACGCACCAACCATCGAGCAACTCGCGCCGCTCGTCGAGCAGGCACGGCAAGCGGCAGGCTTGGCGACCACTGGAGTTTGAGCAGTCTATGACCGACCGTACTTCGACGTCCGATTCGATGGAGCATCAGGAGATTCCTCGCCGCAGCGGGAAGGGGCCGGCGCCCCTCTCGTATGGTCAGGAACTACTGTGGCTGATGGATCGCGCCTCGCCGGGATTGACCGCGTGGAACGTTCCGCGCGTCCTCCGGCTCCGTGGCGCCCTCGATCGCGATGCCCTACAGCGGGCACTCGGCGCACTGGTTGAGCGGCACGAGATTCTTCGCAGCGTGTTTCGTGGATCCGAGGGCGCGGCGTACCAGGAAATACAGGCGTGGTCCGGTGTGCCGATGTCGCTCGACGACCTTTCGTCGCGGCCGTCGGCTGAGCGGGAAGCGGAGATGCTGCGATTGGCGGCAGGCTATTCCGCTGCCGCGTTTGACCTTTCCAGTGACCTGATGCTCCGCGTCGCGTTGATCAAGCTCGCGGACGACGATCACGTCCTCTGCCTTGGCTCGCACCACATCGCGTCGGACGGCTGGTCGCGCAGCGTGATGTTCAAGGAATTGTCGGCGATGTACGCCGCGTTTCGCCGCGGCGCCGAGCCCGCACTTGCGCCGTTGCCAATCCAGTTCGCCGACTACGCCACCTGGGAACGGAGCCCGGCGCACGATCAATCGTTGGCCGAGTCGCTGGCCTATTGGCGCAAGCAGCTTTCAGGCTCCATTCCGGAACTCGCGCTGCCCACGGACTATCGTCCCGCGGGCACGCCGGGATTCCGTGGCGCATTGCGCGTGATGACGTTGCCCATCGACCTGGTGGAGAAGCTCACATCGCTCGCGCAGGACAACGACGTCACCTTCTACATGGTGATGCTCGCGACCTACGCCACGGTGCTGCACCGGTACACCGGACAGGACGACATCACCGTCGGTTCGCCCATTGCCGGCCGCACCCAGAGCGAAACGGAAGGGTTGATCGGCTACTTCGCGAACACGATGGTGCTCCGCACCGACGTGAGTGGAAACCCCACG
This sequence comes from bacterium, assembly GCA_040003455.1. Taxonomy (GTDB): domain Bacteria; phylum Gemmatimonadota; class Gemmatimonadetes; order Gemmatimonadales; family Gemmatimonadaceae; genus AG11. Next base: position 5,381 of record JBDUCM010000030.1, read on the forward strand.
TTTCGTGAACTGCTCGACCGCGTGCGTGAGAGCAGCCTTGATGCGTACGAGCATTCCGAGGTGCCGCAGGAGCAGATATTTCTGGAGCTTCGCAAGGACGGCGAGAACCGGCTTGCGCCGTTGTTCCGCGTGGTGCTCACGATGGAAGAGACCATCCCGGCGACCCTCGACTTCGATGGTATCGCCGTGGAGAGCATCGAATCGGACGAGGGCAACACGAAATTCGATCTCACGCTGCTCTTCAGCAAACAGGCGGACGGCGTTCGCTTGCGGCTGGCCTACCGTGCGGACCTGTTCAGCGAAGGGTATGCCGCACGCTTTCTCGAACACTTCCGGGGCATAGTCGAGTCGGCAATCAGCGCACCGGACACGCGGCTCGCAGAGCTCCAGATGTTGTCGGCTGCCGAGCGCGATCAACTGAAAGCGTGGAACAGCACCAGTGTGGACCTTGGTCCTCCGGCGACAATCACCCAGCTCTTCGAGGCGCAGGCGGCGCGTGTGCCCAATCGCGTGGCCGTGGTCGGTCCGCGCCCGAGTGCCACCGCGTCGGGTAGTGTGGCGGGTACCTTGCCACTTTCGTACGCGGAAGTGAATGTGCGCGCCAATCAACTCGCGCGTCACCTGCTCGCCATGGGCCTCGTCTCGAACACGCCGGTTGGCCTGTTGCTCGATCGCAGCGTGGATGCGGTGATCGGCCTGCTCGGCATTCTCAAGGCCGGTGGCGCGTACGTTCCACTGTCCGTTGACGCACCATCGGCGCGCATCGCGCAGCAGTTGACGGAGTGCGGCGCGAAGCTTGTGGTCACGGCGCAGCAGCTTGCCGACAGACTGCCCGCGTCCGTGAGCGCCGTCTCGCTCGACAGCGACGCGACGAGTGTCGCACTCACGGCGCTGCCGGATACCAACGTCGAGCCGTCACCAGCACCGGCCGACCTGGCGTACGTGCTGTACACGTCCGGCTCCACCGGAACGCCAAAGGGCGTTGCGGTTACGCATGCGAACGTCGTGAACTACGCGCGTGGTGTCAGTCGGGCCATGGGCGAGGTGCCTGCGGATCGCGCTGGCGATGGCTTTGCCGCACTCGACGGAATGCGCTTCGGCATGGTGTCCACACTCGCCGCCGACCTTGGCAACACGAGTCTGTTCAGCGCGCTGCTCGCGGGCGGAACGTTGCACGTGTTTGCGAAGGACGTCACAACGGATCCGTCGCGCTTCGCAGAGTACGCCGCTGTCCATGAACTGGACGCAATCAAGATCACCCCCAATCATCTCGCCGCGCTTACGGCAGGGAAGCATGGCGCGGACCTGGCCGCCGTGTTGCCGCGCGCATGGGTGATCACGGGAGGCGAGGCGCTGCGGCCGGAGTTGGCGCGCGAGCTGCTCGCTGCCGGAAAGTGCCGGCTGCTCAATCACTACGGGCCAACCGAAACGACTATCGGCGTCTGCACGTTCGAAGCAACGACAGCGTCATTGGAGGAGGTGCGTGCGCTGGGCGCGCAGACCGTGCCGCTCGGACGACCTTTGGCAAATACGCGCACCTATGTGGTTGATCGTCACGGCGTGGAATTGCCCGTGGGCGTATCGGGTGAGCTCTGGGTGGGCGGCGAGGGTGTGACGCGCGGATACATGCACCGCGATGACCTCACCGCCGAGAAGTTCGTGACGTTCCGTGGGGAACGCGTCTATCGGTCTGGTGACACCACGCGCCGGCTTGCGAATGGCGTCATCGAATTCCTGGGCCGCGGCGACAGTCAGGTGAAGGTGCGCGGTTATCGCGTGGAACTGGGCGAGGTGGAGCAGGTGTTGCGTGGCCATCCCGGTGTGGCGCAGGCCGTGGTGCTGTTGCGCACGGAAGACGACGGCTCGCAGCGGCTCGTTGCATACGCCGTGGCCAAATCCGCCGGATACGCCGTCTCGCATGGTGACCGGCCCACCACCGAGAAGCTGGGCGAGTGGCTTGGTGCGCAGTTGCCGGACTACATGGTGCCGAGCGCGGTTGTGCTGATTGATGCGTTGCCGCTCACGGCCAACGGCAAGCTGGACATTCGCGCGTTGCCGGTGCCCGGCGCCGTCGCACAGGACGCGCAGGACTCCTACGTGGCGCCGCGCACGGCCACGGAAGAAATCGTCGCACGTATCTGGCGCGATGTCTTGAAGAAGGAACGCGTGGGCATCACCGACAGCTTTCTCGAACTCGGTGGCCACTCACTCCTGGCCATTCGGGTGCTCGGTCGCATCAGCAAGGAACTCGGCGTGCGCCTCGCGTTGCGCACGCTGTTCGAGACACCAACGGTGGAGAAAGTCGCCGCCATCATCGACGCCGAACGGGCGCCGGTGGAGGCGGACCTGGCAATGCGTGAGGCACTGGCCGCAGTGGAAGGTCTCAGCGACGCCGAAGTCGCCAAGCTCCTGGGAAGCGACGGAACGTGACGGCAGACGGCGCGATCCCGCCCGACGACGTACGCGCCAAGCTCGCGCAGCTCTCGCCTGAACGGCGTGCGCTGATCGAGCAGTTGTTGCGCGCGCGCACGCAGCGTGAGCAGGGCATTCCGCGCCGTGCCGATAGCACCATTGCTCCGCTGAGCGCTGTTCAGCGATTCCTGTGGTTGCTCACACAGGCTACGCCGGGCCTCTTCGCGTACAATGCGCCGCGCGCGTTCCACCTGCGAGGCGCGCTGGACGTACCCGCGCTGCGTGCCGCGCTCGATGGACTCGTGGCGCGTCACGAAATCTTCAGGACACGCATCGAGCTCGCGGGCGACGATGCGCGGCAATGCATCGACGAACCGCGGCCGGTGCCGTTCGTGGTGCGTGACGTTGGCGATCTGCCGGCAGACACGCGGGCCGACACGATCGCACAATTGCTGGGCGAGGCGTCGCGCGTTCCCTTCGACCTGGGCTCCGACCTCTTGTTGCGCGCAGAGTTGCTGCGACTTGCCGACGACTCGCACGTGTTGCTGCTGGTGTCGCATCACATCGCGTCGGACGGATGGTCGCGCAACGTGATGTTCCGCGAATTGGCCGAGCTCTATGCAGCAGCGCGTGCCCAGCGCGCCGCTCAACTGCCGCCAATGTCCATCCAGTATGGCGACTACGCGGCGTGGCAACAGCAGCGATTGGGTCAGGACGCGGCCACCGCGCAGCTTGCGTATTGGCGCGAGAAGCTCGATGGCGCACCAGCGTCCCTCGAGCTTCCAACAGACTTTCCGCGTCCTGTGGCACCGGGCTTCGCGGGCCTGCGGCGCGGCGCGGTGGTGGAACGCGCCGTATTGAAGGCACTCGAACAGGCGGCCGCCGCACAGGGCGCATCGCTGTTCATGGTGCTGCTGGCCGCGCATGCCACGTTGCTGCACCGGTACACGGGGCAGGGCGAACAGGTCATCGGCATTCCTGTGGCGGGACGGTCGCAGCCCGACCTCGAAGGGCTTATCGGCTACCTCGGCAACACGCTCCCCATTCGCGTCTCGCTCGAGGACGATCCTTCGTTCGTCGACCTCGTGTCCCGCGTTCGTACGGCGTGTCTCGAAGCATACGACCGACAGGACGTTCCCTTCGAGGTGCTGGCACTCGAAGTCCAGCGCGGCCGGTTTGCCGGACACGCGCCCATCTTCCAGTCGCTGTTCACGCTGCACGACCAGAACCCGATTGAGTTCTCGCTTGATGGTGTGATGGTAGAGCCGATGGCGTTCGAGACCGGTTGGGCAAAGCTCGATCTGGTGCTCGATGCGGGACTTCGCCCCGACGGTGATCTGCAACTCGCGCTGAACGTGCGTGCCGATCTCTACTCGGCCGAGAGTGTCGAGCGCATGCTGACGCATGTGGTGACGCTGCTGCGCGGCGTTGCCGACGATCCCACGCGCCGCGTGTCGGCGCTGCCGTTGCTGCCCGCCGCCGAGCAGGAGGTATTGGCTCGGGAGTGGAACGACACGTTTCGCGAGCGCGACGATACCGCAACGCTGCACGGCTTGATCATCGCGCAAGCGGGACGAACGCCGGATGCACCCGCGCTGGAATGGGAGGACGATGACGGGCGCGTACATCGGCTGACCTTCGCTGAACTGGTCGTGCGGTCGCAACGTCTGGCTGTGCGCCTGCGCGAAGCCGGCGCGAAGCCCGGCCGCGGCGTGGGTGTGTGCGCGGAACGTTCTCCTGAACTGGTGATCGGCATGCTGGCCGCGATGATCGCCGGATCGCACTATGTGCCGTTCGATCCTTCGTATCCGCCGGACCGCCTCGCCTTCATGCTGGAGGATTCCGGCGCGCCAGTGATGCTTGTGCACGGCGCCACCATCGAGCGCGCGCGGGCGTTCCTCGCGCTCGCCGGCGCAACCACGCCCCTCATCGACCTCGATGCCGATAGTGACGTGGTGGGGGAGACGTCAGCCGAGTTTGCATCGAATGCCGTGGAGCCGGCGACGACCGACCTTGCCTACGTCATCTATACGTCCGGCTCGACAGGACGACCGAAGGGCGTGATGATCCCGCACCGTGCGGTGGTCAACTACGTGAGCTGGATGCAGGAGACGTATCCACTGTCGGGCGATGACGCCGTGTTGCAAAAGGCGCCCGCCAGTTTTGATGCGTGCATCTGGGAATTCTTTCTCCCGCTGATTTCCGGTGCGCGCATGGTACTCGCCCGGCCAGGAGGACATCAGGATCCGGAGTACCTGCTGCGTGCGCTCGCGCTCCATCGCGTTTCTGTGCTCCAGCTCGTACCGGTACAGTTGCGCATGTTGTTCGAGCTGCCGGGCGCAGACGTCGCTGATGTGTTGAATAGCCTGCGTCACCTGTTCTTCGGCGGTGAGGCGTTGCCGGGCGAACTGCTCGGATCACTGCGCGACATCTGCCCGGATCTGCCGGTCACCAATCTCTACGGCCCAACGGAGACTACGGTGTATTCCACGTCGTGGAACGCGCCGGTTGGGCCCTGGGCCTCCGTTGCCGTGCCGGTGGGCCGGCCGATCGCGAACACGAGCATCTACATCGTGGATCGCACGCGACAGTTGGTCCCCATTGGAGTACGCGGCGAACTGTGCATCGGCGGCCTGGGGTTGGCGCACGGATACATGAATCGCGCGGAGTTGACCGCGGAGAAGTTCGTGCTGGATCCATTCTCCGCGCACGCCGACGCACGCATGTACCGCACGGGCGATCTCGCGCGGCGCACGGCCGACGGTACCATCGAGTACGCCGGCCGCATCGATGAGCAGGTCAAGGTACGCGGTCATCGCATCGAGCTCGGCGAAATCGAGGCGGTGTTGGCGGGTTCGGAGTTCGTGAAGCAGGCGGTCGTGATTGTCCGCCGCGACGACACGACCGATCCTCGCCTCGTTGCCTACGTTGTGGTGTCGGACGAGGCGCAGGCGAATGACGAGCGCGAGATCCGCGCACAGCTCTTCGATCGCATGCGGCGCGCATTGCCCGAATACATGGTGCCCACGCGGCTCATGGTGCTCGACAGCATGCCGCTCACCCCCGCGGGCAAGGTGAGTCGCCTGGCGTTGCCGGTTCCGGATGATGCGACGATCGAGGAAACGGTGTTCATCGCGCCGCGCACGCCTCTCGAGGCGCAGATCGCGAGCGTCTGGGCCGACGTGCTTCAAGTGGAGCGCGTTGGTGCCGAAGACGATTTCTTCGTGCTGGGCGGGCATTCGCTCCTCGCCATTCGGATCCTCGCACGCCTGGCCACAGTACTGCCCGTTCGCTTGAACATCGGCGCCCTGTTCGAGGCGCGCACCGTGGCCGCACTCGCCGCAATGGTGTCGCATCAGACGCCGGGCAAACAAGGCATTGCCAACGGCATTCCGGTTCGGGCGCATCGTGACCGCGCTCCACTCACGCCGGTGCAAGAACGATTCTGGATCGGTGAGCAGATCGAGGGCAGTGAATCGTGTGGCCGTTTCAACGTGCACGTTGCGTTGTCGCTTCGCGACGACGTTGACGAGCCGCGCCTTCGCGATGCCCTTCGAACAGCGCACGCACGTCACGAATCATTGCGGACGTCGGTGATCGCTGTGGACGGCATCGCCGAGCAGCACATGGCTTCCGATGTCGAGCCGGTACTCGTGGTCACCGATCTGCGCGCGCTGGCGGCCGACGAGTCGCGAACACGCGCCACGGCGATCACCAACGCGGAGCGGCTGTACCCCTATGATCTGGCGCACGCGCCGTTGGCGCGATTCCATGTGGTGCGGACGCTCGACGGCGACATGCTGCACATGGTGATGCACCACATCATCGCCGACGGCTGGAGCACGCGGCAACTGTTGAGCGAGCTCGCGCAGTCGTACGCCGGTGGCGCAACGAACGCCCGCGCCGCGGCGCCGGACTACGGTGACTACGCCGAGTGGCTGCGCCTGCCGGCGCAGGAGTCGGTCGCGGAACAAAGCCTCGACTATTGGCGCAACCACCTTGCCGGCGCGCCACCGCTGCTCGAATTGCCGACGGACCGGCCGCGCACCACGGCACGTGGCGAACGCTCGGCCCGCATCTCCGTCATGCTGGAACCGGCATTGGCATCGCGCGTGCGCGCCGCGTCGCAACGCGGCGGCGCGACGGTGTTCATGTCGCTGCTCACCACGTTCCAGGTATTGCTCGGACGACTTGCCGGCCAGGATGACGTCGTGGTTGGAACACCCGTCAGCGGTCGCATGTCGCCGGAGGAAGAGCAGATCGTCGGCTGCTTCATCAATACTGTGCCCCTGCGGCTCGGCATGGCGCCGTCGTCCACGTTCGAGCAATTGCTCGGCGCCACGCGCTCAGCGGCGCTGAGCGCATTCGAACACCAATCGCTTCCGTTCGAGCGACTGGTGCAGGCGCTCCGGCCCGAGCGTTCGCTCACGCATGCGCCGATTTTTCAGGTGTTGTTCAACATGATGAACTTTCCCAGCGCGCAGAGCGACGCGCTGGGAGCCGTCGTGGCCATGCCGGATGACATCGCGGTCACGTCCAAGTTCGACCTCACCATGTACGCGGCTGACGGCGGCGAGCTCGGCATGCGCCTCGTCATCGCGTACGACGCGGGTTTGTTTGATGAGGTGCGGATTGCGGAGATGCTGCGCCAGTACGTGGCGCTCCTCACCGCATGCGTTGATGCGCCAGCTACCCCTGTATACGCGCATTCGCTCCTTACCGTAGACGCCGCGGCGCTCTTGCCCGAACCGTCGGCGCCCCTCGACGCCACCTGGTACGGCTCGGTGTACGAGCGGCTCACCGCGCAAGCGAAGGCGACCCCCGAGGCGTCGGCCATCGTGGACGAGCGCGGAGCGTGGAGCTATGCGGAACTCGACGACGCGACCGGCCGCATTGCGGCCGCGCTCCAGGCGGCAGGGGTGCAGCGCGGTGACGTGATTGGTGTGTTCGCCGACCGCTCAGCCGCGATCGTTCCTGCGCTTGTTGGCGCAATGCGAAGTGGCGGCGCGTTTCTCGTGCTCGACTCGGCGTATCCCGATTCGCGCATCGCGCAGTACATCACCGTCGCTCAGCCCTCGGCCATCCTTCACGTGGAGAGTGCCGGCACACTCCCCGATGCCTTGCGCGCGGCCATCGGCAATACGCCCGTGTTGGTTGTCGCCAACACTCCCGCTGGCGTTCGCGCCAGTGCGGTAGGCCAGCACCTGCCAGTGGTGGAGGCGCCAGTTGGCGCGGACGATCTCGCATACGTTGCATTCACGTCGGGTACATCGGGCACACCGAAGGGAATTCGTGGTCGACACGGCTCGCTGACGCACTTCGTTCCGTGGCGCGTGGCGGAGTTCGGCCTGTCAGCGAACGATCGATTCAGCGTCCTGTCAGGCCTCTCGCACGACCCGCTGCATCGAGACATCCTGGTGCCCATCCAGATTGGCGCCACGATCTGCGTGCCGCCATCCGACGTGCTGCTGGATGGCGAGCGACTGGCATTGTGGATGTCGGACAACGCCATCACCATCAGCCACCTGACGCCGGGCATGACGCAGTTGCTCGCTGCGTCTCGCGGAGCAACGAGCGAGCCGCCATTGCGGTGGGCGTTCTTCGTCGGTGACGCGCTGCATTGGAGTGATGTGTCGCGCCTTCGCCGCGCCGCGCCGCGCGTGCGCATGGTCAATCAATACGGCGCCACGGAAACGCAGCAGGCGCTCGGCTATCTGGTCATCGCGCTGCCGGAATACGGCGCAGCGGACAAGCCGGTCGGCGCGTTCGACGTCCTGCCGGCGGGGCGCGGCGTGCCGGGTACTCAACTGCTGGTGCTCACGCGGAGCGGGGCGCTTGCAGGTGTGGGCGAGTTGGGTGAGGTGGCCATTCGCAGTCCGCACATCGCTCTCGGTTACCTGAACGATGCCGAGGGCGCCGAGCGGTTTGCCGTGAATGGCGCCACTCGCGACACGAGCGACCGCGTCTACCGCACTGGCGACCTGGGCCGATTCCTTCCGGATGGCGCCGTCGTGCTTGTGGGTCGCGCCGACGCGCAGGTGAAGGTGCGGGGCTTTCGCGTGGAAATGGGTGAGGTTGCGGCGGCCCTGCGCGCCGAGCCGGGAGTTCGCGACGCCGTCGTCATCGCGCGTGACGATGCCGAGCTCGGTCGCCAGCTTGCGGCGTTCGTGGTACCGGAATCTGCGCCCATCGTCGCGGCACAGCTACGGAGTGGGCTACGGACCCGCCTTCCCGACTACATGGTTCCGGCAACGATCACCCAGATTGCTGCCGTTCCGCTCACCCCCAACGGCAAGCTGGACCGTGCAGCATTGCTGGTGCTCGCCCTCGAGTCGCCTGATGACGCTGCCGGGCCAGTGGCGGCTGAGGGCCCCATCGAGGCGGCGCTCCTCGCGCTGTGGCGGTCCACGCTCAAGCGGCCCCGAGTGGGCGTGACCGACAGCTTCTTCGACATGGGCGGGCATTCGTTGCTGGCCACCCAGTTGGCGGCCAGGACAGGGAAAATCTTTCGTTGCACCGTGCCTGTTCGTCTTCTCTTCGAGCATCCCCGTATTCGCGAGTTTGCCGTGGCGCTGGCGGCCCGCGAAAGCAAGCCGGGCCTCACGGAACAGATCGCCCGCATGGTACTCAAGCTCGAGACAACTCCCGCGCGTGATCTTCCTTCCACGAGATCATCGCATCGTACGACACAGGACATCGCATGACAGACGGACACGATAGCGACTTTCTCGCCGACTTCTCTGACGAGAAGCTCGAGCTGCTGGACCAGATGCTGGCGGACGAGGGCATTGGCGCGCGCGACGCGACGGGCATCGTAGCCGGCCCGCGCCCAGCGGTGCTGCCACTCTCGTATGCGCAGGAGTTGCTCTGGTTGCTCGACCGGGCCAGCCCCGGCATGACGGCCTACAACAGTGGTCTCGCTCGGCGCGTCCGCGGTCCACTGGACGTTGCGGCATTGCAGCGCGCCCTGGATGCGCTGGTGGCACGTCACGAGATCCTGCGTACCACGTACGGGTTCGAGGGCGACCAGCCGGTGCAGCACATCGCCAATCCGCGTGCGGTTTCCCTGAGCGTTGTCGACGTGAGCAACCGCCCGGGCGCTACGCGCGAGAGCGAAGCCATCGCGGCGGCGCGTGAGGCGCTGCGCACGCCGTTCGACCTGACCAAGGACCTGCTGCTCCGGGCCACGCTCGTGCGCATCGCGGACGATGACCACGTGCTCGCGCTTGCGTCGCACCACATCGTCCTGGACGGCTGGTCGCGCAGCATCATGTTCCGCGAACTCGGCGTGTACTATGAGGCGTTCCGTCGTGGCGAGACGCCGGCGCTGTCCACCTTGCCCATTCAGTATGCGGACTTCGCACTGTGGCAGCGGGAGCAACTCAGCGGGCCAGCCCTGCAACTCTTGCTCGACTACTGGCGCGGCGTCCTGGGCGACGCACCGCACGAACTCGAGTTGCCTACCGACTTTCCTCGGCCCGCGCATCCGAGTTTTGAAGGGGCGCAGCAATCACTCGCGCTCTCGCCGGAACTTGCCGCGGGAGTGCGCGCGCTCGCCCAGAAGCACGACGCCACCTTGTACATGGTGCTGCTGACCGCGTATCAGACGGTGCTGCACCGGTGGACGGGTCAGGACACCATCGTGAGCGGTTCGCCCATCGTGGGGCGAGGCATGACCGAGATGGAACATGTCATCGGCTACTTCGCCAATACACTCGTCCTGCGCGGCGAGTTCGCCGACGACCCGACATTCTCGGGGCTGCTCACGCGCATGCGCGAGACAGCACTTGGCGCATACGAACATCAGGAGATTCCGCTCGAGAAGCTCGTGTTCGAGCTGCGCGAAGGGCAGGAGCGACTCAATCCCACGCCACTCGTGCAGGTGGTCCTCACCATGCACGACATGGCCACCGGCGACCTCCGCCTGGGTGACCTCGCCCTGAGCGGACTTGGCTTCGAGAGCGAATCGTCCAAGTTCGACCTCACGCTGCTCGCGGCCGACAGGGAAGACGGCATTCGCTTCACGCTGCACTATCGCACGGACCTGTTCCGCAAGGAAACGGCGGCGCGTTTTCTCACACACTTGCATGCGGTGCTCGTCCAGGCGGTCGCGGCGCCAGAGACACACGTGTCGCAGATCGCGCTGGTCTCGCGCGACGAACGCGTGGCGCTCGACGCATGGAATGCCACGACCGTGGATGAAGGAACGCCGGCAACGCTCGTCCAGCTCTTCGAGGGCCAGGCGGCTCGTGTTCCCGGACGCGCGGCCGTGGTATCGCCCCGCGCGAGCGCGACAGCCGCCGGCAGCGTGGCGGGAACACTGGCGCTCACCTATGCGGAACTGAACGCGCGCGCCAACCAGTTGGCGCAACATCTCCGCACGCTGGGGATCACCAGGAATGCTCCGGTCGGGCTGCTGCTCGATCGCAGTGGCGATGCACTCGTGGGTCTGGTGGGAATCCTCAAAGCCGGCGGCGCATACATGCCGTTGGCAGTGGATGCCCCGCCGGCGAGGTTGGCGCAACAGGTCACGGAGAGCGGCGCAAAGGTGGTCGTCACCAGCGGTGCGCTCGCCGATCGCCTGCCGACGTCATCAATCATTGTGGCGCTCGATCGTGACGCCAGTATGCTCGGCGCACTTCCCGACGCGAATGTGCCAGCGGCCGGCACCCCCGACGACTTGGCATACGTGTTGTTCACCTCCGGATCGACGGGTGTCCCCAAGGGAGTGGCCGTGACGCACGGCAATGCGGTGCACTACGCGCGCGCCGTGAGTCGTGTGCTCGCCGACGTTGCGCCTGCGCAGTCCGGCGACGGATTGAGCGCACTCGACGGCCTGAGTTTCGGAATGGTGTCCACGCTCGCCGCGGATCTCGGCAATACCAGCCTGCTCGTCTCGTTGCTGTCCGGCGGCACGCTGCACCTGCTTGGCAAGGAAGTGACGACGGATCCCGCGCGCTACGCCGAATACGCGAGCGCCCATGCCTTCGACATTCTCAAGATCACGCCCAATCATCTCGCTGCGCTTACCGCGGGCAAGTCAGGCGCCGACCTGGCGTCCGTGCTTCCGCGCCGGTGGGTGGTGGTCGGTGGCGAAGCACTCCGTCCCGATGTTGCGCGAACGTTACTCAGTGCTGGAACGTGCCGGTTGCTCAACCATTACGGTCCCACTGAAACCACTGTCGGCGTGTTGACCGGTGAGGCCACGTCCGCGTCACTCGACGAAGTCGCAGCGCTCGGAGCGCAAACAGTGCCGCTGGGTCGCCCCCTCTCGAATACGCACACATACGTCGTGGATGCCCATGGTAGTGAGCAACCCATCGGCATGCCCGGTGAATTGTGGGTAGGTGGCGCAGGGGTCTCGCAGGGATACCTCAATCGTCCGGAATTGACGGCCGAACGATTCGCCAGCTTCAACGGTGAGCGCGTGTACAAGAGCGGCGACCGCGTGCGCCGCTTGTCCAACGGCGCCATCGAGTTTCTGGGTCGCGCCGACCATCAGGTGAAGGTGCGCGGCTTCCGCGTTGAGCTGGGCGAAATCGAACAGGTACTTCGGAGTCATCCCGGTGTGGCGCAGGGCATCGTCGTCCTGCGTGAGGACGCCGACATGGAACCGCGTCTCATTGCGTACGCGGTGGCAAAGGCAGCCGGCTATGCGGTGTCGCACAGCGATCGTCCCACGGTGGAGAAGCTGACCGACTGGTTTGCATCGCAGCTTCCCGACTACATGGTGCCCGCTGCGGTGCTATTGCTCGAGTCGCTGCCGCTCACATCCAACGGCAAGATCGACATGCGCGCGCTGCCCGCGCCCGAAGGCTCGGCGGCCGCGCAAGACTCATACGTGGCGCCAACCACCGAAACGGAAACGAAGCTCGCGACCATCTGGGCCGAGGTCCTCAAGCGGGAGCGCGTAGGGCTCACGGATAACTTCCTCGCGCTCGGCGGGCATTCGCTGCTTGCCATTCGCGTGCTCGGGAAGATCAGTCGTACATTTGGCGTGAGGCTTCCGTTGCGCACCTTGTTCGACGCGCCCACGATCGCACAGCTCGGCGCCATCGTCGATGCCCAGGCCGGTCCGGGTGCCGCGCCGGCGGCGCCGACCATCGGCGCGCGTTCGCGCGATGCCCATCGCATTCAGTTGCCCACCGACGGCCCGGATCGTGGACCGGCCGGTGTTGGAGGAGACGTACGATGACCACAGGCACGACCGGGAACGATGCGTATCCCGTCTCCTATGCGCAGGAACTTCTTTTCTTGCTCGAACGCGCGGCGCCGGGCCTCACGGCGTACAACGTGTCACGCGTGCGCCGGCTTCGTGGCGCACTCGATCTCGACGCGCTCCAGCGCGCACTCGATACGCTGGTGGAGCGGCACGAGATCCTGCGCACCACGTATGGTTTTCACGACGAGCACGCCATCCAGATCATTGCACCCGCGTCGCGCCAACCGTTGCGCGTCGTGGATCTCGCCGGGCGAGAGTCCGTGGCCGCGGAGGCCGAGGCGCTGGCCCAGGTGCGCGCCGCTATTCGCACGCCGTTCGATCTTGCGAACGACCGGCTGTTGCGGGCCACGTTGTTCCGCCTGGCCCACGACGACGCGTTCCTCCTGCTGGAGACGCATCACATCGCGTCCGACGGATGGTCGCGCGATGTGATGTTCCGCGAGCTCGGCACATTGTACGCCGCGTATCGCGCCGGGTCCGAGCCGCAATTGCCCGTGCTGCCCATTCAATACGTGGATTTCGCGATCTGGCAGCGGGAGCAGCTCGCGGGTGACAAGCTTCAGGGCCTGCTCGACTACTGGCGCGGCGCGCTTGCCGGTGCGGCGGACGAGCTTGCGCTGCCCACCGATTTTCCGCGACCGGCGCATCCCACCTTCGAGGGCGCGCAGCAGCCGCTGGTGTTGTCGGCGAGCCTCACCGCAAAGGTGCGTGCCTTCGCGCAGCAACAGCAGACGTCGTTGTACATGCTCGTGCTTGCGGCCTATCAGACCGTACTGCACCGCTGGACCGGGCAGGACGACATCCTGGTTGGCTCGCCCATCGCCGGCCGAGCGCTCGCGGAGACTGAAGGACTGATCGGCTACTTCGCGAACACGCTCGTATTGCGTGGCACCTTTGGCGACGATCCTACATTCGCCACACTGCTCGGGCGCGTTCGTGAAACCGCACTGGGAGCGTACGAGCACCAGGAGATTCCCTTCGAGAAGCTCGTGCTCGAATTGCGGGAGGGACAGGCACGGTTGAGTCACGCGCCTTTGTTCCAGGTGGTGCTGACGCAGCTCGATGCAACGCCCACCGCGCTGGAGCTGTCGGGGCTCACGCTGGAGCCTGTAGGATTCGAGTCGGGCGCTACCAAATTCGACTTCACGCTGTTCATGTCGGATCGCGCCGACGGCCTGCGCTTTACGCTCGGCTATCGCTCGGATCTGTTCCGCAAGGATACTGCGGAGCGGTTCCTCGATCATTTGCGCCTGGTCCTGGAGTCGGCCGTTGCATTGCCAAACCAGCGTGTATCCGAGATCTCGCTGCTTTCGCCGGCTGCACACGCGCAACTGGCTGCATGGAACGACACCACCGTAAACGAGGGGCCCTCGGCCACCTTCGTCTCGTTGTTCGAGGCGCAAGCTGCGCGCGTGTCGAGCCGCGCTGCCGTGGTGTCGCCGCGTGCGAGCGCGACCGCCGCTGGAAGTGTGGCCGGTACGCTTGCGCTCACGTATGGCGAGTTGAATGCACGCGCCAACCAGCTTGCGCATCACCTGCGTTCGCTCGGTGTCGGCACGAACACGCCCGTGGGCTTGTTGCTCGATCGAAGCGGTGACGCATTCGTTGGCCTCGTGGGCATCTTGAAGGCGGGCGGTGCCTACGTGCCGCTCTCGGTGGATGTGCCGGCGTCGCGCATCGCGCAGCAGATTGCCGAGTGCGGCGCGACCATCGTTGTCACGGCGCAGGCGCTGGCCGATCGCGTGCCCGCCGGGCTCACCGTCATTGCCCTCGATCGCGAGGCGGATGCCGCGATACTCGGCGCATCGTCTGACGCGAACCCATCTTCCGTGGTGTCGCCGGAAGATCTCGCGTACGTGTTGTACACGTCGGGGTCAACAGGCACACCCAAGGGCGTGGCTGTCACGCACGCGAACATCGTGCACTACACGCGCGCAGTCAGCCGCGTGCTGGCGGACGTTCCACGCGCGCAAGCCGGCGATGGGCTGAAGGGGCTGGACGGGCTGCGGTTCGGGCTCGTGTCTACGCTCGCGGCCGATCTCGGCATGACCAGTTCGGCCACCGCATTGCTTGCTGGCGGCACACTGCACGTCCTGTCCAAGGATGTGACGATGGACCCGTCGAAGTTCGCTGAATACGTGAGCGTGCATCCGTTCGACGTGCTGAAGATCACGCCGAATCATCTCGCCGCGCTGATCGCTGGCAAGAGCGGCGCCGAACTCGCGGGGGTGCTGCCAAAGCGCTGGGTCATCACGGGCGGTGAGGCGCTTCGCTTTGATACGGCGCAGGCGTTGTTGAGTGCACGAAGCTGCCGCGTGCTGAATCACTACGGGCCTACGGAGACGACGGTGGGCGTGTGCACGTTCGAGGTCACTGGCGAGTCGCTTCAGGAACTCCAGAGCCTTGGCGCCCAGACGGTGCCGGTCGGTCATCCACTGTCCAACTCGCGCGTGTTCGTGGTGGATGCGCGGGGACATGAGCAACCGGTGGGCATTCCTGGCGAGTTGTACGTCGGCGGCATGGGCGTGGCCAACGGCTACCTCCGTAAACCAGAGCTCACCACGGAAAAGTTCGTGCAGTTCAATAGCGAGCGCGTGTACCGCTCCGGCGATCGCGTGCGGCGCTTGACCAACGGCGCCGTGGAATTCCTCGGTCGCGCCGACGATCAGGTGAAGGTACGCGGTTTCCGCGTGGAGCTAGGTGAGATCGAGCACGTGCTGCGCGGGCATCCCGGTGTGGCGCAGGGGGTCGTGATCCTGCGCACGGACGACGACGCGGGGCCGCGGTTGGTGGCGTACGTCGTCGCAAAGGCGGCGGGCTACGCCGTGTCGCACGGCGATCGGCCCACGGCGGAGAAGCTGATGGAGTGGTTCGCGGCGCAGCTCCCGGATTACATGAATCCATCCGCGGTTGTCCTGCTCGAAGCACTGCCCCTTACGCCCAACGGCAAGGTGGACGCGCGTGCGTTGCCGGTGCCCGGTGCCACAACCATGACTGCGGAAGACGCACAGGTGGCGCCGAGTACCGAGACCGAACGCCAGCTCGTCACCATCTGGATGGATGTGTTGAAGAAGGAATCGGTTGGCGTCACGGACAACTTCCTTGCCATGGGCGGGCACTCGCTGCTGGCTATTCGCGTGCTCGGCAAGATCAGTCGTGCCTTTGGCGTGCGCCTGCCGTTGCGCACGCTCTTTGACGCGCCGACTATTGCACAATTGGCCGAGGTGGTGGAGCTGGAGCAGAAGATCGCGGCCCTGGATCGCATGGCGAAGGAAGACGCGGCAAGTGAAGCTGCGGCGCGCGGGAGCACAACCGAATGACGCAACCCGATCCGCTCGCGGCGCGCCGCGCGGAACTGGAGCGGCGGCTCGCCAGCCTCTCTCCGGAGAAGCGAGCCCAGTTTGAGGACTCCGGCCTCCAAGGTGCAAAGTCGGCGGCGCAACAGTCTGGCGCCGCCGACTCGTCGGTCATGGGTCGGCGTACCGCAGACACGCCGGTTCCAATGTCGTTCGCCCAGGAGCTGTTCTGGCGCATGGAAGTGGCCAATCCGGGGCACGAGTACAACGTGCCGCGCACGGTACGGCTCAAGGGTCCGCTCGACACGAGCGCGTTGCAGCGAGCGCTGGATGCGCTCGTTGTCCGGCACGAATCACTGCGCACCACCTTTGTGGAAGTCGCGGGCATGCCGCGGCAAATCGTGCAGCCGGCGCGTCCGGTGACGATCGCCACCGAGGATCTCCGCTCGCTGGAACCGTCCGAGCGCGACGCGGCCGCGCGCGAGCGCCTGCGTGCGTTGATGCGCCGCCCCTTCGATCTGGCGCACGATTCTCAGCTTCGCGTGACCGTGCTCGAGCTGGAATATCAGGATCATGTCCTGCTGCTCGAGTCGCATCACGTAGTGTCGGATGGTGTGTCGCGCGGCATCCTGCTGCGCGACCTCGCCGCGCTGTACCGCGAGTTTACCGGCGGTGAGGCGGCGCGCTTGCCGGAGCTCGCGGTCCAGTATGCCGACTTCGCCATCTGGCAGCGGAACAACCTCGCCGGCGAACGTCTCGCCACCCTGGCGGGGTATTGGCGCGACAAGCTGCGTAACGCGCCACCACTCGATCTTCCAACGGACCGGCCGCGATCCGCGGCGCCGTCGTTTGGCGGCGCCACACGGGAGCTGATCATCCCGGCGATCGTCGTGAGCGGGCTCAAGTCGCTCAGCGGCGCGCATGACACCACGCTGTTCATGACCGTGCTGGCCGCCTTCAACGCACTGCTCGCGCGCTACAGCGGGCAGGATGACATCGTGGTCGGCTCGCCCATTGCCGGGCGCATCTACCCTGAAGTGGATGGTGTGATCGGCTGCTTCCTGAATACGCTGGTGCTCCGCACGTCGCTCGAGGACGATCCTTCCTTTGCCGAGCTCTTGAGCCGCGTACGTGAAGTGGTCCTCGGCGCATTCGAGCATCAGGAAGTGCCCTACGAAAAGCTCGTGCTCGACCTTCGCGAGAGCGGTCGCACGAGTACCGATCCGTTGTTCAACGTCAGCTTTGCATTTCACGATCCCGAGGGCCGTCCCCTCGCGCTCGCGGGAACGACGTCGGTGCCCTTTGGCGCTGATCGCGGAGCGACCAAGACCGACCTCGCTCTCGGGGTTGCCGAGACCGCTGCGGGACTGCGTGCCGCAATCGTATATCGCACGCAGTTGTTCGACGCCGTGACCATCGACCGGATGCTGGGGCATCTCTCGACCCTTCTCGCTGGCGCGGTGGAACAGCCGAACGTTCCCATGTCGCGCCTGCCGCTGCTCGCAGCCGACGAACGGGAGACGGTACAGACGGCCGGGAACGGGACCGCAGTCGACTACGCGCGCGACAAGGACATCGCGCAGTTGATCCGGGAACAAACGGCCCGCATGCCCAATGCGGCGGCGGTGACGTTCGAGGAGACCACCCTTTCGTATGCCGAGCTGGACGCGAGGGCGGAGCAGCTCGCGGCGCATCTTCAGGCGCGTGGTGTGGCCCCGAATGTCGTGGTGGCGCTGTACGTCGAGCGTTCCATCGACATGGTCATCGCGTTGCTCGCGATTCATCGCGCGGGTGGAACATACCTGCCGCTGGATCCGTCGTATCCGCATGATCGCCTCGAGTTCATGCTCGCAGACTCTGGCGCGCAGGTGGTGGTTACCGAGGAGTCGCTGCGCGACGTACTGCAACTGTCCGGGGTGCGCGTTGTGTCGCTGGATGGCGATCGGACAGCCATCGGCGCTGCCCCCGTGGTGGCCGCCCCTGTCATGGTCGACCCGGAGCGGCTCGCCTACCTGATCTATACTTCCGGATCCACCGGCAAGCCGAAGGGTGTGGGCGTCACGCACCGGAATGTCGTCAACTTCCTCGCCGGGTTCGGCGCCGAGGTGCCGCTCGGATCCGGTGCGTCACTCGTTGCCGTGACACCGCTGTCATTCGACATCTCTGTACTGGAGATGTTCCATCCGCTCACCAGCGGCGCGCACCTGGTTGTGGCGTCACGCGATACGGCATTGAATCCGGGCGCGCTCGCAGCGCTGCTCGTCGACAGCAAGGCAACGCATCTGCAAGCCACTCCCGCCACATGGCGGATGCTCATCGAGGCCGGTTGGCAGGGACATCCCGGCTTGATCGCGCTGTGCGGAGGCGAGGCAATGCAAGGCTCGCTGGCCGCGGCGCTGCTCGCGCGGGGGTTGGTGTTGTGGAATCTCTATGGTCCCACCGAGGCCACCATCTGGGCCACGATGCATCGTGTCTCCGCGGCCGACGTATCGGATGGCGCAGCCACAATGCCCATTGGCCGCCCGATGGCGAATGTGCAGGTGTACGTGCTCGACGCGGCGGGGCAGCTCGTTCCATCGAGCATCCCGGGGGAGCTGTTCATTGCCGGTGACGGCATCGCGCAGGGGTACCACGCGCGTCCGGAGTTGAGCGCCGAACGGTTCGTCGCGGATCCGTTCAGTGCGCACGCGGATGCGCGCATGTATCGCACAGGCGATCGCGCGCGCTGGCGCAACGACGGCGTACTCGAGTTCCTCGGCCGTCTGGACCAGCAGGTCAAGCTCCGTGGCCATCGCATCGAGCTGGGAGAGATCGAACACGCGCTCGCGTCGCTGCCAGGCGTTGGCACAGCGGCGGCGATGGTGCGTGAAGATCGGCCTGGCGACGCGCGCCTGATTGCCTACGTGGTTCCGGCCGACGGCGAAACGGATGCGAACGCGTCGACGCGCGCCGCGGAGTGGCGCGGTGCACTGTCGGCACAGTTGCCCAACTACATGGTCCCGTCGGCGTTCGTGCGGCTCAGTCGCTTTCCGCTCACGCCCAACGGCAAGCTGGATCGCAAGGCGCTGCCGGTGCCGCCCGACGATGGCCCCAGTGAGGACCTGTACGTTGCGCCGCGCTCGGCGCTCGAGGAACGTCTCGTCGCCATCTGGCAGGACGTCCTCACGCGCAGCCGTATCGGCGTGCACGATGAATTCTTCTCGTCAGGCGGACACTCCCTGCTGGCGCTGCGCATCATCGCGCGTATCGCCGACTCGGAGCGCGTGCGCCTGCCGTTGCGCGCCATCTTCGAAGCGCCAACGGTGGGCATGCTCGCTGCTCGCGTGGAAGCAGCCGCCGCAACGCAGGCCGACGCGGCGTTCGCGCCCATTCCGCGCATCGCCGGCGATGCGGCGCCGATGTCGCCTGCGCAGGAGTTGTTGTGGCTGCTCCAGCGCACGTCGCCCGACGTTGTCGCGTACAACATGACGGAGCAGTGGCAGGTAACAGGGACCATCGACGTACCAGCATTGCAGCGCGCGCTCGACGCGCTGGTGGTGCGACACGAGGTGTTCCGTACCACGTTTGCCGAGGAAGGCGGCGTGCCGACGCAACGCATCGGGCCGCCGCGCAGCGTTCCCTTCGAGCTGCTCTCCATCGCTGAATCGCCTGACGCCGACATGGAAGCCGCGCGAATTGTGCGCGATCGCGCGCGTCGCCCATTCGACTTGTCGAGCGACCTTCTGTTGCGCGGCACCCTCGTGCGACGATCCAGCTCGTCGCATTTCCTGATGCTGGCCTCGCATCACATCGCCTATGACGGATGGTCTCGCGGCGTGATGCTGCGCGAGCTGTCCGCCTTGTACGATGCCGAGCGTCACGGAACGAGCGCGCCGTTGAGTGCCCTTCCCGTTCGATACGCCGACTACGCGAGTTGGCAGCGCGATCGCCTCCAGGGTGCTGAGCGCGAGAAGCAACTCGCGTACTGGCGTGACCGGCTGGGCGAATCTTCCCTTACGGTAGACCTCCCCACTGATCGCCCGCGGGGCGCGCGCGCCACGTTCAGCGGCGGTCGCCGCACGGTGGTGTTTCCGCAGGAGCTGCTGAACGGACTGCGTGCCGTGGCCCGCGCGAACGATTCCACGATCTTCATGGTCCTGCTCGCGGCGTACCAGTCACTGTTGCACCGGTACAGCGGACAGGACGACGTGGTGGTGGGCACTGTGATCGCGGGACGGCCGCGTCGCGAGCTCGAGGGGCTCGTGGGTTACTTCGTCAATACGCTCGCACTCAACGCCACCTTCACCGACGACCCCACCTTTCTCGAGCTGCTCGCCCGCGTGCGCGAGGGTCACCTCGCGGCCAGCGAGCACGCCGACGTTCCGTTCGAGGAGGTAGTGCAGACGATGCATCGCGCGGCGGGTTCGGCGCCGGTGTGTCAGGCGATGTTCGTCCTCCAGAACAACGCCGGTTCGCCACTGCATCTTGGCGATGCAACGCTGAAGGGCACCTCCGTTGATACCGGAAGCGCCAAGTTCGACCTGTACCTTTCGATGGGTGAGCAATCGAACGGACTGCGTGCCACGGTGCAGTATCGCAGCGACCTCTTCGACGGCGCCACGATTGAGCGCATGCTCGATCACCTTCGCACGCTACTGGAGGGCATTTCGGCAGTCCCCTCGGCCCGCGTGTCCGAACTGCCACTGTTGTCAACCACAGAACGCTCGCTGCTCCTGCAACGCTGGAGCGGTGTGGTCACCGAGTATCCGCGCAACGCACTGATCCACGAGATCTTCGAGCGCGGAGTCGCCGCGCACGGCGAGCGCGTCGCCATCGTCAGCGACTCGGGTTCGCTCACGTACGCGGAGCTCGACGCACGCGCGAACGCCATCGCGGCGCAACTCACCGCGTGTGGCGTCACTGCCGGCTCACTCGTTGCGCTTTGCGCCGAGCGGTCATTCGCGATGGTGGCGGGGATTCTTGGTATTCTCAAGGCTGGTGGCGCATACGTCCCGCTTGATCCCGCCTACCCAGCGTCGCGCCTTGCATACATGCTCGGCGACGCCGCCACGCCGGTGGTGCTCGCGCAGCGCGAACTGGCAGACGTGGCCGACACGGCGGTGCGTGCGACAGCCACGGTTGTTCCGCGCGTGCTGTACATGGACAGTGACGGCATCGTGCAGGATGCGCCGGCGCCGGACGCCACGCGCGCCGTGAGAACGAGTGGCAGCGACTCGAACGAGTCGGCCACACGGGTGGCGTACGTGATGTACACGTCCGGGTCCACCGGCACCCCAAAGGGCGTACTGGTACCGCATCGTGCCGTGGTGCGCCTGGTATGCAACACCGACTACGCGCGCCTGACCGCCGACGAGACACTCCTCTCGTTTGCGCCTGGCGCGTTCGACGCGTCAACGCTGGAGATCTGGGGCGCGCTCCTCAACGGCGGACGCATCGCGCTCGCCCCACCGGGCCTTGCCGACCTCGCGTCGCTTGGTGAAGTGGTGGAGCGACATGGCGTGACCACGCTCTGGCTCACGGCCGCGCTGTTCCAACAGGTGGTGGATTCCGGACTGGACCAATACCGTGGTGTGCGTCAACTCCTCGCTGGCGGCGACGTTCTCAGCGTACCACACGTGCGGCGCGCGATCGCCGCGCTGCCCGGCTGCCGCATGATCAACGGATACGGCCCTACCGAAAACACCACCTTCACCACCACGTTTACTGTTCCTCCCTCGTGGCCGGCAGATGCGCCACTTCCCATCGGCAAGCCCATCGCCAATACGCGTGCATATGTACTCGATGTGCGGCGCGAACCGGTTCCCGTTGGTGTCGCGGGCGAACTCTACGCCGGCGGCGACGGTGTCGCACTGGGCTACCTCAACCAGCCGGCACTCACCAACGAGCGTTTCGTGCCGGACGGCTTTGCCGGCGTCGAGGACGCCCGCATGTATCGCACAGGCGACCGCGTCCGTTGGCGTGCGGATGGCGCCATTGAATTCCTTGGCCGCACCGATCATCAGGTCAAGATTCGCGGCTTCCGCGTGGAACCCGGTGAAGTGGAAGCGATGCTCGCCAGTCACCCGGCACTTCGCGAAGCCGTGGTGGTGGTGCAACCTGCGCCGTCGGGCGGGCTCCAGCTCGTCGGCTATTTCGTCGCGCGCGATACCGCAGGGCAGGCCGCGGAAATCCGAACCGCTCCCATCACGCCGCTGGCACTTCGTGCCTATCTGCGCGAGCGGCTGCCGGACTACATGGTGCCGGCCGCCCTTGTGCCAATGTCGGCCCTTCCTGTGGGCACCACCGGAAAGGTCGACCGCCGCGCGTTGCCCGCACCGCAGCTTGATGCTCTCGAGGCGGAGCATCCATACGTTGCGCCACGCACCGACACGGAAACGCGACTGGCCGCTATCTGGGCCGACGTCCTCGGCGTGGAGCGCATCAGCGTCGATCGCAACTTCTTCGACCTGGGCGGACACTCGCTCACGGCGATGCGCATCATGAGCCGCGTGCAGGAAGCATTCTCCGTGCGACTGCCACTTACTGTGGTGTTCGAGCGGCCTACGGTGGCGCAGGTTGCGGAGGTGATCGAAGCGCGTGTGTCAGAAGCAGCCGCCACCGCAACGGCACCGTCCGGCGCAATCCAGCGTACTGCACGCACCGCGCAGAAGCGGACGGCCACGCGCGCTCCGGGGGAGGGTCATTCACCATGACCGCCCTGCCCACGCCGCAGGATCAGGAAGAGATGGACGAAGTCTTCGTCCTTCCCGCCTCGTTTGCGCAACAGCGTCTCTGGTTCCTGGAGCAGTTGGAGCCAGGCCGTGCGACGTACAATGTTCCGCTCAACCTGCGGCTCACTGGGCAGTTGGACGTACCCGCACTGGCGGGCGCGCTCACGGCGCTGGTGGAACGCCACGAAACGCTGCGTACCGTATTCGACGCGCCAGAAGGCGAAGTGATGCAGGTGATCCTGCCCGCCGCCGACGTGCCGTTGCCGGTGGAGGACCTCCGCTCGTTCACGGCGGCGGAGCGTGAGAAGATACTGGCGCAACGGATTCGCGAGGAAGGCACGCTTCCGTTCAACCTGGCGCAAGGGGCCGTGCTACGCGCGTGCCTGCTGCAACTGGCCGACGACGAACATGTGCTCCTGCTCACGGCGCACCACATCGCGGTGGACGGCTGGTCACTGAACATTCTCCAACGTGAACTTGGCGCGGCATACGCGGCGTTGGCACGCGGGGTCGTCCCGGAGTTCGCGGAGCTTCCCATCCAGTACGCGGACTACGCGGCCTGGCAGCGCGAGCACCTCGATGATGGATCGCTCGCGCAGCAGATGTCGTACTGGACCACGAACCTTGCCGCGCCTCTTCCGTCACTCGACCTGCCGACGGACCATGTCCGAACGCCGTTGCGCGACCGCTTTGCCAGGGCCATTCCTGTCGAAATACCCGCCGATGTCAGCGACGCGCTGATCGCGCTGGGCCGCCAGTCGGGTGCCACCTCGTTTGCCGCGCTGCTCGCCGCGTATCATGTGCTGCTGCACCGCTACACGGGGCAGGATGACGTCATTGTCGGCTCGCCTGTGGCGGGCCGGTCGCGCCGCGAGACCGAGGGCCTGATCGGCCTCTTCGTGAATACGCTGGTGGTGCGCGCCGACCTTTCGGGCGGACCGACATTTCGCACGGTGATGGAGCGGGTGCGCGACAGCCTTCACGGCGCACTCGCCAATCCGGACGTGCCGTTCGAGCGCATCGTGGATCTGGTGCAACCCGATCGCGATCGCTCGCGCAACCCGATCTTCCAGACGCTCTTCTCGCTCCAGGACTTCACCGCGTCGGCGCCCTTGGAGTTGGCGGGCCTCACGGTGGCGCGGCTCACGGGCGCACGTACCACGGCCAAGTTCGATCTCCAGCTCATCATGACCAAGCGACCGGGCGGCTTCCGCGGTTCGCTGGAATATGATGCGAGCCTCTTCGAGGAATCGTCGGCGCTGCGCATGATGCGGCACTTCCTCAACCTGCTGCGCGCGCTCGTCGAGAACCCTGACCGTCCGATTGCGGAACTGAGCATGCTGGACGCGGACGAACGGCGACAGGTGGTGGAAGAATGGAACAGCGCCACGCTGCCGTTTGCACTGGACGCGACGATGCACGGCCTGGTCACCGCGCAGGCGTCGCGCACTCCCGAGGCAATCGCGCTGGTGCATCAAGGCATCGAGGTCACGTACGAGGAGCTCGTACTTCGTGCCGGCGCCCTCGCGACACACCTTCGCGCGGCGGGGGTTGGGCCAGAAGTTCGCGTGGCTGTCTGCCTCTCGCGCACGCCGCACCTGGTGGTGGCGTTGTTGGGCGTGCTCATGGCCGGTGGCGCGTACGTTCCGCTCGACCCAGCCTACCCGGCCGCCCGCAATGCGTTCACGCTCGAGGATTCGGGCGCAATCGTGGTGATCACGGAGTCAACGCACGCCCGGCAGTTCCAGGATGGCGCCGCAGCGATCATCCTCGTGGACGAGGAGGCAATGGAAGTACCGCGCGCCTCGCGCGAAGTCGGCGTTCACCCCACTGCGGGGCCGTGCAATCTCGGATACCTCATCTACACGTCGGGCTCCACCGGCCGGCCGAAGGGCGTGGCGATCGAGCATCGCAACGCGGTGGCGCTGATCGCCTGGGCGCACCAACTGTTCAGCCGCGAGGAGCTGGCCGGCGTCCTGTTCTCCACGTCGGTGTGCTTCGACCTCTCCGTGTTCGAACTCTTCGTGCCGCTGAGCATGGGGGGCACGGTGATCATCGCGGACAATGCACTCGCGCTGCCCACGCTGCCGGACGCGGACCGCGTCACGCTCGTGAACACGGTTCCTTCCGCGATTGCGGCACTCCTGCGCTCCGGGCCGCTGCCGCCATCAGTGCGCACCGTCAATCTCGCGGGCGAACCGCTGGCCACCTCCATCGTGGCGCAGCTCTACGCGCTGCGCACGGTCACGCGCGTCTACGATCTCTACGGCCCGTCGGAAGACACGACGTATTCCACCTGGGCGCTGCGTCACCCGCACGAGCCGCCAACCATTGGCCGGCCCATCGCGAACACGCAGGCCTATGTGCTCGACGCATACCGCCAGCCAGTCGCCGTTGGCGTACCTGGGGAGCTATACCTCGCCGGAGCCGGACTGGCGCGCGGCTATCACGCTCGGCCGGAACTCACCGACGAGCGGTTCGTCGCTGATCCATTTTCGCAAGAGCCGGCCGGGCGCATGTATCGCACCGGCGACAGCGTCCGTTGGCGCCCCACGGGTCAACTCGAATACCTGGGTCGCCTGGATCATCAGGTAAAGATTCGCGGTTTCCGCGTGGAGCCGGGCGAAGTACAAGCGCGTCTCGAAGCCATTCCGGGCATCCGCGACGGCGCGGTGATCGTGCGCGAGGACGCCCGCGGCGACAAGCGGTTGCTGGCCTTCTATGTGGCCGCGGACGGGGCGTCCGTAACCACGGACCAGGTGCGCACCACACTGCGCACGGCACTGCCGGAGTACATGGTGCCGTCGGCAATCACGCGACTGGATGCGTTGCCGCTCACGCCCAACGGCAAGCTCGATCGTGCGGCGCTGCCCGATTCGGTCGAGGAGACAGCGGCGAGCGAGGACTACGCGCCACCGCGCACCATTCTCGAGCACGAACTCGTGCAGATCTGGGAGAAGCTCTTTCCCGGCCGCACCATCGGCATTCGTGAAAACTTCTTCGACATCGGCGGCCACTCGCTGCTTGCCGTGCAGATGTTGTTCGAGATGGAGAAGGTGCGCGGCCGCCGCGTACCGCTCACGCTCCTGTTTGAATCCGGCACCATCGAACAACTCGCGCTCTGGCTCTCGGTGGAGATCCGCGCCGAGGATCGGCCGTCGGTGGTCTCATTGCAATCCGACAAGAGCGAGACGCCGGTAGCGTTCGTGCACGGCGACGTGCGCGGCGGTGGTTGGTATTCGCGACGCCTTGCGCCGCTCGCGGCTCCGGAGTCTCCGTTCCATCTGCTGCCGACGCTTGGCACCGAAGGAGTGCAGCATCCGTGGACCATCGAGTCCATGGCGACCACGCACGTGGCATCGTTGCGTACGGTGCAGCCGCATGGCCCGTATCGGCTCGCCGGCTTTTGCGTGGGCGGTCTCGTCGCCTTCGAGATGGCGTGCCAACTCCAGGCCGCTGGAGAGCAGGTTGACCGCCTCATCATCATCGACAGCGCGGCGATCAACCGAAAAGTCAGATGGGTGCGCGGGCTGCTGCCCCTTCTTCCGGGCGCGGACGAGAACGAGCACCTCACGCGTCAGGCCGTCTTCATGCGACGCTTGCGCTGGTACGCCATGGTCGTGCGGCAGCTACGCAATCGTTCCATGCGCCGTCGGCTGGAGTGGGTATATTCGAATGTGGCCCGACGGGTTAACAGGTTGCTCTCCCGTCCTGGCGGCACGGCCAAGGCCGCGCCGCGCCGCGTCGCCGGCGCGCCGCAACACGACGCCCATACACAGGAGTTCGCCGAAGCCATGCGCACGCAGATTGCCGTGGGGCCTGGTGCCGACGTGCTCCTCATGCAGGACCGTGCCGCCTCCGTGTACTTCCCTTCGTTCTTCAAGGGATCCATCGATCTCATCTGGGCAGATGAGCGCGCCGTCGTTCGCATCGACCCCACGCACGGCTGGCGGTACTGCGCAGATCGCGTCCATGTGCAGGAGCTCGTCGCTTCTCACCTGGGGCTCGTCACGAACGAATTGCCACTGCTCGGCACCACGGTCAAGGCGGCACTGGAGCGCCAAGGGGAATGACTCCCGTTAGCGACCGTGCGCTTGGGGAGTGGAACGATGCAACGGCCCCGGAACTCCTCGACGGCGCCGTGCATGTGTGGCGCATCCGCCTCGATCGCGACGCGACGCCCAACGACTGGGCGGTCCTGTCACCGGAAGAGGATACGCGCGCCCGCCGGTTCTTTGCCGAACGGCATCGGCGGCGCTTCGTGGTGGCCCATGGCACGCTGCGACGCATCCTCGCGAGCTACACCGGCGTGGCCGCTTCCGCGCTCCAGTTCAGTACGGGAGAATTCGGGAAGCCATCGCTCGTGAGCACACGCACCGACACCGCGCCCCTGGAGTTCAACCTCTCGCATTCGGCCGAGCTTGCATTGGTTGCCGTATCCCGCGGACGGATTGTCGGTGTGGACGTGGAATGCTGGGACCGTGAGGTGGAACACATCGACCTTGCCGAACGATTCTTCTCGCCCGCCGAACGCGACGCGCTGCGCCTGCTGGCGTCATCGCCGGACCAGGTGGTTTCCGGCTTCTTTGCGGCATGGTCGCGCAAGGAGGCGTACCTCAAGGCGAGCGGCCACGGAATCACGCGCGGCCTTCACCATTTCGACGTCACGCTTACGCCGGGAGAGCCGGCGCGTCTCCTCGCCGACCGCATTGACCAGGGCGCCGAATCGCGCTGGACCATGACGGCACTGCTGGCCGACGCGGCGTACTCCGCCGCACTCGTGGCCGAGGCGCCCGTGCACGAAATCCTCCTGTTCAATGCGGCGTAGTCCGGCTCGCACATCGGCCTTCATATGACCAGTAGCCCTGAAACCACCGTGCCCCGTGTGGCGACCGTCACGGTCGTGATTGCCACCACGTGCGAAGCAAAGCGCGAGGAGGCCATCAGCCGCGCCGTGGATAGTGTGCTCACGCAGGAGGGGGCTGACGTCTCGCTCCTTATCGTCGTGAATGGGTCACGCTTTGACCAGCGCATCCTGGACCGGCTCCTCGAGTTGCCGCGAACGCGCGTGGAGCAGTTGGCCGAGGGCAGTTATCCGGCCGCCGTTCGGCATGGGCGCACGCTCGTTGCCACCGAGTTCTTCGCCTATCTGGACGATGATGACGAGTTCATGCCCGACGCCATCGCGACGCGCCTCGCCCCGCTTCTTGCCGATGCCACGCTCGATTTCGTGGCGACGAACGGCTACCTGCATGATGGCAGTCGCGTGGAGATCACGAAGCGCAACAGTACGGCAATCGAACGGAATCCCATTCAGGAGCTGCTGCGCGCCAACTGGATGGAGAACTGCGGCAACCTGTTTCGCTCGTCCACCGTTTCGCTCGACTATTTCGACGGCAAGACCAAGTACTACGAGTGGACCTTGCTCACCTTCCGGATTGCGCAGGCGC
Organism: bacterium; assembly: GCA_040003455.1. GTDB lineage: Bacteria > Gemmatimonadota > Gemmatimonadetes > Gemmatimonadales > Gemmatimonadaceae > AG11. Next base: position 33,471 of record JBDUCM010000030.1, read on the forward strand.
TGAAGCTTCGCTTTCTCGATGCGCCAACGTATCGCAAGCACGAGTCACCCGAGTCGCTGTACAAGTCTGTCGGTGTTGCCGAGGGCGGCATTGCGGCTATCGACCTCATGATTTCGCACAATACGTCGCCCGCCGTGCACCAGCGTTTGCTTCAGTTGCGCGGCGCAGCGCTTCACGCCACCTCCGACGTATATCGCATGGCGGGCGACTATGGTCGTGCGTGGCGGTTCCATCTTCAGTCCCTTCGTCATCCGCGGGGGTGGACGCACCTTCCATATACCCGCCACCTGCTGCTGCCGCGCGCGGGCGCGCGCTGAGCTCGGCCCTTCAGTCACGCCCGTTTCCCGGATATGCGTCGTCTTCTTCTCGTTCTGGCCATTGTCGGTGTCATTGCAGTTGCTCTCGTCATCGCGCTGGAAATCCGTGCCGACCGGCGCGCGTCGTCGTCGGAACTGGAGAGTGCGTTTCCGGCCGATACCGTGGTGGGTCCAACGACCTATGGCGCGTACAATGTCCGCGTGATCGTCGATCAGGGGACGCGCTTTCACTACCAGGTGTATCTGCCAAGGCGCTTCACGTCGCGGAAACACTGGCCCGTGATCATTGCGCTCCATGGTTCCACGCAGAAGGGACGGGACAATCGCCAGCAGATCGAACCGCCTGGATTCGCCGCGATCCTTCGCGACTCATCCGCGGCCAATAATGCCATCACCATCTTTCCGCAGAATCCCGTTGGCATGCGTGGGCCGCGCTTCAACACGGCCATTCTGGGCATGCTCGACGCTACCTTGCGGGAGTTCCATGCGGACTCGGCGCGGGTGTACTTCACGGGGGTATCGTACGGCGGTATCCTGGGCTACGACCTCGTCAGCCGGTTTCCCGAGCGATTCGCGGCCTTCGTGCCGGTGTCGGGGGACGTGAGTGTCGGGTGGACCATGGATGGTCGCTCGGTACCGCGCGATTCGGCCTTCGAGGTGGTGGCGGCGGGGTTGAAAACGGTGCCGGTGTGGGCCTTTCATGGTGGTGCGGACAGCCAGGTGCCCACCGACAATGCCCGGCATATCGTGGATGCCATGCGGAAGGCGGGTGTCAACATCCAGTACACGGAATACCCCGGCAAGGGGCACAGCATCTGGGATGAGGCGTACCGCACGCCTGAGCTGTATACCTGGATGTTCGCGCAGCACCGCTGAGGGGCGTATCATGTTGCGCGCACGACGCGTTTGCGTCTACGGTCAGCTACCATGGGAGAACGGATTTGGCTTCGCCTGCTGTCGTGACACCTACTGATACGGATTCGACGGGCAAGCCGGCGTTCGGCATGCCCGCCCTGATGAAGGTCGGCTCGATTCTCCTGCAACTCGCCCTGGCCGCGTTGGTCATCCGGCAGTTCGAGTTGGAGAACCGGACCTTCTTCAACGTCTTCCTGCTGTCGGCGGTGGCGTTTCCTGTCCACGCGCTGCTGCCCGCGCGGTACCGGCTGTCATTCTTCGCCGCGGTATCACTGGGCGGCATCTTCCTCGTCTTCGGTCCCCTCGGCGGAGGCCTGCTCATCGGCGCCGGCCTGGCGCTCATTGGCGTCTGTCACCTGCCGCTGGCGTTCGGGGTGCGGGTCGCCATTGCGCTTGCCATTGGTGGCGTGCTCGCGCTTGCGCGCGACGGCCGCATTCCGTCCGTGATGCCGGCGGGCGTGTGGCCGATCCTGGGCTCGATGTTCATGTTCCGGCTCGCCGTCTACATGCAGGCGCTGAAGCACGACAAGACGCCGCCCACCATCGCGCGCACGCTGTCGTACTTCTTCATGCTGCCCAACGTGTGTTTCCCGCTCTACCCGGTGGTGGATTACACCACATTCGGGCGCACGTACTACGATGACGACGCTGACGCGATCTACCAGCGCGGTGCCAAGTGGATCACCCGCGGTCTGGTCCACCTGCTGCTGTACCGCTACGTCTATCTCCATCTCACGCTGGATCCCACCACACTGCACAGCCTGTCCGACCTGGTGCAGGCGTTGTTGTCGGTGTTCCTGCTCTATCTCCGCGTATCGGGGCAGTTCCACCTGATCGTCGGCTTGTTGCAGTTGTTCGGCTTCCACCTGCCCGAAACGCATCGCCTGTACTATCTGGCGTCGAGCATTTCGGACTATTGGCGGCGCATCAACATCTATTGGAAGGACTTCATGATGAAGCTGGTGTTCTATCCCAGCTTCTTCAAACTGCGCGGCAAGGGCGACCGGGTGGCGCTGGTGCTCTCCACGCTCTGCGTGTTCTTCGCCACGTGGCTGCTGCACTCGTACCAGTGGTTCTGGCTTCGTTCGGAGTTTCCGATCACACCGCAGGACATCCTGTTCTGGGCCCTGCTGGGCGGTCTCGTGGTGATCAACACCCTCCGCGAGACGAAGAAGGGTCGCAAGCGCACGCTCGCCGCGAAGCCCAAGGGTTGGGATTCGTCGCTGGCCCTCAGGACCACCGGCACGTTCATCCTGCTCTGCATCCTCTGGTCGCTGTGGAGTGCCGAGTCACTGGTGGACTGGCTCTTCATGTGGCCGGCCGCCCTGCATGTGGGCGCCATGGACGTTGCGGTGGTAGGCGGCCTGCTCGCGTTCGGACTCGCGGTGTCGGGCTTCGTCTGGGATGCGCCCGTCTCGGCGCGGAAGGGCCCAGAACCCCTCTATCTGCGCACGGACGTTCGCACCTATGCCGTGCTCGTCGCACTCCTGGTGATCAGCACATCGCAACTGAAGCAGGCTGCCGGACCGCGCATTGGCGGGTTCATTGCCACCCTCCAGTCTGCGTCGCTCAACACGCAGGATCGCGCCCTTCAGCAGCGCGGCTATTACGAGAAGCTCGACAATCGCGGACGACTGAGTGCCCAGCTCTGGACCACCATCCAGCGCGCACCAGCGGGACTCCTCGCACTGACGGACACCAAGGCGTACCGCCGGCGTACGGATGATTTCATCGGCGGCGACCTGACGCCCAACAGTTCGGGCCTCGTGTCGGGCAAGCTCGTGACGGTGAACAGCATGGGCATGCGCGATCACGACTACACGCTTGCCAAGCCCGCTGACACCAAGCGCATCGCGCTCCTTGGCCCATCGTACACCATGGGTTCGGGGGTGGCCGACGACGAGACGTACGACGCGTATCTCGAGCCCAGGATGAATGAGCAGCAGGGCGGAAGCCCGCGCTACGAGACACTCAACTTTGGCGTGGCGGCGTACTCGCTGCTGCACCAGATGCGCATCCTGGACGATCGCGCCTACAAGTTCAACCCGGACGTGGTGCTGCTCACCGACAGTCGCACGCCGGCGCGGCCCATCGTGCAGCATCTCATCCGCGCGCTGGAAGACGGTACCTTGGGCACCTATCCCGGACTCGACTCCATCGTGAAGCGCGCCGGTGTGCACGACTATCCCGGCAAGGGCGTTGCCATCGCGACCGACCCGCTGCGGGCCATGGCGCGCATGGTCGGCGTGAAGACACGCATGCCGTATCGCGAGGCCTACATCCGGCTCAACAACGCGATGAGTGAGATCATCGACTGGACGCTCCAGCATACCGCGGAACAGGCAAAGGCCCACGGCGCAGTGCCCATCTTCGTGGACGGCATGTTCCCGGCGGACACGGCAATCCCGGACTCGCCCATGATGGCGAGCGCGAGGAAGCACGGCTTCCTCGTGATCGAGCTTGCCACGCAGTGGGAAGGCCAGCCGCGTGATGACCTGCGCATCGGCGCGTGGGACAACCATCCGAATCCCAGGGCGATGAAGATGATCGCCGATGGCCTGTACAGGGAATTCCAGAAGCACGAATCCGAACTGCATCTCGGCATTCACCCCGCGTCCACCGCAACGCCGCCCCCGACCACTCCGGACTCCTCGCGAGCCCATTCGAAGGATTGATTACCATGGAAGACATCATTCGCATCGTGAAGGAATTCATTCTCGACAAATTCCTTCCCGGTGAAGATCCGGCCGCGCTCACGCCCAGCACGCAGCTCATGTCCAGCGGCATTCTCGACTCGCTCGCCACCCTGGACCTCGTCTCGTTCCTCGAGGAGCGATTCAAGATCGAACTCGAAGCACGCGAGACCGACGTGAGCCGCATGGGCACGCTCAACGACATCGCCCAACTGGTGCAGCCCAAGCTGCCTGCCGGAAAGTGACGGTGGTGGGGACGTTGCATGCCCTGCTCGGGGAGTCGGCGCGCCGCTTCCCCGACCGTACAGCCGTCGAGGAGCCGGGTGGCCGTACAATCACCTATCGCACACTGGACGCGCTCACCGATCGCGTCCGCGACCGGCTCGCGCATCTCGGCGTACAGTCCGGCGATCGCGTGGGCGTCTACATCCCCAAGTCCATCGACTCAGTCGCGTCCATCTTCGGCATCCTGAAGACGGGCGCAGCGTACGTCCCCGTCGATCCCGAAGCACCCCCAGCGCGCTGCGCCTACACGCTGAACAACTGCTCGGTAAAGGCGATCCTCACCACGGCCAAGCTCGAGTCTGCGCTGCGCGCCGAGCTCGCACTGCTCGAGGCATCGCCCGCGCTGCTCGTTCTGCCGCATGATACGCCCGACTTTCCGCTGGCGGCCATGCTTTCTGCGGAAGACACCCGCGAGGCTGCGCCGGCGTCGGCAACGGTATACCCGTCTTCCGATTCGCTCGCGTACATCCTCTACACGTCGGGCTCCACCGGCAAGCCGAAAGGCGTGATGCTGTCGCACCTGGCCGGCACGAGCTATGTGCACTGGTGCAGCGAGGTGTTCTCGCCAAGCGAGAACGATACCTTCTCGTCCCACGCGCCCTTTCATTTCGACCTGTCCATCCTGGACATCTACGTTCCGATCAAGCACGGAGCGCGACTCGTGCTCATCGGCGAGGCGCTGGGCAAAGAGCCACTCGCGCTCGCGCAGGTGATTGCCGAGCAGCGCATCAGTGTCTGGTATTCGGTGCCGAGTATCCTGAATTTCCTTGCGACGTACGGAAAGCTGGAGCGCTACGACTTCAGCGCCCTTCGCTACGTGTTGTTCGCGGGAGAAGTGTTTCCGGTACCGCAGTTCCGCGCGGTAAAGGCGCTGCTGCCGCATCCGCGGTACGTCAATCTGTTCGGGCCCACGGAAACCAACGTCTGCACCTTCTACGAAGTGCCGGCAACGCTCGATCCCGATCGCACCGCGCCATTTCCCATTGGCCATTGCTGCTCGCACTTGCGTTGCCGCGTCGTCGACACGGATGGGTCCGTGGTTACGCCGGGCGAGGAGGGTGAACTGCTCGTGAGTGGCGCGGGCATCATGGACGGCTACTGGAACATGCCCGATCGCAATGCCGAGATCTTCGACATCGATCCAGACGGCACGCGCTGGTATCACACCGGCGACCTTGTTGTGGCCGATGAACAGGACGGCTTCATTTTCCATGGCCGTCGCGATCGCATGGTGAAGCGGCGCGGATATCGTATCGAGCTCGGCGAAATCGAGGCTGGCCTGGCCACGCATCCTTCCGTGCGTGAGGTGGCGGTGATCGCTGTGGCCGATCCGCACGCCGGCACGCGGATCAAGGCATTCCTCAGCGCGCACAACGGCGAGAAGCTGTCGCTCATCCAGCTCAAGCAGTTCTCGATGGACAAGTTGCCGAAGTACATGGTGCCCGACACCTTTGCGTTCATCGACGGGCTGCCGCGGACATCCACCGACAAGATCGACTATCAAGCGCTCAAGGCGCAGGCATAACGTGGAGTTTTCCTGGTCACCGCAACAAATCGAGCTGCGCGACGCCACCCTCGCGTTCGCGCGCGGCTCGCTCACCGATGACATGATCGCGCGGGATCGTGACGCGGCCTTCTCGCTCGAACTCTGGAAGCGGTGCGCCGAGTTCGGCATCCAGGGGCTGCCATTCTCCGCAGCGCATGGCGGTAGCGGCCAGGACATTCTCACCACCATCCTCGCGATGGAAACGCTCGGCGTCGCCTGTCGCGATGGCGGGTTGCTGTTCGGCCTGAACGCGCAGATGTGGAGCGTGCAGATGCCGATCCACCGCTACGGCACCGACGACCAGAAGGAGCGGTATCTCGCGCGACTCTGTGCCGGCGAGATTGTCGGTGCGCACGGCATGAGCGAACCGGGTTCCGGCTCTGACGCGTTCTCCCTCCGTACCACAGCGGTGCGCGACGGCGACAACTACATCCTGAACGGCACCAAGACCTTCGTGAGCAACGCGGCGGATGCGGACATGTTCCTGGTCTTCGCGTCCGTCGATCGCTCCAAGGGAGTGCTCGGCATCACTGGCTTCCTCGTCGATCGCGACACGCCGGGATTCCGGGTGGGGAAGAAGATCGAGAAGATGGGGCTGCGCACGTCGTCCATGGCGGAGCTGGTCTTCGAGGACTGTGCTGTCCCGGTGGCCAACCGGTTGGGGAAGGAGGGACGCGGCGCCACGGTCTTCAATGATTCCATGGAGTGGGAGCGCGCGTGTATCATGTCGCCGTGCCTTGGCGTCATGGAACGGCAAATCGCCACATGCGTGGCGTATGCCAAGTCGCGCGAGCAGTTTGGCAAGCCGATCAGCGACTTCCAGTCCGTGTCCAACCGACTCTCGGCCATGAAGGTGCGCCTGGAGACGGCGCGGCTCATTTTGTACAAGGCGGCCTGGGCCAAGCAGGAGGGCAAGGCTGCCGGTGTTGAGGCGTCCACGGCAAAGGTCTATGTGAGCGAGGCCTTCATTCAGTCGTCCATGGATGCCGTACAGATACACGGCGGTTACGGCTATACCACGGAATACGAGGCCGAGCGTGACCTGCGCGACGCCATTGGCGGTACATTGTACTCCGGCACGTCCGAGATCCAGAAGGCCATCATCGCACGGGGCCTGGGACTCTAGTTCGGCTCGTCCTGCACGATCGCGCGCGCGTTCGGCGCTCGTTCACTCCACTCGCGAACCCACTCACGGCGTGCCCTCAATGGACAGCAAGCCAGATCTGAACCAGCAGGAAGGCTACTATACCGAACGCTGGAACAAGTTCGATTTTGCCAACCAGCTCGAACTCCGCCGCCTTGCCGCTGTGGTGAATGCAGTGGCGAAAATCGGCTACGATACCACACCGGCCATCTGCGACCTCGGTTGTGGTGCGGGGTGGACCACCAATGTGCTGGGCATCTTCGGGAAGACAACGGGAGTGGATCTCTCCGATACGGCCGCAGCGGCGGCGCGTTATCCGCACTGCCAGTTCGTCTCCGCGAACATCCTCGAGTGGGATGCTCCGAAGGAGTCGTTCGACTTTGTCGTGAGTTTCGAGGTGATCGAGCACATCGACCGCGCGGCGCAGGCGAAGTACATCGCGGTGGCGCACCGGCTGTTGAAGCCGGGCGGACACTTCATCATTACCACACCGAACGCGCGGACCATGCGTGCGATGGCCGGCGGTGGACGTGAGTGGAGCAATCAGCCGCTGGAGGAGTGGCTCACCGCCGCGGAGCTCCGCGCGCTGCTGGCTCCCTCGTTCACGGTGCACGAGATCGATTCGTTCATCGACGGCATGGGCGTGCGTGGAAGCTACCGCCTGGTGAACTCCGTGAAGGTGAAGAATCTGCTGTCCTCAGTGGGCGCCGGCGGCCTCTGGTCGTCGTATGCGCACCGCAACATGTACGGCCTGCACCTCATCGCCCACGCGCAGAAACCCCTGCGTGGGGGTGTCGCGAATTGACGCCGCGAGCATGTTTCGTGCTGTCACCAAAGACCAAACACGGGGTAGTCCCCCGGATTGACACTCATCAGATACGGTACGCCGAGTGAGCATCGTTCGAGACACGTGGAGACGGATGAAAGCGTCCGAGAACCCGGTGGTGCGCCCACTCGTTCAGGTTCTCAAGGCCGGCCGCGAGCGGACCCGCGATTTCAGCCCGACCAAGACACCATTGGTGCAGTTCATCGTGAACCCGCACTACCGGTGGCGCGTCTGGGTGAACGTCTTCCAGCCCAGCGGGGTGCACCAGACTGCGGCGCGCACTCGGCTCAATCGGTATCCCACCATATTTTCGGCCGTCCGCGATCACTTCGGTGATGGCGCCGGCAAGAACATCCTCTCGTTCGGCTGCTCCACGGGCGAAGAGGTGATCACGCTGCGCGAGTACATGTCGGCCGCTCGCATTGTCGGTGCCGAGATCAATCCGCGCAGCCTGGCCATCTGTCGCAAGCTGGGCCTCGATGACAAGATCAGCTTCGTGCGCTCCGATGCGAAGAACATCAGTGCCAAGGGGCCATACGACGCCATCTTCTGCATGGCGGTGCTCCAGCGCGATCCACAGCTTGTTGTGCGCAGCAATGTGAAGAGCCTCGCGAAGGTGTACACCTTCGAGAAGTTCGACCGGCAGATCGCGGAGATCGATTCGTACATCAAGCCCGGTGGTATCCTGATCCTGCACCACGCGCACTACTTGTTGAGCGACTCCTCGGTTGGATCGCGCTACGCGCCGCTTCCGAGCGCCGCGCATCTCACCGAGAAGTACGCCAAGTTCGGCAAGGACAGTGAGATCATCAGCGTGGAAGTCCCCACCAATTCGATCTACCAGAAGCTGAGCAACTGATCAGCGCGGGGCCGCGTCTGCCGCACGCAGGTGTGCGCGCACGGCGGCCAGCATCGCCGGCGCGTTGTCCCACGGCGTCATGTGTGCCGAGCCCGGAATGACCACAACCTTGGCGCCCGGCGTCATGGCTGCATGCTTCTTGATCGTCACCGGGTCTGCTTCGTCCACCTCACCAACCGTAAAGAGCGTCGGCACCTTCACGTCCTTGAGGAACGGGGTGGCGTCGTACTTCTTGAGCGTCCCCGTGATGGTGAATTCGCTCGGACCCTGCATGTAGTTGTAGATCGTCATGTTCACCTGCTGCATCGTGCTGTCGAGGTCTGGCTTGACCGGATGCAGCCAGACGTACTTCCCGTAGAACGCGTCGATGGCCGCCTGATAGTCCGGCGCGTCGAACTTCTTCTCCGCTTCGCGCTGTTTCACCACGCGCTGGATGGAATCCGGTAGCGTCGCGAGCAATGCGCGCGCGTGCCGTTCCCACTGCGGGATGTCGAGTGCCGCACTTGCGAGGGTGAGGCTGGCCACATGCTCCGGGTGCGCGCGATAGTACTCGAGCCCGAGGATGGTGCCCCATGAATGTCCGAGGATGTGCACCTTGTCGTAGCCAAGGTGCGCGCGCAGCGAGTCGAGTTCCCGGACAAAGTGGGCGATGGTGATCTTCGACGTGTCGGCGAGGCCGCTCGACTTGCCGCCACCAAGCTGGTCATAGCGCACCACCTTGCGGTCGTCGCCGAGTGCTTCGAGCGACTTGAGGTAGTAGCTGCTGAAGCCAGGGCCACCATGCAGCATGATCACCGGAGTGCCCGTGCCGGTGCCGGTCACCTTGTACCAGATGGTGCCGTCGTCCACAGCAAGTCGTGCTTCGCCCGGTCCGAGCAGCGGGGCCGCCGGCGTCGTCTTGGTCGATGTTGCCGCGGTGTCCCGTGGCGACGGTGACTTGTCGCCGCAAGCGGAGGCGGCGATGAGGAGGGCAACGCCAAGCAGGCGTGGGGAAGTGCGCATGGTGATGCTCGATTGGTTGGGATGGAGTCCTCCCCCAGTCTGCCTCACGCGGCCGGGGGTTGGCAAGAGCCCGGGATTGCCGAAAAAGCGTGTAGCATCCCCTCGGCGGCGTGTAGGATCGTCCGTTCAGCGTTCGGGATCGCTTGTCCGACGTTCGGATCGCTTCACCCGGCGTTCAGGCTCC
>JBDUCM010000129.1:0-14541 GCA_040003455.1 bacterium
GAAACAGCCCGATACACGTCTGAGAAACAGCCCGATACACGTCTGAGAAACAGCCGGATCTGAACGGAAACAGCCGGATCCAACCCCTGCGAGGAGTGGATCCGGCTGTTTTTCAGTTCATATCCGGCTATTTCTCAGACGTGGATCCGGCTGTTTTTCAGTTCACATCCGGCTGTTTCTCAGACGTAGATCCGGCAGTCTTTCAGACGTGGATCCGGCTGTTTTTCAGACGCGGATCCGGCTGTTTCTCAGACGAACAGACGAACCGACGATACTAGAGTCCTACCGACAACTTCGAATAAACAAAACGCCCATTAAACCCGAACGGGGAAATGCCGCTGTACGGGAAGATGCCGAAATTGGACAGGCCGCCGTTTCCCGTTGCCGGGTCGCCCGGGTTCACATTCCGGTCCGGGTAGACGTCGAAAATATTGTCGGCGCCGACCGTGAGCTTGTAGCGGGACATGACCGTGAAGCCAACACTCAAGTCGGAAATCCACTTGGCGCTGAACGTCTGGTCCAGCGTGCCCGTGGCGTTGCTGGCCGTCGGGCTGGCGAGGCTCACTTCGCCGTAGCGCTGCGTGCGCGCGTTGATGTCGAGACCGCCCAGCGAGTAGTTGCCCGACACGAAGAAGTTGTCGCGTGGGTTGCCCTTCTCGATGCGAGCGCGTTCCGAGCGACCGAACAACGATTCCTGGAATGCGGCGAGCTTCGCGGGCGTGGAATCCACGTGCGTGACGCTCACCGTGTTGTGATTGTAGCCCGAGGTGAGGCGCAGCAGGCTGTTGTTCGCGAGCTTGATGCCGTAGTTCGCAACCAGGTCAACGCCGTTGGAGCGCGTGTCGATGGCGTTGGTGAAGTAGCGGCCGCCGGTCGCGCCGGTGAGACCGGCGGTCATGAACAGCGCCTGCACCGCGGGGCCGACGAAGTTGTCGGTAAGCACGATGCGATCGGAGATGGTGATGCGATAGAAATCCGCCGTGATGGCAAGGCCGCTGGCGGGCTCAATGGCGATGCCGGCGCCGAGGTTCACCGACTTCTCCGGCTTCAATGGATCTGCACCGAGCAGCTTCGCTTCCGGCGTGTTCACCGGGAAGGTGCGGACGTCGAAGGGCACGCCGTTGGTGAAGTTCGTGGCGGTGGACGAGAAGAAGCTCTGCCCGAGCGACGGCGCGCGGAAGCCCGTGCTAGCCGAGCCACGGAGCGCGAGGCCCTTCACGATTTCCAGGCGGGTGGTCACCTTGCCCGTGGTGGTGGAGCCGAAGTCGCTGTAGTGCTCCACGCGGCCGGCGACGCCGACCAGCAGGTGGGAATTCAGGTCGCTCTCGATATCGAGGTAGCCCGCTTCATTGTTCCGGCTGTTGGTGCCGGCGTCGCTTGGACGGAAGCCGGGGAATACCTGCGAACCCAGCGCCGCCGGACGTGTGGTGGGCTGGCCGTTGGGGTCCAATATCTTCACGCCGCCGTCGCGATACGAGTCGGGTTCGCCGGCGGTGATGTCGTACGAATCCGCGCGGAACTCGCCGCCGAGTGCAACGCGAATGGGACCGTTCCACGGTGCGTTCACTTCACGGAACAGGTCGAGCGTGGTGGTGGACTGGCCGAAGGCGAGTTCGCCCGCGCGGAACGACGTGCCCGACGCGTTGCCCAGCGACGTGTTGGTGGTGTTGTCGATGGTGAACGTGAATGCGTTGCGGCCGTACGTGCTGCCAAGGTCCCACTTCCAACCCGATGCGTCGCCCTTGAGGCCCATCGCGACGGACGCGTCGTTGATGTCGGACTTGATGAATGGCAAGAAGCCATCGGGGAAGATGGAGCGCACGGTGCGATCGTCGTTCGCGCGGCGCCAGAAACCGGCAGACGCGCCGCGACGCTTTCCGAAGCCGGCATCGCCGTACATCTCCACGCTGCCGAACTTCTGGCTGCCGTTGAGCATGACCTGCGTGTCGTGATTGTACGAATCACCCTGCCAGTGGTCGATGGCGGGGGTGGCGCTGTTACGCGGGTCGCCGGCGAAGTACTGAGGACGCGTGTCGGCGATGGAGCGGTTGGTGCCGGCGCGATCGCGTATTTCGCCGCCAATCTGGAGGTAGCCCGTTGGGCCCGTGAAGCCGTAGTTGAGCGCCGACGTGAAGACGTCGCCGTCGTGCACGGAGATGGGGTTCAACTGGCCGGGGAAGGCGAGACCCGACGTGGCGCCCTTGTTGTACGTGGTGACGTTCTGGCCGGACTCCAGACTGAAGCTGCCCGGCGCGTTGCCCTTGAGCACGATGTTGATGACACCGGCGATGGCATCGGAGCCGTATTGGGCCGCCGCACCGTCACGCAGGATCTCGATGTGATCGATCATGCTGGATGGAATGGCATTCAGGTCAACGGCCTGTGAGCCGCGGCCGACGAATCCATTCACATTGACGAGTGCGCTCGTGTGACGGCGCTTGCCGTTCACGAGCACGAGCGTCTGGTCCGGCGACAGCCCGCGCAGCGAGGCGGGGCGGATGTGATCCGTTCCGTCGCCGACTGTGGTGCGCGGGAAGTTGAACGACGGTGCGATGGCCTGGATCATCTGCGCCGTTTCGCTGCGACCCGTCTGCTGGATGTCCGCCGCGGACAGTACATCGATGGGTACGGGTGCGGAGATGACGGTGCGCTGCTCGCCGCGGGTGCCGAGAATGGAAACGGTCTCGAGGCTGGTGGCTACACGGTCAACATGGAAGTCTTTCGTAACGACCTGTCCGGCGGAAACGGTGACGCTATCCGCCGTGGTGGCGTAGCCGAGCAACCGTGCGCGCAACTGATAGCGGCCGGCGGGCAAGGTGAACTGATAGGTGCCGTCGGAGCGCGTGACACTTCCACGCTGCGTGGCTGTTGCGGAGACGGAGACGCCCGGGAGTGCTTCGCCGGTGGGTCCCGTCACATGGCCCTTCACGGTTCCAACATTCTGTGCGTTGGCAGAAATGGCGCCGAGTACGGCGACAGTTGCCATGAATGCCATTCTTGTCATGCGACTCCTGATTCTCATCACGAACATCCTCGACAAACGAGTTTGATTAGGCAGAGCGACACCGGCCCGCGAACACGAGTCGCGGCGATGCACCAAGCGCGGCGAAGTCACGCACGCCGCTGGCGAATTCCCAGTGAGCGCAGTGGGGTGCAGTTGCAGCAGGCAACCGGTAAAACCGGCGGCTGCGTCCGATACTGCACGAGGTAGATCGCAATAACGTCCAGAAACAGGACACGCAGGAAATACGGTGGACACCGCGGGATTGAATGACTTTCTTTCGTGTTCGTCGCACGATCGCGGGATGTCGTCTTCCGGTCGTGGAATCCGATCGTGTAGCAGAGGTCGGTATTCCGACGAACGCTCCGGTGTGCCCCGAGGTTGGAAATGGCTGTCATCGATCGCGAACGACTGCAACTCATCGAGGGGCTGCTCGATCATGCGCTCGATCTCCCTGCCGATGAGCAGGGCGAGTGGCTCAAGACGCTGAAGGTCTGGCAGCCCGATGTCGCGGAGCAATTGAGTCAGTTGTTGATGGGCGAGTCCGACGCGGATCGCGAAGGCTTTCTCGCCGAACCACTTCAGCTCTGCCTGGCCGACGAACCACTCGGCGCGTATGTGCTCGAGCGGCCGTTGGGCCAGGGTGGAATGGGCTCCGTGTGGTTGGGCCGCCGAGTCGACGGCCGCTTTGACGGCTACGTTGCCATCAAGCTGCTCAACAATGCGCTCCTTACAGAGAGTGGGCAGGAACGCTTTCGTCGCGAAGGCTCACTCCTCGCGAAGCTCGCGCATCCGGGAATCGCGCGGCTGCTGGATGCGGGAGTATCGCCGAACGCGCAGCCGTACCTGGTGCTGGAGTACGTGGACGGCCAGCCAATCGACATCTACGCAGCATCGCGCAATCTCGACACCGCGGCGCGCGTGACGTTGTTCATGCAGGTGTTGTCGGCGGTTGGTCATGCGCACGCCAACCTGATCGTGCACCGCGACCTCAAGCCGAACAACATCCTCGTCACTGGCGACGGCACAGTGAAGTTGCTGGACTTCGGCATTGCCAAGCAGCTCGATACAGACGGCGGCTCCATGCTTCCCGCCCTCACCGTGGAAGGCGGACGAGCGCTTACACCGGAGTATGCCGCACCCGAGCAGGTGCGCGGCGAGGCAATCACCACGGCCACCGATGTCTATTCGCTCGGCGTGCTGCTCTACTCCCTGTTGGGCGAGCGGCATCCCACGGCGGAAGGCTGTACGACGCCGGCCGAGACGCTGCACCGGTTGCTCGAAGTAGTGCCGGACCGGTTGGAGCTGGGTGATCTCGACAACATCCTGGCGAAGGCGCTGCACAAGGACAGCCGGCAGCGATATCAGGCCGTGGCAGGGTTTGCGGATGACCTTAACCGCTACCTGCGTCACGAGCCGGTGAGCGCGCGCGCCGACTCCCTGGCGTACCGGGCGAGAAAATTCCTCCGGCGGCACCGGGCAGCGGTGGGCATCACCGCATCGGCGATGGTGGCATTGGCACTCGCCACCGTGTTCTCGGCGTACCAGATGCGGGAGGCTCAGTGGCAGCGTGATGTCGCGCAGCGCGAGGCCAAGCGATCGTCCGCGCTGGCGGACATCCAACTGTTGTTGGCCGGCGACTCGCATGGCCCCGACGGAAACTCGCTGACGACCTCGGAACGGTTGGCGCTCGCGGAGCGAATCGTCCAACGCCAGTTCCATGACGAGCCGTGGCTCGTGTCGGAAGTGATGATCAACCTGGCCGGACACTTCTTCGACGTGGGCGATCGTGAGCATGCGCGACAGATGCTCGCTCGCGCCCGGGCAATTGCGCGGGCCGCTGGTGCATTGAATCATGTGGCGTTGTCCAGTTGCAGTCGCGCGTATGGCTTTGCCTACGATGACCTGCTCGATTCCGCGCGCGTGGATCTCGCCGAAGGCAAACGGGCGCTTGCGCAGATAAGCGGGCCGCCCGATCGCGAGGCGTCGTCAACCTGCCTGGACACCGAAGGGCAGATGCTCGTGGCCGAAGGCAAGGCGAACGAGGGCATCGCGTTGCTTCAGCGCGCGGTGGCCATCGAGTCCATTCCGGGAAGCCGGCGCCTGCACACGCTGAACGACCTGGCCGAATCAATGCGATTGGCCGAGCGGATGCGAGATGCCATTCCGTACCAGCGTGAGGTTGTGGCGGCGATGGACGCCAACGGATACGGGGTCACGGAAGTGATCGGCAATGCGCTCGGCTACCTGGACAACTCGCTGTGGGAACTTGGAGAAGCGGCGACGGCGCAACACGAGGTCACGACGTTCGTGCGTGAGCAGGAAGCGACCAATGGCTCGGGACGAGTGACGGCGCTGCTTGCGTTCCTGTATGGCGAGGGCAAGCTCCGCATGGGAGAAGTCGACTCGGCTGACGTCTGGCTTGGGCGGGCGCTGCGTGACACGGCGTCGTTGGCAGGGATGGAGCCATGGATTCCCGCTGCCGTGACGGAGCTGCGCATCGAACAAGGGCGCGTGGCTGACGCCGTGCGCGAAAGCAGCAGGCTTTCGCATGGCGCGCGCGGGCGGCGGGCGTCCACGACGATGCTCCTGGCGCGGATTCGGCGCCAGCAGGGGGACGCGAAGGCCGCGTCGGTGATGCTCGAGGGCGAGCTGCACATGCTGATGAGCGATGGACATCCGCCGTTGACGCTGTTTTCCATTCCGTTGGTGACCGCGGGCGAATGGCGGCTCGCGGCTGGTGATGCGAAAGGAGCGGATTCATTGGCCCTGTTGGCGCGGCGTGTTGGCGGGGTGGACTCGCTGGCGTTACGGCAGAGCGTCTTCGTTGGGCGGGCGGAGCTGCTATCGGCCCGTGCGCGACGGGCCTTGGGCGATCCCGGCGGCGCGCGCGCGGCGGCTCAGCGCGCGACCAGGGCGCTGGATTACGGGTACGGTGTGTCCAATCGATTTGCGCGGGCGGCAAGGGCATTTCGGGATAGCCTGGCCGCGAATTAGTTCGATTCGTGCACCGGCGGGCGGGCCGCGCGAGCGCAAGCGTTTCGCCTATATTTCTGTCGGAAGTTCAACGCCGATTCCGATCAGGTGGGTGCTCCCAGTTCGCACAAGCAAATGTTTGTGCGGCGTAGTCCTCATCTTCATCGGCAGCAGGAGGTCGAGTGAGCGTTATTGATCGCGCGCGCTGGAAGCAACTCGAGCCACTGCTCGATCGCGCGCTCAGTCTGTCGGATTCCGAACAGGCCAGTTGGCTGAGCGAGCTCTCGGTGAGCGCGCCTGACGTGGCCGCCGATCTCGGTGCGCTGCTTTCCGGTGAGACCGACGCGGACCGGACGGGCTTCCTGCTCGAGCCGCTGGAACTCCGCATGTCCGATCTGGAGCTCGGCGCTTATACGCTGGATCGGCCGCTGGGCAGTGGCGGCATGGGATCGGTGTGGCTGGCGCACCGAACGGACGGACGGTTTGAAGGGCTGGCGGCGATCAAGCTGCTCAACGTGGCGCTCCTGAGCACCAGTGGACAGGAGCGTTTCCGGCGTGAGGGATCAGTACTCGCGCGATTGACCCATCCCGGCATTGCGCGGCTGCTCGACGCAGGAGTGTCCGACACCGGACAGCCCTATCTGGTGCTGGAGTACGTGGACGGCACGCCCATCGACGCGTTCGCAACGGCGCGACGGCTGGACCATGGCCAACGGGTACGGCTGGTGCTCCAGGTACTCGCCGCCGTGGGTCATGCGCACGCCAATCTGGTGGTCCATCGGGACCTGAAGCCCACCAACATCCTGGTCACGGCCGACGGGACGGTCAAGCTGCTGGACTTCGGCATCGCGATGCTGCTGGACGACGAGGGTACCCCCGCGCGCCCGTCGTTGACGTTGGAGGGAACGCACGCGCTCACCCCCGAGTTTGCGGCACCGGAACAGGCGCGGGGCGAGCCGGTAACCACGGCGACGGACGTATACGCACTCGGCACCCTGCTCTACCTGCTCGTGGCCGGACGTCATCCCACTGCGCATGGATCGCGTACGCCAGCCGAAGCGCTGCGCAACCTGCTCGACGTGACCCCCGCGCGCCTGGGTATTGGCGATCTCGATACGGTTCTCGCGAAGGCGCTGCACAAGGAGGCACGCCAGCGCTATCAGACTGTCGGCGCATTCGCCGATGATCTCGAACGCTACCTCCGATATGAGCCGGTGAGCGCGCGCGCCGATTCGCTGGTGTATCGCGGACAGAAGTTCTTGCGCCGGCATCGTGGTGCGGTCACAGGCGCGGCGCTGGCTGCGGCCGCCCTGCTGGGGGCCACGGTGTTCTCGGTGCGGCAGATGCACGACGCGGAGCAGCAGCGCGACGTGGCCTTTGCGGCGCGGCGACGTGCCGATGCGCAGGCGGAATTCCAGAGCGCGCTCATGTCGCAGTTTGGCGAGCAGCCCATCACCATGCGCGAAGTGCTGGATCACGGCCGCGAATTCCTGGAGAAGCAATACGCCGGCGACCCGCGCACCCTGTCGTCGATGCTCACGCAGCTCGGCGTGCGCTATGCGGAGTTGGGCGACAACAAGGCGCGGCTCAACGTGCTGGCCATTTCGGAATCGGTTGCCGTGAAGAACCGGCTCGTTTCCGAGCTCGCGGACGCCAGGTGCCAGTTGGCGAGTGGATATCGTACGGCGGTTCGATATGACGACGCGCGGGGGCTGCTTGAGAGCGCGGACAGTCTCCTGCGCGAGACGCCGGACAGGGACATTGCCGCGACCTGCCTCCAGATTCGTGCGGATCTCGAGTCGGAGACGGGACATCACGACCTGGCGCTGGCACTGATCCGGCAGGCCATCGCCACGCGCGACAGCGCCGACCGCGCACCTGGCCACATCGACCTTCTGGGCTCGCTCGCGAATGCGCTCGATCACGAGGGGCAGCCACGCGAGGCAGTCGCGACGCTCCAACACGCGGTGCGGATGCTCGACAGCACAGGTCGCGGCGGCATGATGCAGCGCATCATCTTCCAGCACAACCTGGCGTTCGCACTGATGGGACTGGGTGAGATGCGCGAGGCCGAGCAGATTTTCGGCGACGCGATCTGGCGCGTGGCGGGGACGGATCCAACCGGCCGGCTGCCCACGCAACCCCTGGTTCACTACGCGACCGCCGCGCTGTACGACAACCACCTCGATTCGGCGCGGAAGTATTTCGCTGTGCTCGAGAAGCAGGCGGTGGCGGAGGCCAATCCGTACTGGCAGGGCCGTGCGCTATTCGGCCTGGCGCAGACGGACGTGAAGATGGGGAACCTGGCCGAGGCGCGTGCTGCGGGCGCGCGGTTCCTTGCTCTTGGCGACAACGCGGACCTGCTGCGCACGGACGACCAGACTGTTGACTATCGGTTGATCGAGGCGTGGATTGCGCGCGGAGAGCACAAGGATTCGCTGGCGCTGGCGAAGACGGCGGAGGTGCTTCGCGACCGTGGCTACTACTCCGGCACGCGGAAGCGGCAGTTCCACGTGGCGTTGATGCTCGCAGCGGAAAGTGCCTTGTCGCTGGGCAAGGCGGAGGATGCGCGGCAATACGCGCGGAGCGCGCGCGAAACGGCCACCCGTGATGCGCTCTCCGAGGGGCGCGACGCCTTCGTTGGCGAGGCGAGCCTCATGGAGAGTCGTGCACAGCTTGCGATGAGGGACACGTCGGGCGCGCGGTCGTCCTTGAAGCGCGCCATCGACGCATTGAAATCCGGCGTTGGACCGGCGCATCCTCGCGCGGTCCAGGCTGATTCACTTGCTCGAACGCTTTTGCGTTAGAACGCCGGCACTGCGCTTCGCATATCGGCCACGCGCGCGAACTCCTGTTCGGCAGGCAGCAATGCGTGGTGCAACAGCAGGCGCGCCTTGCGCCAGTCGCGCTGCACCGTTCGTTCGGACACGCTGCGTGCCGCGGCGATCTCCCCGAAGGTGTAGCCACAGAAGAAGTGCAGGTCGACCAACTCCGCCAGCGCGGGCTGAATGGTGCCAAGCTCCTCGAGGGCATCACCGAGTTGCTCGAATTCCGCCGCCATGCGCTCGCTCTCGGCGGTTGGTGCTTCGTGACCTGTCAGCGTGATCTCGAGCTGGCGGCCACGCTTCTTGGCCTGGCGACGGCGCACGTAGTCGATGACGAGACCACGCATGGCGCGTGACGCGTAGGCGAGAAAGCGCGCGCGATCGGGGAACGCCGAGCCGTCGTGTCCGGAAAGGTTGAGATATGCTTCGTGCAGCAGGGTGGTAGCCCCGAGTGTAAGCGCTCCGCCACCACGCCGGAGATTGTGTTCAGCAATGCGATGCAGTTCCGCGTACAGTACAGCAAAGAGATCTTTCGTTGCGACCGCCTCGTACTTCGCGGGCGCGTACACCAGGTCCTGAGTAGCGCACTCCATTTCTTTTGGCCTCCACAGTTGGATGAGGCGAACGTAAAGCGTCGTCGTGTTAGTCCCAGTGATACACGACACAGTTTACGCGGCGAATACACGCCTCACTCTGTCAACCTGCCCCAACGGTGCGCGGTCACTCGCACACCATTGCAACTCTCACACTCGCGATGATTGCAAATGCAACCATTACCCTATCAACCGGGTTGCCGCATTCATCGCCAACGAGTGGATCCAACACCAGCGCCGCCAGACGCTCGCGGCGTCTTCACCTTGGACGGTGGAGCGCTCCTGATGCGGGGCGGACCACCTAACGCGCCTTTCCGGCGGTAGCACCAAATGCGAGTGATGTCACTCGCCAGCTTCCTGTCGTACCGGACGTAACTGCCGCGCGGTGGGTTTCATTCGATCCACTCGCGCGACGGTTTGCCCGGAACAGACATCGAGCAGTCACATGACACCCGTCAAACGCCACACCCTATGCGCATCCTGCGACGGTTTTCCGCCATGTCCCTGCCCAGGAGGCGCGCCGAAACGTCCGGCAACGTCGCTCCATCCATGATCTATCGAAAACGGTTACATAAACCCGACAACGTGCGCGCCGGACCCTGCAGAACGGCGCAATTCACACCTTCAGGGTGACGAATCCACCGTCGATCGCGTAGTTCGCGCCCGTGATGAACGCCGCTGCATCAGAACAGAGAAAGAGCGCGAGCTCCGCCACTTCCGTGGGATACCCCATACGCCCAATGGGCTGCGTGCGCGAGAGCTGCTCGAACATCTCGGCCTCACGCCCCGGATAGTTCTTCGCCAGGAACCCGTCCACGAACGGGGTATGAATGCGAGCCGGCGCCACGCAGTTGCACCGAATGCCATGGTGCACGTAGTCGCGCGCCACGGAATAGGTCATCGTGAGCACGGCACCCTTGCTCATGGAATACGCGAACCGATCCGGAATACCCATGCTGGACGCGACCGACGCGATGTTCAGAATCGCGCCACCGCGTCCCTTCATCAAACTGACGGCGGAACGGAGGCAGTTGTACACGCCCTTCACGTTCACGGCATACACGCGATCAAAGTCGCCCTCGTCGGTCTGCTCAACCGTCCCCACGTGCGCCACGCCAGCGCTGTTCACGAGGATGTCCACCGGCCCATACACGCGGCCAACCTCCGCGAACGCGTCTTCCACATCGGCCTGGCGCGTGACATCGCAGGTCACCTGTATGGCGGCGGCGCCAAGCGCGTCGATGCGCTGCAACGTCTCGGTTGCGGGATTGATATCCAGCACTGCAACGCGCGCACCGCGCTGCGCAAACAGAATCGCAATTGCCTGCCCAATGCCTGATCCTGCGCCAGTCACGATAGCGACCTTGCCCGAGAACGTGACGTTGCTGCTCGTGTCGTCAGGCTTGGTCATGTAGCTCCAGTCCGTAGAGGCGAATGGCGTTGCCGCCGTAGAAGAGCTGCCGATCCTCCAAAGTCCACGCCGCAGTGAGCCCGTCGATAACGCTGCGCCATTGCGCCGTGGCGCCGGACGCTGTGACCACCGGCCAGTCACTTCCGTAGAGCAGCCGAGTCACGCCGAAACATTGCAACACATGCTCGGCGTACGGTCGCATTGCCTCGAGGGTGCGTTGTTCGGCACGTGCCTCACTGAAGAGGCCAGACAGCTTGCACGATACGTTGGCGTGCGCCGCAATCCGTAACAGGTCGTCGCTCCATTGCGCGAAGGCATCGTTCCGGATGGGCGGCTTGCCGCAGTGATCGAGCACGAACTGCGTGGCACCACACCGCTCGACGAGCTGCTCGACTTCGAGAAGTTGATCGGCCGTGGCGCAGACGTCGAAGACGAGCGCGTGGTCGCCGACTGACTGTACGCCGCGCACGAACGCGTTGCCAAGACAGAAGCCCGGGGCGTTGCCCTGGATGTTGTGCCGCACCCCAACCATCGCGCGCATGGCGGCGAAGCGATCGAGGTCGTTGTTCCACGTGTGTTCGTTGGTGAGATCGACGAAGGCAACGATACCAGCAATACGCGGCTCGATTTCCGCGAGACGACGCAACAACTGCACTTCGGCTTGACGCTCGTTCGCGTCGCAATCGGCTTCCACGCAGATGACCGCGTCGGCGGCCTCGTCCCCCCGGAGGAAATAGTCGGGGGGCAGAAAGGCGCGTTCCAACTGCGGCACCTGCTCCAGCCACGCATAGCGCAGCGCCGCCGGATCCCAGAAGTGCACGTGTGCATCAACCACGAGCGCGCGTCCCATGGTCGACTACTGCGCCGGCGTGAGCGCGAGTGACGCAGCACGCTCGGACCAGGTGGCTCGCGCACGATCGAGTGCAACGGCAAGCACGATGATGACGCCGATGATGATTTCCTGGATGTAGTTGGGCCAGCCCATCTGCTGGCAACCGTTCCTCAGGAACGCCATGATGAGCGCACCAATGAGGGAGCCGGCAACACTTCCCTCGCCGCCACTCAGGCTGCCTCCACCGATCACCACGGCAGCAATGATGTCGAGCTCCGCGCCATTGGCCACGGTGGGGTCGCCCTGACGCAGTCGGGACATCTGCATCACTCCGGTGAGTCCGAACAGGCAGCCGGCGGAGGCGTAGGTGGCAATCTTGAGCCGCGTGGTCTTGATGCCGCAGGCACGCGCCGCCGCTTCGTTGGAGCCGAGCGCGAAGATGTGTCGCCCGAATACGGTGCGGGCAAGGACGAAGGCCGCGGCCACAGCGAGCGCGAGTGTTGCCCAGACCCCAATGGGCAGCACCAACCATGGCGGATTGGGAAAGGTGATCAGGAGGTTGTTCACCCAGGTGGCCGGCACATTGACCGTCGCCTCGTGTGCGAGCCACTTCGCCACACCACGTGCGATGCCGAGCATGCCGAGGGTGACGATGAACGGCACAACGCGCAGGGTGGTGATGACGGC
The DNA here is from genome assembly GCA_040003455.1 of bacterium. Taxonomy (GTDB): domain Bacteria; phylum Gemmatimonadota; class Gemmatimonadetes; order Gemmatimonadales; family Gemmatimonadaceae; genus AG11. Next base: position 12,326 of record JBDUCM010000129.1, read on the forward strand.
GCCATTGATCACGCCCACGAGCCCACCGGCCAGCACCGCGCCGAGGACGGCAAGGGCGGGAGGCATGCCTGCCCCGATCCCCAGCGCAGTGATCACCCCGGTGAGCGCAATGGTGGCTCCCACGGAAAGGTCGATGCCGCCGCTGATCACGATCATCGTCATCCCGATGGCGCCCAGCGCGACGATGACCGTCTGCGACAGGACGATGCGGAGGTTGAAGACCGAGAGATACCGCAGGGGGGTGTCGCTGAGCAGCGCGAAGGCGAGCACCACGGCTACGAGGCCGATGGCGGGACCGGCGCGGGTGAGCCAGGGGCGAAGCATCGGGCGAAAGTACTGTCGCGGAGCGCGTCCGGGAATATCCTTCAAGGGAGAATTCCTCCCCAAGCCGGAGTCCATCCGTGACCGCTTCCGTTCCCGTTCCGGCGCCCTCCGCGGACGCACCGCACCTCGCAAATCCTGATCTCTATCCGTCCTTCACCAAGGGCGTATTCCTGGGAGAGATCCGCGAGGATCTCGTGTTCCCCTTCCCGGTGCTCGAGGCCGAAGAGCGCGAGTCGTTGCGCATGATCATCGACTCGTTCCGCGCGTGGGCGGCAGACAACGTGGATTCCAAGCAGTTGGATCACGATGGCAAGTTCACGGATGCCATCCGGACGGGGATGGGCGAGCTCGGCCTCATGGGGCTCAACATTCCCGAGGCGTACGGCGGATTCGGCGCGTCGTCCAAAGTCTTCAGCCGGGTGTTCGGCGAGATCGGGTCTGTCGATCCGGCGCTCTGCGTGTACTTCGGTGCGCACCAGAGCATCGGATGCAAGGGCATCACCCTGTTCGGGACCGAGGACCAGAAGCAGCGATGGCTGCCGGGTTGCGCCGCGGGAACGACGGTCGCCGCGTTCTGCCTCACGGAGCCTGGCTCCGGGTCGGACGCACAGGCGATGACCACACAGGCGACGCTGAGTGCCGATGGAACGCACTACGCGATTACGGGCACGAAGATCTGGATTTCCAACGCCGGATATGCCGGGCTGTTCACGGTGTTCGCGAAGGTGGCTGTTCCGCAGCCGGACGGGAAGGTGAAGCAGCGCGTGACGGCATTCATCGTCGACGCGCACGCGCCCGGCATTACGCTGGGCCAGCCGGAACAGAAGATGGGCATCAAGGCGAGCGACACGCGTACCGTGACGTTCGAGAACGTGGTTGTGCCCGTGGCCGAGCGGCTGGGCGAAGTGGGGCACGGCTTCAAGATCGCGCTGGAGATCCTCAATTCCGGGCGCCTCGGGCTGGCCGCCGGATCGGCGCGGGGCGCGCGGCACATCATGCACGAAGCGCTTGTATACGCGAAGCAACGCGAACAGTTTGGCCGCCCGATTGGCTCGTTCGAGATGATCCAGCACAAGTTTGCCGTGAATGCGGCAGAGACGTATGCCGCGGACTCGGCATGGATGCTCACGGCCGGCATGATGGATCGCGGCGGCATCGACTATTCCCTCGAGACGGCAGCCTGCAAGGTATTTGCGAGCGAACTCGCAAACCGCGCGTCCAACGACGCCCTCCAGATTGCCGGCGGAATCGGCTACTCCAAGGAGTACCCGTACGAACAGTCGGTGCGCGATTCCCGCATCAACCTGATCTTCGAAGGGACGAACGAAATCCTGCGCGCATTGATCGCGCTGACGGCGCTTCAGCAGCCGGGCGAACGGCTCAAGGCTCTGGGGAAGGCATTCAAGGACCCCCTCCACTCCCTGGGCGCCATTGGGTCATTTGTGGCGGGCCGCGCCAAACGACAGCTCAGCAAGCCTGTGTTCACGCAGGTGCACGAGGCGCTCCGCGACGAAGCCGATTCCGTGGCGACGATGATCCAGGACCTGGCGGAGGGGGTGGAGTGGATGCTGCTCAAGCACGGCAAGGACGTGATCGACAAGCAATTCCTCCAGCTACGCGTTGCGAACGCGGCCATCGACATCTTCATGTCGGTTGCCGTGCTCTCACGGACGACATGGGAAATTCAGCGAGCGGGAAGCACAGAGGCCGCAACCGCCGAACTGGATTGTGCGCGCGTGTTCATTCCCGCCGCCATGCGGCGGACACGGCGTAACATTCGCGCATTGCGCACCAACCAGGATGGGCGCCTGAGCGCGATTGCCGGCCGGGCGCTGGAGAGTGGGGAGCTGGCACCGGAGACGCCGACCGACAGGTAAGCCTGGACTAGAGTC
>JBDUCM010000130.1:0-14506 GCA_040003455.1 bacterium
GCGGTGCTTCTCAATACGCACGAGGACTTTAGAGGAGCGTGATGTGAACCACAGAAGACTCCGAGGGACCAGTTGAAGCCGCACACGAGACCAGGCGCATAGTGAAGCGAAGTTGGTCAGCGCCCTTCGTGTTGCTTTGCAGTTCCTCTGTGTCTCTGTGGTTACTTGCAGTTGTCTTGCAGTTGTCTTGCAGTTGCCTTGCTGTTTGCCTTGCTGGCCGTCCTCTCACTCCCCTCGCCCACCATGCACGGATCCCGTGTATTCGGGGACCAGCCACGCCGACCGGAGTATCTGACGATACAGTGGCGGCGTAAATTCGTTCGCAGAGTATGCGGCGGCCGGGGTTCGAAGGGAAGACACGCGGCTCGTGCGGGGCGGGGAAGGTGCCGCATCTAACTGCTACCGACAATGCTCGCCGCGCTGGTCACCGCCGCCGGTCGCCGAGGCAATTCCAGGAAATCTCGGCGGCCTAGTTGATGACTCGATAGTCCGCGCGAAACTGTCGAACATGGCCGTCAGTGAAGACAACGATCAACGTGCTGTATTCGACAAACCCGCTCCGCCCGTCCGTGCGGTTGGTCTGCGGTGTTTCGGCGTGATAGATAGAGACACCCGCACTGTCGCGTGTCGGGAGCCCGAGGAGCCGGACGACCGAGTCGCGCGACAGGCCAGCGCGCAATCCGCGGTCAGTCACGATATCGCTGGGGGCGAGGGTTGTTGACTGACAACTGGTCTCGAGGAGAGGTTGCTCTCCGGCCGTGTGGAGATCAACGGTTCCGACCAGGCCTCCATCGATCTCCGACGATTGGAGGAGAAGAACACGGGACGGTTCGCCGGCAAGTCGAAGGCAACTCCAGCGAAGCGCGTCACCGGCATCACCCTTGGACCGAACAGCGACGCCCCACGTGTGCGCGACACTTTCGAGCGGCGTCTCCGAAAGCGCGATGAGGCGCCCTTGCAGCGAGACCGACTTGACGGGGAGGGGCGTTGCATATGCGGACAGGACGGTAGCGAGGAGTAGTAATCGGGGTGTCATGAACGGTCTCTCCGTGCACTCTGGTTTCCGGGCTATCACCCCCGCCAAGCGCGAGGGAGTCATGCAGCTTGATGGTGCCGTCTGCACAGCCCATTTGCGACGCATTCACCGCGCCACCGTGCATGGCCGATCGCGGCGAGCCGGTTGCTGGTCGTCTGGTTGCCGCCAGCTCGACAGGATTGGAGCGGACGGCTGGTGTTTTGCCGTCCGGGTATCGAAGCGGGGCGTGACCTGCTTGTTGTCAGAGGGGTACCTTTCTCGCAGGTCGTCGGTTCTCTGCAGTCGTCGTCAATGAAACCAGGCTGGTCCCGAGAAGCTATGGCGAGTACGGAAGAGTCGAAGGCGTCGCCACCAGTAGAAGAAGTCGCACGGCGGGTGGAGCGGTTCAAGAGAAGTGGAAATTCATCTGAACTGTGGCCGGGCCTCGCCGAGCAGGCACGTGTCGTGGCTGCACGCGAAATCGAGCGGGTAGCGCGCGCGGTGCTGAACGGAGAGACGAACGTAGTGATCGATCCCCGTGACGAACACGATCCCTATGCGCTTCGTGTTGCCGGCCACACCACCGGGGTGGGCCCATTGGTAGCCAGGTGGATCGAGGAGGGGAAGGTGGCGGGCGACGCAAGTGTCCGTCGCTCGTTTCTTGAACAATTGCGGCACGGGCGTTTGCGCGCCGAGCGGCTCGAGCGCGAAGTCCTTCCCGCCCTCGATGCACTCTCATCGAGAGGGATCACGCCCCTCATGCTCAAGGGATTTCATACCTCCCGTATCTACTTCGAGGAACCGGGGCTGCGACGCATGGAAGACGTGGACGTCTGGGTTGCCCCGGACCGCGTTGAAGCCGCCGAAGCGGCGCTGACGTCGGCCGGCTATCGCCCCGACAGCGCCGCATCGCGTCCATACCGTCGCGATTGGATCCGGACTGACGTTGACCCCCGCGCCTGGTCGCTCGAGGTGCCGCACGAGCGGAGCCGCTGGATCCTGGAACTGCATGCGTCCCTCAACAGAACTTTCCAGCCTGGCGCCTTTGCGAACTTCGATGGCGAGCGGGAATGCGTTGCCCCGCTCGTCGTAGCCGGGCGTCCCGTCCTCGTCCTCGCACAGCCGCTGTTGCTCCTCACGCTCGCGTGCCATTGCTCCCAGGAACTCGATACGAGTCGATTGCTGCGACTCGTCGAGATCGTCAACGTCATCCGGGCAGATCTCGCGAACGGGAGCCTCGATTGGGACACAGTGCTCTCGATGATGCGCCGCACTCGCTCGGCCCGCTTCGCATATCCGGCGTTCGCGCTCGTCGAGGAACTCGCCCCCGGAACGGTTGATCCGACCGTGCTCGCCTTCATCGAGCGTGATTCGACATGGGCGGCGAGGCACACGGTTTCGCGCCTTGTGCCGGCGGGTGGGTCTCTGGATAACCGTGGTGTCATTCGGCAGTTCATGTGGACGCGCGGGCCGATCTCCGTGGCGACCCGGATACTCCGCCTTGCGTGGCCCGCCGGATTTACGCGGCCGACAGACCTGCTGCCCGGCTGGCGCGCTCGACTTCGCAGAGTCCTTTCGGGCCGCCTGATTCTCCGCGCTCCGGACGAACGGCGACCGCCGGACTCATGACGAGAGTAGCCGGTCGAGGAAGGGCAGCGCGTCTCGCGGGTCCTTCGAGAGCGTAAGGCGCCAGCCGCCACCGCCCGTGAGTGCGCGCACCACTCGCTGATGTCGTTCCGGAAAGCGATCAAACCCAGGCGCGACTTGTCGTTCCAACGCTTCGGTCAGAGCGCCTGAATCGAGCGCGTCGAGCGAGGCGTGCTCGCCGCGCTCCAGGACGCACAGCGTTGCCCGATTCGCGACGGTAGGACGATTGGAGGACGCGCCGAGTGGCACGGTGACCTTGTTCGCGCTCCCTGGCTCGACCGATAGACGGACGCCGGTTGCGTGCCCCCAGACGCGAAACTGTGGCTCGAGTTGAATCCAGACCCGATCTTCGCCGAGCACGGCGATTCCGGCGGAATGCGCGACGTATGCGAGCGTGCTCTTTCCCGCACCGCTTGCTCCGGCGAACAACACGGCGTGTTCCCCGCGCACGATGGCGGACGCGTGCAGTGGATGACGGTCGAACGCCGCAATGAGCGCGAACGTGATTGCCTCGAGCAGTTGCACGCGAAAGGGCTCTCGCTCGGCGGCGAAGCTCGGCGATACATACGCGATACTTTCGTGACGAGCCGGGTCGACTACCGCGAACGCCGTGGCCGCGTGCACGAACAGCCGGCCATCCGTCGTGCTCATGGAGTGCACGGGGGTTGGCTGACCACCGTCAGGAATCGCGTCATGGACGATGATCTCGATTCGCACGTGGGTTCGGTCGTACTCGATGGTACCGTGTGAAGATCGCCAATGACCGAAGGTCTCCTCCACCACGCCGCGAACGTATGCGCTGTTCGTGAAGAACGTGGTTGCAACGCCAAGGATGTTCGCGGCGGACTCGAAGGCGAGGTAGGGCGTGCGAAGGAGCGAGTCCGGCGTTGGGATGAAGTCCACGATCGGCGGCGTCATGATGCGGTGGCCTCCATGCTCATTCGCTCGAGAACTGCCGCCGTGAAGTCGGCATTCAGGGCGACCGCTCGGTGCTGCGCCGCCCGCGCGACGGCCAGTCGACGAGGCTCGTCCATGAGTAGGCTCATCGTCTCCCGAGCCAGTGCGGCGGCGTCTCCGGCCGCGATCGCGACGGCCGCCTCGGGCGACCAGTCGCTTACGTGACCTACCGCGGTGCCCACAGTCGGAACTCCCGCGATTGCCGCCTCGAGCACGACAACCGGACCCGCTTCATGCCGCGAGGTCACCAGGAGGAGATCAGCCTGCTCCATGAGCGCGCGCAGGGACCGTCTGTCGAGATGCCCGTGCCAGTGGATCATGTCGCCGAGAGATCGGGAGTCCACCGACTGTTGGAGTTCGCCGCGCATCGTATCGAACCCTGCGACATCGAGGTGAAACGACAGTCCCGAATCGCGCATGATGTTGGCGGCGGCGAGCAACGTGCGCTGGTCCTTCACTCCACGCAAGTCGCCCACGTGAAGGAGCCGGGCGAGGTGAGATGCGTTTCGGGGTCGTGGAGGAATCACGGGCCAGTCCTCGAGGGCAACCCCGATTGTCACGTGCTCTGCAACAATACCCAGCGACGCCGCGAGCGATTGCTGATACTTGCTTGCGACCGTCACGCGGCGTGCCCCCGCGCAGGCGATCCGAAGCTCGAACCGGCCGCGGGCCGTGCAGCGCATGCCGTAGCCGATGTCGTCCAACGCCACGAACTCGCTGCCTTCTGCGTGGAACATCACGGGGAGGAAGTGCCGCCAGCCGAGGAGCGCGCCGTACGTGCCGCCCCATCCGAAGAATCCGTGGATCACATCGAAGGGTGCGCGCCGGTGCTCGGCGGCAAAGCCGGAGAACAGGCGGCGGCGCCAGCCACGGGCCGGCCCGGTGTTGTGCACGTGCATGCCGAGTAGTGGCCAGTCTCCTGGTTCCGGTTCCTGGTCAAGGCAGAACACGTGAACGTCGTGCCGCTTTGCCAGCCGCTCGAGGAACCAGAGGAACGCGGGAATGACGCGATTCACACCGCTCCGATCGACGCCACCATGCATGAGGAACGCGAGCTTCACGCGGTGAACCTACCGCACCGCGCGTTCATTTGCGACCTCCGCGTGGCGATCGCATCGGTGCTGGCATCGGTGCTGGCATCGGCGTCGCGTTCATGGTCGTTTGGCCGGCACGACGGTCCGTCGCTCACGATGCGTGCACGATCTCACACCCAGATTCGAGAGCCATTGCACCGGAGTGCGCGGCACCGCGCGCCATCAGCTTGGGCCGCCCATCCACCCGCACACGCAGGACGTCGATTTCCTCCTCGGCGAACCACTCGGCAAAATCCGGATCCGCAATCATGGGCTTCCCGTGGCGCACCACCGCCCTGATATCAGCCCGTCGGGTTGCAAGGAGCGTGGCATACGGATTGGTGCCAGCGCGAACAATTACGCAGTCGGCCAACTCTCCGATTTCCAGAGCGCCAATCTCACGCTGTCGAAGTACACGAGCCGCGTCCCACGTTACCAGGCCAAGGAGATCTCGCGGTGATAACGCGCTCCTCTCGGCACAGAACCTCAGCTCGTCGAGGAGGTCGCGTGAGCCCGTAAGCCTCGAATCGGTGCCGATTGCGAGCCTGCCTGCTGCGCACAGCTCACGGACATCCAGCGTTCGGCCCAGCATCGACAGATTACTTGCGGCACACCACACGACGGCCGCTCCGCGTTCGATGACCTGCGCAATATCGGCAGCCGACATGCCGACGCCATGGACGATGACGGTATTCTGCGCCAGGCACCCGAGCCGATCGAGCTGCTCCAGTTCACGCGCTGCGCGGTCATCAGTTCCCTCGGCGAGATGGATGATCCATGGGAATTCCACGTCGGTCGCCTGACAACTGGCCTGGACGCCCGGTCCATACCGTGGAGTTGCACCGCTCCCGAGACCTAGCGAATGGCTCCACCCTGTCCCGCGAATGACGCTGACGGGGAAATCCGGATCATCGAAGCACGCATGCCACGGGTCGTGATGCGCAACCGTCGTGACGCCAGCGAGCAGATTCTTCAACGCACCGTGCCAGAGCCGGGTCTCCTCGTCCATTCGCGTGGCGCTCAACACATTTGGTCGCCTCCTATGCGCGTCGAACGCCCCGATCCATTGGTAGCTGTTCGTGAATGGATCGGCATGCTCGAGTGGCGGTATGCAGTTCAGCTGGAGGTGATCGTGGGCATTGATGAGTCCCGGCACGATGATGTGACCTGCCAGATCGACCCTGAACGCTGCGGACGTTTCGCGTGCGACGCGGCCGCTTCGGATCGCGAGCGACCCGGTGGCAAGGCGGCCAGGTCGCACAACGGTTGCGTTGTCCAGCGCCGTTTCGCGCATCGGGTCAGGTCGAGGGCGCTGCTTCGAGCGCGAGGGTGCAAACGCACTTCTTACAAATCGCGTTCCGCCGGACATCGAGTTCTCGTCTCCACCGGACCGCTTCCGGCGAGTTCAGTATCGACGTGAGACTGCCCGACTCGTGGATATTGCCGAGCGGCGGTTGGAAGAAGCACGGGCGAACCGTGCCGTCCGACTCGATGACACTCGACACCCACGGCGCATTGCAATCGTTCGGGAAGAAGTCGGCCTCGCCCAGCAGCGCCGCATAGTATTGACTCAACCGCCGTCGCAGTTTCTCCGGCGATTCGACAATGAAACCCGAGGAGAAATCGGAAGCACACTCCTTCTCGAGCGCTGACAGTTCCCGGGCGAGTTCAGTCAAGGCGGTGGCGTCGAGTGCGACCTGTCCGACTCGCTCGTCGTCCCATCCATCCGGCCGATTGAAGGCGTCGCTGCTGACGTCTGCCGCGAGAAAGCTGATCCGATCGACCCCGATGTCGTGCGCTGCCCTGACCGTTGCCCTCAGTTGGCCATGGTTGGCGCGTTGCACCGTGCAGCGCGCGCTCACCACCACGCGCGCATCCGCGCGCCTGACTGCCGCCACGCCTTCCGAAAGCAGGGCAAACGCCCGCGGGATGTTGCGAATGCGATCGTGCGTCGCTTGCGGACCGTCGAGGCTCACCACGACATCGTCGCAGTACCGGACAAGCTCCGCTGCGTGCTTCGTGAGGAGCAGTCCGGTGCTGAGAATGCTGATCTCGATCCCCGCCGCTCGCAGATGAGCGCACAGCACCCATAGATTCGAGTGGAGCAGTGCCTCGCCACCGCTGAGCACCACGCGACGCACGCCGAGCTCTCGCCACTCATGTATCCATCGCGCGACATCGTCCGCCGAGAGCTCAGTACGCGCTGGCGACCGCCAGATGTCGCACATGAGGCAACGGCAGTTGCATCGACTGTGCGGAAAGAGAATCAGGATCGGGAGCTGCGTGACGGGATCGTTGCGCAGCAACGGCCGAGCGTCACGATCGCCAGAGTACGGGATGGGGCGCGGATCGAGGATCGTCACGATGCCACCGTCAGGGCTTCATAGGTGGCGCGAAGTTGCTTGCCGATCGCATCGAACGTGAGGGCGGCGTCGAAACGGGCACGCGCCTCCAGCCGTAGGGATGCACGCTCCCGTCGCGACCAGTCGACAATCACCGCCGCCAGGGCCATCGCATCGCCGACGGGGGTGAGCGCCCCGGCGTCGGCGACGATCTGCCTCGCCGCGGGTATGTCCGTGACCAATGGCGTGGTACCGCATGCAAGCGCCTCCAGCAGCGAGTAGCCGCTCCCCTCGCGATGGCTTGTCTGAAGAAAGAAGTCCGCCGCTCGATATCTCGCCTCGAGCTCCGCGTGCGGCCGGTTCCCCAGCAGCGCAACGCGCGGTGCCAGCGTTGACGACGACGCGATTCTCTGCCTCACGATGTCGAGCATTGGCGCATCACCGAAGCAACACCAGAGCCTCGCGTCAGGGAGTTGCTCGGCCGCTCGCTCGAACGCAGCGAGTGCCGTCAGGGGATCCTTGTTGGCATTGAGTCGGCCGGTCCAGAACACACATGGATCACCACTCATGCCGGTGGCCGTACGTGCCGCATCCTGATTGCCCGGATTGAAATCGGTTGATCCCTCGAGCACGGCGAACACCGGCAGCGCGCGCTTCAGGATTCCCGCCGCCTTCCACGGATCCGCCTGCGCGCTCGCCGTGAAGGAAACGCCAGCGATATGCGCATATGCCCAGCGCCACGCCAGTGCGCGCCAACCACGTGGCGGTACCGCGCCATGATCTTGAACGAACACCGGCGCACGCGATACAGACCGCCCAAGCGGCCGCATTGCGCGTGCAAACCCCAATCCCTGCACATGCACGACGTCCGGCGAGAGCGACGCAGCGCGCTGGATGACGCGGTCGTGCCTCCCGCGGGCATCGTGGACGAAGTGATAGGTCACGGAATCGCGCACAATCGTCTCACCCGTGTGCGCCGCCTGAACGACAGTGACGTCCACGCCGTCCGACTGGACCGCGCACGCCACGCGCGAGAGGGTCGGCCATGCCTCGAGCAATTCCTCGGGCGCCCGCCTCGCCAGGTCGGTGTGAAAGCTGACCTGCACGACCCGTAGCGGGCGAGTGCCGCCGTGAGCCGTGGACGCTCTCACCTCAGCCTCCGCACGTGAAACGCCCGCACGAGCGGCAGCCCGATCTGTAACCGGTACGCATCCACTCGGCCCGACGCTCCGTACAGGTCGCGAACCGCCGGACCAACTGCGCCACTCGCCTGCTTCACAATCGCCATACCTGCCGCATGTACGAGGGCCGCATGCTGGTCGTCGGTGCGTACGAAGTGCTCGAGGACGTGTTCCACACCGTCGGCGTCCTGAAAGGTGCGGCGGTGGCCGGCGGCGGCGGCCTCTGGCGCGAAGTCCGTCACGATGACGTTACCGTCCGCACGACACACGCGGGCGAACTCCCGGTACGCCGCAGCCGCATCGCGCACGTGACCGACGACGAGCCTGCACCACACCACATCGAACGAACTCGCGGCGAACGGAAGCGCGCAGACATCGGCACAGGTCAGTGGCACCTTCCTCCCTTCCGCCAGCAGCATGTCGACCGACAGATCGAGGCCGATTGCAAGTGCGGCAGTCGCATCCGCGATGCGCCGCGCGGTGCCGCAGCCGGCGTCGAGCAGTGCACGTCCACGCGTCTCAACATCGAGTTCGGACACTGCTGACGCTTCGAGGAGACTGACGGCCGTCTCCTGTTCGTAGTGCGGAGCCCACAGGCGATACCCGTCGCGCGCCGTAAGAACGGTCATGCGCTCGGACCGGGAGCGCGCAGGTGCCCGTACGCCTGCGAGTCCTCCGGCGTGCGATGCGCCAGGCGCCGAACAAGACGCAGCATCCGCGGATCGGCAAAATCACCGGTCGACCACCTGCGGCGCGCAAGCAGGCGCCCGAGCACTTTCCCCCACGGGGCGGTCTTTGCATCCTGCACCGACGGGAAGCGGCTCTTGAGTACCATCTCGAAGTCCGTCACCTTCGCCTTGAGTCGCGCGTCGAGCCAGGGCACGATGGGATCTTCGTGCGTCATCCAGGCCACCCACTCCGGCTCGATCCATTCCTCGAGCGCCACCGGCGTGGACGAGACTGCGTCAACGTCGCCATAGGTGCCTCGCCGTTGCGGCGTCGGCGTGTAGAAGTACGTGATGAGTTCCATCGCCGGATTGATACGCTTCAACTTTCGTATGAACATCAGCGTTGTATCAATCTCTCGTTCAGGATTGTCCGGATCGCCGAACACGAACGAGAACTCCGGTATGACACCGAACTCGCGCGACCGCGCCGCAATTTCGAGAATCTGTGCGGTCGTCGTGCCCTTGTTCATCTTGTCGAGCACGGCGTCGGAGCCGGACTCTGCGCCGCAGAACACCATCGTGAATCCTGCGCGCTTCAGCAGGCGCCACGTGTCGTCCGAAAAGCGGGAGAGCGCATCCACACGGGCTTCGCACCACCACTTGAGCCCGAGCGGCATGATGCGTTCCGCCAGCTCGCGCGCGTGCTCTTCCTTGACAAAAAAATTGTTGTCGTAGAAGTGCACCGAGTCCATTCCGTGCTCGCGCACGAGATACGACAGGTGCTGCGCCGTCCGCTCCGGCTCCTGCATGCGCTCTCGGCTGCCAAAGACGGAGATCACGCCGCAGAATTTGCATCCGTAGGGGCAGCCAATGGATGACTGGTAGACTCCCGATCGCCTTCCGAGATACGTGGGACGCAGATAGTCGGCGACATGAATCTTGTGGTAGGGTGGCGCTGGCAATTCGCCCGGCCCCTTCCAGTGTCGTTCGCGCGCGATCCAGTGTGCGCCATCCGGCTGACGGAAGCACAGTCCGTCCACCGTTTTCGGATCACGTGTGCCGTTCAATACCGCGAGGAGCTCGACGATCGTCTCCTCGCCCTGGCCGCGAATGACCCAGTCCACATATGGCGCGTTCAGCACCGGCGCGGCATACAGACTCGGGAAATTGCCGCCCCATGCAATGGCGATGTGCGGATAGCGCGATTTCAGTTCGCGCGTGAGCGGCACCGCGCTCACGAGCTGCGGCCCCGGCATCACGGAGAATGCCACCAACTGCACCGCATCGCCGCGCCGTGCCGCGGCGTCGATGTGTTGTGAGAGTTCGGCGATGACGTCCGCATCCGGGAGGTTTCCGTCGATGACCTCCCACGCCACGTCACTCGGAAGCGCGGCACCAACCGCCATGACAGACAAGGGAAACCGCCGGTTGGAGGGCCGCGTCGCTCGCGGATTCACCAGCAGTATCACGCACGCACCTCGAAGGCGGTGCGCTCGAACTCATAGAGCACGTGATCGCCGAACAATGCCAACGGCCGCGACGCCAGCGTGTCCAGCTTCTCCAGCACGCGCAGCAGGCCCGGATGGCCGGAAATCCATGGCTCCGCCGCGCTTGGCGGAACGAAAACGCCAATTCCTCGCGTTCGCACGAGCCGGAACATCGGTGCGAAAGTGCGCGCGACGTCACTCCGGCGATGATATCGCACGAGAAAATCCTTCCCGCCAAGCCGGGCATGGACGTCTCCGCGTGATGCGCGGCGAACGGCGGCGCGGATGTCCCCTCTCAGCAGTTGCACGAACCATTCGCCCGGCGAGCACACGCCGAAGATGACCAGTACGACTTTTCCGTTTGGACGAACGAGACTGGCGAGGCCTCGTGCAACGGGCGAGAGGTCTGATACGCAGTTCAATCCGGCAAAGTTGGAGAAGGCGCCATCGAAGGGTGTGTCTACCTGTGCGGCGATCATGTCGAGCGCTTCCGCCGGAGCGACCAGCGGCGCCGGCACACCGAGCCCAGCGAGCTTCGTCGTGGCAATTCGAACCATCGATGGAGAGACGTCCGTCAGCTGCACGATGCGTCCGTGCGATGCGAGCCATTCGGCATCTTCACCGGTCCCGCCGCCCAGCTCGAGAAGTCGCGAGCCGGCGGGAAATGCATCGATCAACGCCGCGCGTACTGCTCGCCGCTGCGCCGAAACACTTTTCCAGCTGCCGTAGCGCTCGTCGAACCGCGCGGCCACGGCATCAAACGCCGCGGCGGCGGGCGGCAATAGCGTTGCGAGCACCGGCCTAACCCGCTGCCGCTATGAGCGGCTCCGGCGAACGATACTGCCTCTCGTCGCGCGCGAGTTCCGCCCATCGCGCGTCGTCATGCTTGCCCGTGCAAACCTCATCGTGCAGCGCATCGCGGATCGTCCGATAGAAGCTCGTGATGTAGGTGCCGTGAAAGAGCATCGCGAGATCGTCCGTGTCCTGCCAGTTCTGGCGTTCCCCGAGTTGCGCCTTCACCATCGCGTGAAACCTGGTGCCAGGCAGGGGATAGGCGACCGACACGCCGACGTCGTCGGGGCGCTCATCCCGCACGAGATCGCGCGTCCGAACCAGGTCTTCCCACGTTTCCGAAGGATAGCCAAGCTGGAGGAACCAGCCCACACGGATGCCGTGCGCCTTCAAGGCGCGCGTGGCTGCGCGGACCTCGTCGACGGTCGTGCCCTTGTCCATTGCATCAACGATCCGCTGCGATCCGGACTCGACGCCCAACCATACTTCCTCGGCACCGGCGTCCCCGAGCGCTTCGACAACCGCGGCGCCCAGCAGGTCCGCGCGGCACTGAATCAAGAAGGGAGTACGCACGCCCCGTCGCGAGACCTCTGCCGCGAAGCGGGTGATCCAGCTTGCCGTCAAGCCGAAAATATCGTCGGCAAACCAGATGTGATCCGGGTTGACCCGCTCGCGTAGTTGCGCGATCTCATCGGCGACGCATTCCGGAGACCGCTGCGAATAGCGTCGTCCGAAGATCGGCTTTGCGCACCAATTGCAGCCGTAGGGACAGCCGCGCGAGCTGATCATGTTCCACGAGAAGCGGCCATGGGCCGTCATCCACGCGTCACGATAGGCTGCAACATCAATGAGATCCCATGCTGGAAGTGGTAACGCATCCAGATCGCCGATGCCGCGCACCGACGGCGTTCGGACCAGCCCGCCACGGCCATCGGCGACGATCGCTCCCATGATTTCCGAAAGCGCCGTGGCTCCGGACGCAGCCCAGGCGTCCGCGAGCGCGGGAAAGCTGACATCGGCTTCTCCCGAGAGTACCACATCGGCGCCGGCATCCAGGTAGAGTTGCGGATGATCCGACGAATCAGATCCGTTCACGGCTACCCGGCAGCCAGCGGCCGCAGCCGCGGACACCATGGCGAGCGTGGCATTCCGCATGGTCACCGTGCACATCTTGGTGAGGAAGTTGAAATTGTCCTCGAGAATTCCGACGATGGCTGGCGACGTCTTGCTGAGCATGGCCGCGAAATCCTCGACACCGCTCGCCAGCGTCGCATCAAAGAATGCCACGTCATGGCCCCGCTGGCGAAGCGAGGCCGCAATGAGGAGTGTGGCGAGCGGAGAATACGGCTTCATCCGTTCGCGTTGCTTCCTGTCGTGCCGCAGGTACAGCGAGCTGGCGATGAGAATCATTTAGAGACCGGCCACAAGAGCCTAGTGATGGCTGAGCGAGTACACGTATGGTGCGATCGTCCCGATCTGCTCGTTGCTCAGGTTCGTGGACGCGCATGGATTCATCCCGAACGCCGTTGCCAACTTGATCATGTCCATGGGAACGGCGGAATCACCCGCCGCGATCACTGCGACTGTCACACCACCGGGAAGGCGGTTGTTGGCCAGTGCTGCGGGAGCAGGAGCGACGGTCGAAGCCGCCCGTGCGGGCGGCGAGGAACTGCCTCCTCTGGCGCACGCAGCCATCGCGTCGCCGGTGAATCCGGTGAACGCCGAACGCGCGCGGCGCGTCGAGATGCGAAGGGACATCAGGAGGCTCCTGAAGTTGATTTTGAGTACCGGGCGGGTGCCGGCCCATGCGATAAGCTCTTCGCCCGGAACGTCCCGAGGGAAGAGCGTTCAGACGTGGACCCCCGCAGGGGCCCGAAAGTCAACTACTGGTTCTCGGCTGGTTCTCGGCTGGTTCTCTGCGAAGACCTTCCGTATCTACGCGGGACCGCGGGTCGCTGGTTTTTGGCTTCCTGGGGATCCGAAGGACTGAAGTTGAAGGCTGCTGCTTTGCCGTCCGGGGCGCGACCCATTACATTCCGGACAGTAGGGGGCGACTGGCTTCGACGGGACTAGTGCAGCTGTGGGCGCGTGCCGAGGTACTCGGGCACCTCGTAAAACACTCGGGAAAACACCAAATGCGAACAACAACTTCGCCCTTGCCGCCTAACTTTTAGTTAGGCCCGCAGGTGCCCGTAAGGAAGCCCGCCCGGGGCGGCTTTATGGGTAACGCAAATCTGGGCTAGTCCTGACGAGTGCCTTCGGCGTCGGGGTGAAATAAAGAGGGATCATCCTTTCGTGGGCTGCCCACTGGCCAGCGGCGGGAAACATCAATCAGAGGGATACGCACGTAGTGCTTGTGGTCGATCTAGCTTCGGACCGGGGTTCGATTCCCCGCGCCTCCACTTACTGAAGGTCCAGAAACGAGCAACGGCGTCCAGCAATGGGCGCCGTTGTTCGTTTCTCCTTTTCGGGATCGGGAGAAGTCCAATGCTCGTGCCCTTGACCGTGCCCCGCTATTCAGAATCTCCCTAGCGCACGGTAACTGGCATTGTCGCAAGGAACTTGTCCGCGATGACGACGTTAAGAACCGTAGAGCCAGCCTTCACTCCCAGAATGTCGCCCGCCCCACCAACTCCTTTCGCGATACTGGTGTCTTGAGACGCCCAAAACTGAGCATAGATCGAACTGGACGAATCACCCTCGGCGTACTTGATGAACGTGATAATCTTCACTGTGCCTCCAACCGGGACGACAAGTGCCTTCGATCCGTCCGGGGCAAAAACGGACACGCCAACCGGCTTGCGCACCGGGTCGTCAAGCGATGACAGAGTGCCGCATGAGATCGCGAAGAGCACGGGAAGCAAGCGATGAACGTCTTTGAACATCTCGGTGGCGTCTTGGGGTTAGCGGCAATTCTCGTTAGCTGCGCGCCCCCAACCAATGCCGCACGCGCGCGGAGCGCAACATCCGTGTGCCGCCCGAGTGACAGCCAAACGATTCGTCACCTTCATTTTGTGCGCACCATGACGGGTGCCGCGAATGCGCAATTGGACACAGCTCGCGCGGACCTAGCACTCCCGCTGGTATCGGACACGCTCGCACAGGTCTATGTCGTCCAGGATTCATCCATCTGTGCCACCGCGCTCTCCGCATATCGAGGCGTCGTTCACCCCGCCGCCCGTGGCGCAACGTCGGTCGAAGTGATTCGCGCGGGGGCCATGTTCGTCGTATCCAGCCCCGAAGTGCAGGCAGGTCAAGGCGAGTTTACGAACCGCATAGTCTTCGATTCAACGTTCAAGATGCTCACCAACTACCTCATGTAGGGGCCCGACGACGTCATCAAG
>JBDUCM010000131.1:0-14486 GCA_040003455.1 bacterium
AGCGCCTTCTGCACGCGCTCCTGCGGCATCATCTCGTCGAGCGCATCGTAGAGCGGGCGAAGGTAGGGATCCACCTTGGCCTGCATGTCGCCGGGCAGGAAGCCGAGACTCTCGCCTGCTTCCACGGCGGGGCGTGCGAGGATGATGCGACGGACGCGCTTCTTGGTCAGCGCATCCACCGCCGCCGCCATGGCGAGGAAGGTCTTGCCCGTTCCGGCCGGCCCGATCCCCACCACGATGTCGTGCTCGCCGATCTTGGCGAGATACTCCGCCTGGCCGGCCGTCTTTGCCTGGATGAGCTTCCGCACACCCGGCAGCGCGATGCGACCGTCAGTGACCCCACCGTCACCGGGCACGAGACCGTCGTCTTCGCTGAGGCGGAGGACGTCGTCGGGGGTGAGCTCCATGCGTTGGCGTGCGCGGTCCACCATGCGCCGCGCGATATCCGTGGCGCGCACCACCAGGTCACCCGGACCAGTGAGCGACATGGAGTCACCGCGCAGGGCAACACGCACGCCACTCAACCGCGAGAGCTCCACGAGGTTGCTGTCGTTCACGCCGGCGAGGGTGAGCATGTCTGCACCCTCGGTAGAGACCCTCTGTGTGATGGACCCGTCGCTCACGCGCGCTCTGACTCCAGTTTGATGTGCAAGTCCCGAAGGTCGTTTGCCGGCACCGGCGACGGCGCGCCTTCAAACAGCGCGCGTGCCGCGGTGGTCTTTGGAAATGCAATGACGTCGCGCAGCGATGACACCCCGGCGAGCAGCATCGTGATGCGATCGAAGCCGAACGCGATGCCACCATGCGGCGGCGCACCGGCACGCAGGCCCTCAAGGAGGAAGCCGAAGCGGGCCTGCGCAGTTTCCTCGTCAATGCCGAGCAGAGTGAAGATCCGCGACTGCACGGCGGGATCGCTGATGCGGATGCTGCCGCCGCCCAGCTCCGTGCCGTTCAACACCAGATCGTACGCCAGGGCGCGCGCCTTGTGCGGCGCGCTCTCCAGCAGGGCGACGTCATCCGGATTTGGCGCGGTGAACGGGTGGTGCATTGCGGCGAGTTCGCCCGTCTCGGATTGCTCGAACATCGGAAAGTCGGTGACCCACACGAACGCGTTCACATTTGCCGGAACGAGCTGCATGCGCTGCGCCACGTCCTGCCTGACCTTGTCGAGCGCCGGGTTGGAGATGCGATCCAACGCGGCCACATAGAGACCGAGTTCACCCTCCGCCAACCCAAGCGCGTCGACCGCACCTTCGGCAAGGAACTTGGCCGCGGGGCCTTCGAGCACGCCGTTGACGCGCTTGAGGCGGAGCAAACCCATCGCGCCCGCACCCTTGGCTACGGCCTCGATTTCGTCCACCTGCTTGCGCGAGAGGGCGGCGCCGCCGGGCACGCGTATACCGCGCACGCGTCCGCCCGCGTCGAGCGCACTCTTTGTCACCACGAACTCGGTGTCGCGGAAGACGCTGCTCACATCGTCGATCACGAGCCCGTAGCGCAGGTCCGGCCGGTCGATGCCGTATTGCTCCATTGCGTCGGCGTACGCCATGCGCTGTACGCGCTCGGTCGGGAATGGGCTCTCGCCTTCCTGCCACAGCGCGCCAATCAACGACTCCGCGAGGTCCACGATGTCTGCCTGGGCGACGAACGACGCCTCGATGTCAATCTGCGTGAACTCCGGCTGGCGGTCGGCACGGAGGTCTTCGTCGCGGAAGCATCGCGCAATCTGGAAGTAGCGATCGAATCCCGAGATCATCAGCAGTTGCTTGTAGATCTGCGGCGACTGCGGCAACGCATAGAACTCGCCGGCGTGCACGCGACTGGGCACGAGATAGTCGCGCGCCCCTTCCGGCGTGGGCTTCGTGAGAATGGGCGTCTCGATCTCCAGGAATCCCGCGTCGCTCAGGAAGCGGCGCGAACGCTGGAGCAGGCGGTGACGCAGCATGAGATTGCGCTGCAAGTCATCGCGCCGAAGGTCCAGGTAGCGATGCCTGAGGCGCAGCTCTTCTGCGGCCAGCAGTTCGTTCTTGCCGCGAGCCACCGGGATAGCAGGCGTGCTCGCCGGGCCGACGATGCGCAGCGCCGTGGCGCGCACCTCGATGGCACCGGTATTCATGTCGGCGTTGCGCATGGCCACCGGCCGCTCCGCCACCACGCCCTCGATGAGCACCACGGTTTCGGAACCCACCGCCGCAGCGCGCGCACACACGTCGGCGCCCGCCGTGCCTGGATCGAACGACACCTGAACCAACCCGGCGCGATCGCGGAGGTCGAGGAAGACCAATCCCCCCAGGTCGCGTGACCGGTGCACCCATCCGCCAAGGCGAACGGCCTGCCCAACGTGTTCAGGGCGGAGATCGCCGCAAGGATGTGTCCGAAAGCTCGTCGCCAGAGTAGACGCTTGCATTACCAGTTGATTGATCTGAGGGAGCGAGTCGCATGGCGAATCTCGTGGAGCTCGGTGGTGGTGGCTCCAGACTGCACAGCGTGCGGCGCGCCGCCTGTCGAGTGGACAGGCAGCGAAGGTCGCTCGGGCATCAACGCGTGTGCTGAGTGCGCATTCAACCGTAAAACCTAGCAGGGCGAGCCCCGCGGTGGTAGCACCGCCGTTGCGTGCGTTACACAGCGTGAGTAAGCTCAACTCCTTGTGCCGCTTGACGTTTGGCAGCTGCTCAGCGCGAAGCGTTGAGCCCGCTCGCGGCCGCCGCGCTTCCCCGCCCTGCTATCTTTCCACGATGCAACGCGAAAACCTATTGAACCTCACGCCCAACGAGGCCGAAGAGCGGCTCGGCGTCGTGATGGCGGAGCTGGGACAACCGGCCTATCGCGTGGCGCAAATCGTCCGCCGCCTCTGGTACCTTCCCGCGGCAACGTTCGCTGACATGACGGAACTGCCCAGCGCGCTGCGCACCGCGCTCGACGAGCGGTTCACGCTGCCCCGCCTCGAGCTCGCGGTCAGACAGGAATCGAACGACGGAACGCAGAAGTTCCTGTTCCGCCTGCACGACGGCGAGGCCATCGAAACGGTCTCCATTCCGGACAGCGGCCGAGTGACATTGTGCATCTCGTCGCAGGCGGGATGCGCACTCCAGTGCGCCTTCTGTGCGACGGGCGCCATGGGGTTCACCCGCAACCTCGAGGTCCACGAGATTGCCGGTCAGGTGCGCGAGATGCGGCTGCTCGACCCGCCGGTGAACGTGACCAACATCGTGTTCATGGGCATGGGCGAGCCGATGATGAACTGGAAGGCCGTTGATCCGACACTCACGCTGCTGAACGATCCGCGCGCGCTGGGGATCGGAGCGCGGCACATCACCATTTCCACCGTGGGCGTGCTGCCGGGCATCGTGGCGCTCGGCAAGCGCCCCGAGCAGTTCCGCCTTGCCATCTCCATTCACGCGCCTACCGACGAGCTGCGGCAGACGCTGATGCCGATCAACACCAAGTTTCCCCTCGCCGAAGTCATCGAGGCCGCGAAGGTGTTCGATCGGCGCGTGACCTTCGAGTACGTAATGCTGGGCGGAGTGAACGACGGCGTGGAACAGGCCCGCGAACTCGCAAAGCTCGCGCGGGAGTGTCGCGCCTTCGTGAATCTGATCCCGCTGCATCCGGGCGGCGCGCAGGGTTTCGTGCCCACGTCCGGCAACGAGATTTCGCGCTTCGCCCGCCTGCTGCGTGATCGCGACGTGGAAGTGGCGGTGCGGAAGAGCCGCGGCATGGACATCGCCGCCGCATGCGGCCAGTTACGGGTCGAGCGGCTGGGCCGGCGGGTGCCACGAGCTGCCGAGCAGAACGGTGATGTCCAGGTAGCGTGACGAATCCGGCCGCGCCTCCGTACGCGCGGCCGCACCGAGACTCTTCGCAACCGCGGCAGCCCATGCCGGATGCCCCGAGCGGTCGAGGACAAGGGTGGTATCGCGCAGCGGACTGGCGGTCCCCATCTCCACCACATCAAAGCCCTGATCGCGCAACACACGCGTCGCGCGTCGAGCGAGACCGCGTGTGTGCGTGGTGTTGAGTACCGCCACCCGGATGCGCACACCGCGGGGTGCATTGGGCGCGGACGTGGTGCCGGCGCCGGTGGCGGTGGGCGCGTGTGCGACCGTGGGCCGCTGGCGCCACTCGATGACATAGGCGCCAGCTCCAACCACTACAAACCCCAGCACGGCAATGAGCACGAGTGGTCCGCGCTTCATCGCACCTCGTTCCAGAGCTGCACGGTGGTCTGGTACAGGCGCATCCCTTCGCGTAGCGACCACTCCAACCGCGCCCGCACGACCTGCCGAAAGGTGGCCTCGAAGTCGTGGGGTACCTGCGCCGCGAGATATGCGCGGTCTGCGCGCGAGAACTTCCGTCCTGGCTCGAGGTAGTCGGCCATATAGAGTGCGCGACCGAGCCGCCCCCATTCACTCGACCCAACCGTGTGGTGGCGAATGGCCTCGAGCAATTCGACGCGATCTTCACCTTCAGCACGCAGACGCTCGGCGGCCGCTGGCCCATGCAGCATCTCGAGCGAGTACCCCGGAAGATCGCCGGCGTGGGCGCGCAAGATGTCCTCGGGCGCATCGCGGAGTGCGTCGTGCAAACGTCCGGCGTCGTGCCACGCACGTGCCTCCGCCGGATCGAGCGCGAGCTTCTCCGCCCAGTCGTCCAGCAGCCCCGTTACGCGCTCGATGTGGGCACGACGCTTGTCGCTCACACGCGCCCACGAGGGTAGCACGATCGCCTTGCTCACGCTGCGCGCCTCAAGAGTGTGTCGAGCTCCGCCACTTCGCGCTGCCAGAAATCGCGATCGCGCAAGCCGGGATGCGGTAACGTCAACGCGGGCGTTGCAAGAACGCGCCCGCCGAAGTCGACGATATCGAGGTCGATGGTTCGCGCGCTCCATCGTGTGGTGCGAATGCGCCCCAGCGCGCGCTCGATGCGCTGCAACTGCTGCAACAACACGTCCGGAGCGAGCTCCGTTTCGATTGCGATCATCTGATTGAGATAGGGGCCCTGCGCCGCGCCGCCGAGTGGAGCCGTTTCCTCAACGGAAGATGCGGCAAGCACTCTGACGCCAGACGTCAGGTCGAGGGCCGAGCGCGCCGACGCCAGAAAGGCCGCTCGGTTCCCCAGGTTTGATCCGAGCGCTACGTACACAATGTCAGCCACGAGACCGCTCGATGGCAATCTGCGCGTAGAGCAGTGGCCCGCCCAGCGACACGTGCGGCTTTCGCACGACGACTCTGCACCAGTCTACACCGTCGAAAGCGAACATCCGCGTCGCGACGGCTTCGGCAAAGGCTTCCAGGTAGGTGAGCGGATCGGACTCCACGACAGACCGCGTCGCCATGTAGAGGTCACGGTAGTCCAGCACGCTGCGACCGGCGTCATGCCGCACGATGAGGTCCACTTCCAGCGGCTGCGCGTACTCGCGCTCGTGCGGCAGAATCCCAACGCACACGTGGAAGCGCATGCCGGCCAACGCCACTTCCGTGCTCGGCTCGTGTGTCACGTCAGCCCACGCTCGTAATGCGACGTGTCAGCTCGCCAAGGTACGTGGCCACATTCCGAAGCTCCTGCGTTGCACCTTCGAGCTCGCGCATGGCGGCGGCTTGATCACGGGCGTTCATCGTCACCTGTTCCGCGCCGTCGCGGTTGCGGGCGGATATCTCGGCGATGCGGCGCACGCGGTCGCTGAGCTTGGAGAACGCGAGTTCCTGTTCGCGCGACGTAAGCGCAATCCGTTGTGCGCCGGTGGCGGCGCTGGCCGTTGCGTCCACGATGAGGTCAAGGGCATGTCGCGCGCGTTCGGACAGCGTGCCTACATCCTGCACGATCGCCTCACCGCGGGACATCTGGAATGCCACGCGTCGCATCTGTTCCTCGAACGCGCCGACAATGTCGCCCGCTTCGTCCGAGGCTCGCGCGCTTTGCTCGGCAAGCTTGCGGACTTCGTCGGCAACCACCGCAAACCCTTTGCCCTGAACGCCGGCGCGAGCAGCCTCGATGGCCGCGTTGAGTGCGAGCAGGTTGGTCTGGTCGGCAAGCTCGCGAATGACAGCGATGAACTCCGTGATGCGCTTCACGCTGGTGGCTAGTCCGGCGATCTGCGCGCCACTCTCGCCCACGAATCCCTTGGCGCCCACCAACCGTTCAATCGCCGTGGCGATGGTGATGCGGTGTTCGCTGGCGATTTCCGTGGCGCGCTGGCTTGCTTCGGCCGCATCGCTGCCGTCGCGCACCACATCCTGGGTAGCGGCGTGCAGCACCTGGGTCACTTCGATGGACC
This sequence comes from bacterium, assembly GCA_040003455.1. GTDB lineage: Bacteria > Gemmatimonadota > Gemmatimonadetes > Gemmatimonadales > Gemmatimonadaceae > AG11. The sequence continues at coordinate 6,275 of JBDUCM010000131.1, forward strand.
GTCCAATCTGCTCGCCTTCCTCGGCGATGCCGCGCGAGATGTCGCCGATGGTGCGCGCCACCGCCTCGCCTCCCGTGCGGAGCGCGCGGGCCGACGCCGTGAGGGTTTCCAATTGGTTGCTCACCCGGAGCATGGCTTCGAGCAATGGGCGCCGGAGGTCGTAGATGTGGAGCGTGGTCGCGAGTTGGTTCGCGAAGCGCTTCACGAGCGCGACTTCCTTGTCGGAGTACGCGTCGGGCTTGTGGTGCTCCAGCTCGAGGAGGCCCACTGTCCGGTCACCAAAACGCAGCGGGATGACCAGCACGCTGCGCGCGAGCGACCGGCCCGGCAGCACACGCTCATCGCGCAGTACGTCGCCCACCCTGATCACGTCGCCCAGGCGCAGGCTCTCCTCGCGCAACGCCGCGAGGTTCACGTCGGGCTCCCGCGGCGGCGAGAGATAGCCTTCGGAGCCACGCCACACGTGCATCAGGCGCCCCTCCTCGAGCCGCCCAATTCGGAATTCCTGCCAGTCCACGAGCCGGTGCGCCAACTGTTCGATTCGCCGGAAGGCGTCCGCAATCTCCACGTCCGACGAGACGATCTGCTCCATCGCCAGAATCTTGTTCAACTCCTCGGCCGCCACCGACTCCTCGAGAATGCGCTTCACGAGCAGCCCCGCGCCTGCGAGCACGACGCCAACCAGAAGCCACCCGATCGGGTTCAGGTTGCCGAACGCAAGCAGCACGATGGCCACACCGATGCCACCCGCGCCAAAGCCGATCACCTCATAGCGCAGGATGAGCGACTTCTCTTCGTCGAACAGCTTGTCACGCAACAGCAGCGTGAAGTACAGCAGCAACCGGCTCGCGAGAAAGTACGTGAACACCAGCAGCGACAACGCGGGCAGCGTCTCCGCATTGAGATGCGCGATCTCCGCGCCGGTGCTGACGGCTGCCCACGCGAACACGCCCATGGCGGCAATGAGCGCCACGACCTCGCGCCCGGCGTTGATGAACGCGATCTGGAGCCCCTTGTGCAGCACCGCGGCGTCCGCGAGGAATACGCCGAGCCAGAGCGCCAACCCGCTGGCGGGCGCGCCCACAAGGAGCGCGCCGGCAATGGCCGGCAGCGCGATCAGGTTGAGGGCGCCGTACTTGGTGAGCGGAATCTGCTGGACGCGCGTAAGCACGACCATGGCGAACAGGATGCCCACCGCCACGGGCTGATGCGTCCACCGATGGTCGAGCGCGAGGGACGCGACGAGCAGGCCAAGCCCCAACGTTCCAACGGCACGGGCATAGGCCGTGAGGAACGTGCGCATGTCAGGCGTCGTCGATGCCGCGGCGCAACGCAGCCGCAAGAGTCACTGCGCTTTCCACGCTTTCGTCGGCGGCGCGCACGATGGCGCTTCCGACAACCACGCCATCACCAAGGACCGCGGCGGCCTTCGCCTGCGCCGGCGTGGCAATGCCGAAGCCGATGCAGAGAGGGAGCGAGGTGGCCGCCCGCAATCGCGCGGCCGTCTCCGGCAGCTCGGCCGAGAGCGCCGCCTGTTCTCCGGTGACACCCAGTCGGCTGATGAGATAGACGAAGCCCTTTCCAGTGAGGGCAATCTTGCTCATGCGCGCGGACGGGGTGGTTGGGGCAACCAGCCGGATGAAATCGAGTGGGCCGTTGGCGAACCACGCTTCTCGTTCAGGGTCGGCGCCCAGGGGGAGATCGGTGACGAGCACACCATGCGCACCTGCGTCTGCAGCGCGGCGGAGGGCGTCGTCTCCAATGCGGATGAGCGGATTCAGGTAGCTGAAGAGCACCACCGGGATGCTGAGCTTCGCACCCGCGATGATCCCGAGGACCTGGTCGAAGCGCACGCCCTGGTCCAGCGCCTTCTGCGAGCTGGCCTGAATGACCGCGCCATCGGCCATGGGATCGGAGAACGGCACTCCGACTTCAATGATGTCCGCGCCCGCTCCCTCCAACCCTTGCAGCAGCGCGACGCTGCGTACGGGGTCGGGATGGCCGGCCGTGACGTATGGCACGAATGCCTTGCGTGAGGCTGCCCGCAGATCGGCGAAACGCCGCTCGATCGCGTTAGATGAAATAGTCGCCGACCCTGATGCCATACCGCTCGGGATTCTCCGTTTTGATGATCGTACGCTCGAACGCTCCGTCGCCACTCTGAACCGAGAGATCGACGAGCGTTCCGGGGTGCATCAAGTTGCCCTGCTGATCGCTGATGATGCGAATGATGGGACGCGACAGCATTTCCGGGATCGGGCTGGCCGCGTGGACGATGCCCAGCTCGAAGGTATCGAGGATGACCAGCGTGCCGACAGGGTAGATACCGGTGAGGTTGATGAAGGCCTTCACCACGACCGGATCCATCCCCCGTCGCGGATTGTCGCGCATCTCGGCCAATACCTGCGCCGGCGTGAGCGGTGTGGTCTGGTAGCTCCGTCGCGAGGTGGCCGCATCGAAGCCGTCGGCCACCGCCACGATCTTGCTGAACATACTCAGTGACCGCTCGCGAATGGGGCGCGGGTAGCCGGTCAGGTCGATCTTCATGTGATGCTCGTGCGCCACGATCATGGCGCGATACGGAAGGTCCTGCTGCCCGCGCAGTTGAAACAGCGCGAGCGTCCCGAGCCACGGATGCGCGGCGATGAGACGCCACTCGTCGTCGGTAAGGCCGTCCGCTTTGTTGATCACCGCCGACGGCACGCGCGACTTGCCGATGTCGTGGAACAGCGCCGCCATGCCGAGGTCGTATAGCTGGATCTTGCCCAACCCCAGTCGCTTGCCAAGCGCCACGGCGAAGATGCAGACGTTCACGCTGTGCGTGAAGGTGTACTCGTCGTAGTCGCGGATGGTGGTGAGCCCGATCAGCGACGTCTCTTCATTGAGGATCTGGTCGACGATGCCCTGCACCACGCGCTTGATCTTCTTGATGTTCGGGCTGCGGCCCAGCCGCACCGACGTCATGAGATCCTTGGTCACCGCCACCGACTGCGCGTAGGTCTTCTTGGCGACTTCCTTGGACGCCTCCCTGCTCTGTTCGTCCGGCGGCTGTGCCAACGGTTCGCCAATTTCGAAGACCGTGAGTTCCTGCGCCGCGAGTTTGGCTTCGAGCTGCTCGAGCCGGACTGCGGGCGGTTCGCTCGACGGCGCGAGCAGCAGCGACAGGAAGCGCTGCCATTCACGCAGCGTTGGCGTGCGATGCAGGTGCATCGACCCAATGCCCGACGCACGAAACACCGAGAGCAGATGGCTGAAGCTGGCGTAGTTGTCGAGGTCGAGGCGCAGGCGCACCATGTTCACGAAGACGAACTCGCCCGACACCCGCATTTCCAGCTCGTGCTCCCGCTTCAGAAACTCGTCGGTGAGCGAGGTCAATTCCTCCGCAGCGTTCTGCACGGCCGCGTTCTCCAGCGGATACATGCGAACGGCGCGGAGCGCCGCGTACAGCGCGAGGATCAGTGACTTCCCGCTGCGGCGAATGAACGCGTCACCTCCCGTGTCCACCGCGGGCCCGCCGCCTGGCGTCGACCTGATGGGTTTCCCGGGGCCACTCACGATGCGGCGCCTCGCAGGGCGCGGCTCACCGCATTCCGGACCACCACGTCCTTCTCGTTGGCGGCCTTGCGCAATGCGTCGATGGCGGTTGGCGTGTGAATGCGTCCAAGCGCGACCGCCGCGCACGCGCGAATCTCGGCATCATCACGGCGCCCGAACATCGACTTGCTGTTGAGGGTACTCGCGAGTGCCGCGACGCCGCCTTCGCCGCAGAGCGAGCCGTATGCCTCGAAGACCGCCATCTTCTCGGTCAGGTCCGCATCGCGGAGACCCTTGCTCTTCACGAGCGCCTCGAGCCGCGGGAGCGCAGCGCGATAGGTGCGTTGTTGCATGACCCGGACAGCCGCGATGCGGACATCGCGCTCGGGATCCTCCAGCCCGCGCTCGAGTGCCTGGAGTGCACCGGGAGAGCCGATCTCGCTCAACGCCTGCAACGCCGCCAGCCGGAGATCCGCGGAGCCCTCGGCAAGCACCTTGGCCAGCGGGACAACAGCCGCCGGCGATTGCAATGCACCCGCTCGACTCACTGCCTCCATGGCCACGTGCTTCGTGGGTGACGTGATGAGCTTCACCAGCTCCGCCGTGTTCTGCGAGGCAAGGCGAGACGCCGCCTGTTCGAGCATTGGCCGCAGCCGCGCATTCTGGAGTCGCCCCATCCAGTCGAGTACCGTGCCCAACGCCGGCCCGCGCAACTGATCGAACAGTTCGAGCACGTCAACCGACGATGGAAGATCGGGCGATTCATCCAACGATTCGAGCAGTTGCGCAAGCGCTTCGGGAGCGCTCAACCGCAGTGGCAGTTGGGCCAACCGCTCTCGCTGCTCCATCCGAAGCTCCGGCGCGCGCTGCACTGCCGCGAGCGACTCGCGTACGAGATACGCCACGTTCGAGAACTGGCCCGCGGACAACATGTGCAGCATCAGGTTGTCCAACACCTCCGCCACTTCGTTCCGGATGTCGGGCGCCATCTGCTGTTCAAAGATGTCGAGCAGGGCGCTGATCACGTTCACGCGAAGGTCGGTCCGGTACTCGCGTTCCACTTCGGTCTGGAGGTATTCGATTTCGCGCTCATCGAGGAAGTAGAGCGTTCCGTCGAAGTCGGACATGCTCACCACGCTCGGCTTTTGTGGCTCGGGCCTGTCGCCGGACAACCCGTCGTCGCCGCCACTACCCGCCACGGCATCCTCGATCATGGCGCGCCGTTCCTGATCGGACGACGCCAGCCGCTCTCCCCCGTCGGCCAGCGGCACGGACGGCTCCACGGAGAGATCGAGATACCGGTAGCGCAGGAACACGAAGTCGCCCTGCCAGAGCATGGTCAGCAGGTCGTCCTCGTCCGGCGAGGCCTTGCGCACGCGTTGCAGGATGCCAAGGAGCTTGTCCAGCTCCTCGTGCTCGAAGCCGCGCGCCATGCGGAGTTCGCGCACGCCGTCCTTGAAGAACAGCCATGGCAGGCTGTCGCTTCCCTTGGTGGGCTCCGAGAGCACCACCTCGTCTTCCCACTTCACCTCGCTCTCGGTGAACGAGAGCGTCAACTCCTCCACGCCATTCCAGATTGGAACGAACCCGGCGCGCAGCGCGTCGTGCGCCGCCTTGTACACCGGGTTGTTCGGGAGGTAGAGCTGATGCGCGCGCGCCGCCTTGCCGAACAGGCGCAGCAGGTCCTCCACACGATCACGCTCAATGGGCGCCGCGGCGCGCTCCAGCTCGTTCATCGTACTCGTCCGCGGCGGGGTGGTCACCCGTCCAAGATACCCATTTCCATGACCTGCGCCACATCCTTGTCGCCTCGCCCACTCACGCACAGCAAGACAACATCCTTTTCAGTCCACCGCGCCGCTTCACGTGTGATCCACGCCACAGCGTGCGCCGATTCCAGCGCCGGAATGATGCCTTCAAGACGACTAAGAGTCTGGAACCCCTGCATCGCCTCATCGTCGCGAACCGACACGTACGTGGCCCGACCCGTGTCCTTTAGATGGGAGTGCTCGGGCCCAACCCCTGGATAGTCGAGACCGGCAGAAATGGAATGCGCGGGATGCACCTGGCCCGCGTCATCCTGCAACAGGTAGCTGAGTGCGCCATGAAGGACGCCCGGTGTTCCACGCGTGAGTGACGCGGAGTGCCGTTCGGTATCCAGTCCCTCACCTGCCGCCTCCACGCCGATCAGCTCAACCTCCTTGTCCGGCACGAAGGCATGGAAAATCCCCATCGCGTTGGACCCGCCACCAACGCACGCCACCACGGTGCGAGGCAGCCTGCCCACGCGCTCCAGTACCTGGGCGCGCGCTTCCACGCCGATGATGGACTGGAAGTCGCGCACCATCCGCGGATAGGGCGCGGGACCGACCACGGACCCGATGATGTAGTGCGTATCGTTGACGTTCGTCACCCAGTCGCGAATCGCTTCGCTGGTGGCGTCCTTGAGCGTGCGCGTGCCGCTGAGCACAGGAATGACGGTCGCGCCCATGAGCTTCATGCGAAAGACATTCAACGACTGGCGTCGCATGTCCTCCTCGCCCATGTACACCACACACTTGAGCCCGAAGCGTGCGCACACGGTAGCCGTGGCCACGCCGTGCTGGCCGGCACCGGTTTCCGCGATGATGCGCGGCTTGCCCATGCGACGAGCCAGCAGCACCTGCCCCACCGTGTTGTTGATCTTGTGGGCGCCGGTGTGGTTGAGATCCTCGCGTTTCAGCAGCACGCGCGCCCCAACCTGCGCGGACAAACGCGGCGCCTCGCTCAACGGGGACGGCCGGCCCACATACGTGGACAGCATCTCCGACAACTCGGCGCGGAAAGACGGATCCTCCTGCGCCACGGCGTACGCCGTCTCGAGTTCGTCGAGTGCCGGAATGAGCGTCTCCGGCACGTACTTGCCGCCAAACACACCGAAACGATCGGACGGATGCACTGTCACACTCATTCAGCCGCTCCACTTGCGCGAACCGCCGCGATGAACGCGCGGATCCGCTGATGATCCTTGATGCCGGGCGCGGACTCCACCCCGGATGACACATCCACCACCATTGGCGAAACGTAGTCGATGGCTTCCGCCACGTTGTCAGCCGTGAGGCCCCCCGCCAGTACGATGCGATACCCGCTGGACAAGGCATCCAGCGATTCTCCCAACTGAAGCCACGGAATGGTCACGCCGCTTCCTCCAAGCTGCCCGGGCACCATCGCGTCCACGAGCAACGCGTCGGATGCAGCGGCGAGATCCTCGATGTCGTCGGGCAATACGCCGGTGCTTGTTCGCACCACGCTCCACACTTCACGGCCCGTTGCGGCCCGCACCGCATTCACGCGATCGGCGTCGCTGTCTCCGTGCAGTTGCACCACGTCCAGCCCCACGACGTCGGCGATGGCAGCGATCTCGCTCCCGGACTGCGTCGCGAAGACACCCACCTTCCGCGCCCGGCGCCCGGACAACGTGGCCTTGGCCTCCACCGGCAACCGCTGACGGGGGCCACCGGCGAAAATGACGCCGAGGTATGCTGCGCCAGCGGCATCGGCAAACTCGGCGTCAATCGAGCGGGTGAGGCCGCAGATCTTCACGTCAACTGGCACGAGACCACCGTGCAACACCGGCAATGGCGCGCGTTGCGGCAACAGGATCCGCCGACGCTGAAAGACTGGAGCCGACAAGCACGGCGTCCGCGCCGACCGCCGCGTAGCGCTCCACGTCGGCGCGGCTTCGCACACCGCTTTCCGCAACGGCAATGATATCCGGCGGAATGAGCGGGATGATGCGGTTTGACGTTTCGGGATCAATCTCGAGTGTCTCGAGATTGCGATTGTTCACACCAACCATGGTCGCGCCGGCAGCCAGCGCGCGTTCGAGTTCCCGTTCGTCCCTCACTTCCACCAGCAGCTCGAGGTCCAACTCGCGGCCGAGGTCCATGAGCAGCACCAGTGTGCGGGGGTCCAGCGCCCGAACGATGAGCAACGCGGCGGAGGCGCCGAGTGCTCGGGCCTCGACGAGTTGCAGGGGTTGCACGTGGAAATCCTTCTTCAGTGCAGGCAACGCCACCTCGCGGCGAACGGCGACGAGGTCGTCGACTGAACCGCCGAAGTGCGCGGGTTCGGTCAGGACACTGATCCCGGCGGCGCCGCCTTCGGCGTAGGCGCGCGCCTGGGTGACGGCGTCGAGCCCTTCGGCGATCGCCCCTTTTGATGGCGAACGTCGCTTCACTTCCGTGAGAAGGGCCACGGACGGCCCCCTGAGTGCCTCCCGGAGTGATGGCCCCACGGGGGTGGCGACGCACGCGCGTTCGAGCTCGGCGCGGCGTGCCACCAGGGCGCCTGCACGGAGCTCCGCCTCGCGGACGATGTTGCCCAATGTCCCGCTCGGGGGACTCCAATCAGAAAACGCTTGCACTTCGGGGCTTCTTCGGCTAAGCTATTCGGGAGTTGTTCGGGAAGCGCGCTGCTGCCCGCTTTCACGCTGGTGCCACTTACCTGTAGGAGCCGCCCATGCCGCTCACCAAGCGCCAACGCGAGATTCTAAACTACCTGACCATCTACTCCGAGCGAAACGGCTATGCGCCGAGCTTTGAGGAGATTGCCGAGAATTTCAGCTATAGCTCGCTGGCCACCGTGCACGAGCACCTGAGCAATCTCGAGCGCAAGGGGTTCATCAAGCGGTCGTACA
>JBDUCM010000132.1:0-14455 GCA_040003455.1 bacterium
TGCCCGCGATCAACCTGTCGAGAATATCTTCACTTCGCGAGATACAAGAGGCCACTGAGGAACACAGAGGAAGAGCAAGTAGCAGGTTTCGACCAACCCTCTGTGCCATCTGTGTCCTCCGTGGTTCAAACAATGCGCCTCAGTTCGCATTCACTGAACAGCATTGCGGTTAGCCGTCAGTGCGAGGTTCCGGTCGGGTCTCACGACATAGCGTTCGTCGCTACTGACAAGGCTTTAAGGTGTGGCTCGATCCTGTCCGGCTCCAGGACAGTGGTGGCTTTCCGCGCGGCGAGATCGCGCGTATCGTTCTGATGGTTCACGCGCACCATGCCGAGCTCCTGAGGAGTTGGAATGACTACTTCACCGATTGAGCGCTGGCCGGCCGTGGCCCAAGGGGTCCACGTCTCGGCGGACACGCTCACCGTCGACCTTACCGATGGGCGGAGCATCGCCGTGCCCTTGGCTTGGTATCCGCGTTTAGCGAGCGGAACCGCCTCAGAGCGCGGCCACTGGCGGCTCGTTGGGCGAGGTGAGGGCATTCACTGGCCGGATCTCGATGAAGACATCAGCGTCGATAATCTGCTCTCGGGAGCGGGCTCCGGGGAAAGCCAACGGTCCTTCAAACAATGGTTGGAGTCTCGCGTCGCGGCAACATGACGTGCGACGATGGACTGCCCCATTCTACGCCCGTGCCTCGAGTCGCGCGAAACTTCACCGTTCTTGCCGAGAAAGTCTCATGAGCCCAGCAAACGACCTCTGCCCACGCTGCGGAACGCGCAGAATCGTTCTCGGTGAAATCAGTCGTGGCCGGCAGATCGGACCCAGCGAAGCATTCAACTTCCGGGCGTTCGCCTCCAAGTGGTCCGCAGTTCGACGCGGCGCCAAGATTGATCCCAACGTTGCCGCGTGCTCGCAGTGTGGTCTTGTCTGGACCGAGGTGCGAGTGGGGCGCCTCTTCGATCATCTCGAATCCTTTCCCACAGACGATCTCTCGGACTGGTTGAAGTCTTCGCGGAATACGCCGATCTGATGCGATCGCGGTGGCGGACCTGGCCAGTCGCCCCATTGTGCCCGCCGTCGCCATAGACTTCGTCGCATGATGAACCCGCTCGCCCCGCTCGGCGCCAGCCCAGTCGGGGACCGCCTCGCCCGATTGATGCGGTCGCCGAACTATCGCGACGGCGCATTCCAGAACCCGGTTCCCACCGCGCTTGGTGTTTCGGGCTCGATGCTGCCGATGTTGAAACGCCAGTTCCTCGGCAAGGAACAGCGCCAGCCCGCTGCGCCCATTCCCATCGTCACACTGTCACGAACGGACTTCGCGCTACCGCCGACGTCCGGATTGCGCGTCACCTGGCTTGGGCACTCGACCACGCTCATCGAGATCGATGGCTTCCGCGTGCTCGTCGATCCGGTGTGGTGTCTGCGCGCGTCGCCATCGCAGATCATCGGACCGAAACGCTTTCATGCGCCGCCCATCGCGCTCGGCGACCTTCCTCCGCTCGATGTGGTGCTCCTCACGCACGACCACTACGACCACCTCGACATGGATGCGGTGCGCACGATCGCGCGCGACCCCGCGCGATCGCGGACGCAGTTTGTGACGGCACTCGGTGTAGGCGCACATCTCGAGTCGTGGGGAATTGCGGCGAGTCGCATCACGGAACTGGATTGGAGCGACACGGCGCACGTCGGCGCGCTACAGATCACGGCGATGCCAGCCCGGCACTTTTCGGGGCGCAAGTTCAAGCGCAACGAAACGCTCTGGGCGTCATGGGTCATCGCGGGGCCGGAGCATCGCGTCTTTCACAGCGGTGATACGGGGTTCTTCGATGGCATCGCCGCAGTAGGCGAGAAGTTCGGCCCCTTCCACCTCACGATGATCAAGATGGGCGCCTACGACGTCATGTGGCCGGACATCCATCTCGATCCGGAGGGCGCGGTCCGCGTGCACGAACTGGTGGGCGGTGGCGTGTTGTTGCCAATCCACTGGGGCACATTCAACCTCGCGTTTCACGCATGGAATGAACCGGCCGAGCGTGTTGTCGCGGCTGCCGAGCAGTCGGAGGCGACAAGGCTTGTCATGCCGCGTCCAGGGCAAAGCGTCGAGCCGTCAGCACCGTCCGCAGTTGAACACTGGTGGCGTTGAGGGCTCAGCGCATGACGATCATGCCAATGGCACCTCCGGCAATCACCAGCCATGCGGAGTTCACGCGGTAGTGGACGAGCAACAGGAGACTGCCAAGTACAATCCCCACCGTTATCCAGTCCACCACGGCCGCTCGGCCCAGTTGCACGGTCACCATCGCCATGAGCGCGAGTGACGCGACGTTCACGCCGTCGAGGGCGGCGCGGAGCACGAGCGACGCACGGATTTTCGGGAGCAACGCGGCGCTGAGGGCAACGAACACGAACGCGGGAAGGAAGATGCCGATGGTGGCGACAGCGGCGCCGCTCGCACCTCCGAGTACGTAGCCAATGAAGGTGGCGGTGGTGAACACCGGGCCTGGCGTGATCTGCCCGACGGCCACCGCGTCGAGCAATTGCCGTTCGGTGAGCCAGCCGAGCCGATGCACGAGGTCGGCGCGCAGGAAGGCGAGGAGCACGTAGCCGCTGCCGAACAATACGGAACCGATCTTGAGGAACACCGCGAACATCGGCCAGAGGCCGAAGGCCGAGATGCCGGCGGCCGCTCCCGCGCCGGCGTGCAGGGATCCCGCAGTCACGAGGTCGCGACCGGGGGGCTGATCACGCAGTTGCGGCACCGCTCCGGCGAGCATGATCGCCGCCGTGTTGGAGGCATCGCCTCGAGTGAATCGGCGAGCGACGACCATGACAATGGCTGCAAGTGCAAGTATCGCGAGTTCATTCACCTCCAGACCAGCCGCTGCCAGGCAGGCAATGCCGAGCATCAGGAGCGTGACCGACTTCAGCGCCGTTCGCGCGAGCCCTGACAGTGCTTGAAGTACCACGGCGATGACCACCGGTTTCACGCCGTAGAGCAGGGCGGCGGCCGCCGGAAGGGCGCCGAAGCGCACGTATGCCCAGGCGATGACGCAGACGATGGCGGCTGCTGGCAGGATGAAGCAACTGCCGGCGACGAGGAGCCCGGGCCAACCCGCGCGTTCCATCCCGATGTGAATGGCCAACTCCGTGGAGTTGGGACCGGGAATGAGGTTCGTCATTCCCACGTAGTCGAGGAAGCGCTCTCGCGTGAGCCAGCCGCGACGCCGGACGACCTCATCCTCCATCATGGCGATGTGCGCTGCCGGACCGCCGAAGGCGATGGTGCCGAGCTTCAGGAACAGGCGCGCGAGTTCGCCGAGCGACGTGCGTGTGGCCGGGGCGGGATGTGAAGGCGCGTCTGGCATGCAACCGGTGTGGCGTTAGTATGGGTGAGCCCGAACGCCGGGAAGAAGCTGCGCGTATATCGGGAGCACAAGGAGAGCGACCGGGGCCATGACTGTCTGGTTGCTTTCGGCACGCCGCAGTACGTCCTGACCATTCCACCATGGACCAGCATGTTTCTCACGCCGAAAAAACTCTTCTCGAGTATCGCGCTTGTGGCCGTCGTCGCGGTACCGCTTCAGTCACAGGTCGCTGGCGCGCCGCGTGACGACTCCGCCGACGAATTCATCAAGACCATGGTCGGCCGGCTCGATCTCGAGAAGTACAAGGCCACCATCAAGGGACTCACGCAGTTCGGCGATCGTCGCCAGGGAACGGACCGCAACCGCAATGCGGTGGACTGGATTGAGGCGCAGTTGAAGAGCTATGGATGTACGCCCACCGAACGGATCATCTACGACTTTCAGCCACCACCGCCGCGTGTGGCCGGTGCGACGCCGCCGGCGGGGCGTGGAGCGGGTGCCGGACGTGGCAATGCAGCACAGGGCGGCGGGCGCATGTTCGGCGCGCGCATGCCAACCGGCGTGAACACGGATTCGCTCAAGCAGACCGATCTCAAGGTTCGCGCGATCAATGCGCAGCCCACGTCGCCGGGCGAGCGGCAGGAAGTGTTTTGCACCAAGGTGGGCACCACGCATCCGGAAGAGATGTACATCGTGGGCGGTCACATGGACGGGCACGGGTGGGGCGAAGCGGCCAATGACGACGGTTCCGGTACGGCCATCGTGATGGAGTTGGCGCGCATCTTCAGTTCACCCGACGTGCAGACGGACCGTTCCATCCGGTTCATCCTGTGGAACAATGAAGAGAGCGGATTGAATGGTGCGCGCGCGTATGTGGCGCAGCGCGAGGCGTTGCAGGGCAAGGAGAACCCTGTTGGATCGGGCAAGTATCCAGAGCCCAAGTGGCTCGGCATGATCCAGCACGACATGATGATGTTCGATCACGGCATGCCGCTGGCCGATGGGACCATGCGCAAGGAGCAGCGTGCGGAGGCGGACGTGAATGTGGAGTTTGCCGGCGCGTCGAAGTTTGCGGACGGCGCCATGAAGCTGGCGTGGGCTTTCCAGAGCGCGAACGAGAAGTTCGCGACTGATTATCCTGCGGCGGTGGGGCAGCACATGACCAACACCGACTCCGATCCGTTCAAGGACATTATTCCCGCGATCAGCCTGCGCGAGAACGAGCGCGGCGCGCAGATTGGCGCCGGTTGGGATCCGCAGTGGCATCAGGTGACGGACATGTACTCCACGTACAGCGACAAGGACTTCCGTCTTGGTCTCAATGCGGCGCAGACCACGTTGGGCGCCGTTGCGCAGCTTACGGGAGCGAAGGCGAAGAAGTAGAGCGGGAGCTTACGGCTTTCGCGTTCCCCGTCGCGTCGATGCTGTCGTCTTCGTTGCGTACCACCAGCGAGGTCGCCTTGCCGTTGGCGCGCGTGAACTCGATGACCATCTCGGGGCGAAGCACTTCGTAGATCTCGCCGTTCTTGTCGTACAGTCCGGGCACGAACCAGTCCGGCGCAATGCGAATGAGTGCGAAGCGCTTCATGCAATTGTCTTCCGGAAACCATTCACCCTTCATCGTGCCGTTCTCGTACAGCACGGTGAAGGTGGATGTTTTCGTGTTGCCGCCTGGTTGCTTCTGCAGGAGTGTGATCGCCCCCTACTCCGCCCTTTGCTAAACCAAAGCGCGGCAGGTTCAACCGGTCGGTGCCCCGCCTTCGGCAAGTATAGCGGCAGGCGTGCGGTTTTGATTTGACATGCACCGCCTCCACACTGAATATCAGGGTTAGTGAGATGTCCCCAACGCGGGGGCCGCTCGGTATCACGCACAAGACAAAGCCGCCCCCAGCACGGAGACGGCTTCGCTCCTCAACTATCCGCGCCCGCATAGTCCGCGTGCGAGGTCTACGAGTTACGGCGCCTTCAGCGAAAGATTTGCCGCGACACTATCGTATGGCGCGGCCGTTCGAAATGGCGGGGCCCCGATCGACACGCTGTCGGCTTTCAGTGATGTGCCTTGTCCCGGCTGAACGACCACCCTTACGCAGCCAACACTCGCGGGCACCACAAACTCGGTGCGGTATCTCCCGTCGGCCCCGGTGGCAATGGCATATACGACAGTTCGTGCTCCGCTACAGCCGGCTGGATAATTCGCGATCGTCACTGCCGCGTTTGCCACCGGGATGCCAAGCTCCGTAGTCACACGACCATATACGATGACGCGTGGATAGCCTGAGACCGCTTCTGTGCTTCCGCAGCCGAGAAGTAGCAGAATTGCCGTACTAGCGAGACGCGTATGCGTCAGAAATGACCAACTCATTTTCACCTCCCTAGTTTACGCTAGACTACTGCCTATACAAGTCCCACTTCCAGAGCGTCCGAATGTTAGACGCGCTCCATCCTGAAGGGGTAGTTGCGCTCTGCGAGTACCAGCCGCCGACTCCTCTCGACGTGTAGCTCTGCGGAATGTCAAGCCCAAGCTTAGGCCAATAGGTGGACCAAAGGCTCGTATCCAGATTGTGCTCAGCGCAATAGATGAATGAGTCAATACCATCGGCGTGAACTGCCCCTTGTGCGCACGATTGCATAAGTTCAGCGACGTAACTAACAGGATACGTGACTGCGTCATGGGAGTAGTTCGTCGTATCAATCATATGGTACATAAACGAAGCAATCGCCCCTTCAACGTAGGCACCCTGCGCAGTAGAGCTGTAAGTGGAGCAACTTGAGATAGGCGACGGACGATATGTGCAAGGTTTGGAATAGTCCGCTGTTAGTGAGAAGACAATGGGCCCATTGACTACGAAGGAATGAAAATCAGCGAATCCTTCAACGAGTGCGCATGCGAGTGTGTGCCCGTCATCGAAATAGTGCGGAGAACAATCTGGCGTATCTGGTATTCCACCGAGCGCAGCCTTGTGTACAGCATGACCATACTCGTGCATTGCTGTGAAATGTCCCCACAGGCCCGCGATGTCGTCATCGCCAATAGTAAGCTGATCAGATGACGGTGTGTAATATGAACCGCTACCGGAATGCGTGTACACCGAAATCTGACCGCGTGAATAGCCTAGGCGGGAACGGGATAGCGGGATCCCGAGTACCAAGTTCTTGAGTAGCCTTGCTTGCAGCGGTGTATAGGCGGTACCGGGAGATGTTGCCGTAAGTATCTGTCCGCACCAGTTGCCATTTCCGCCGCCAATGCCCGAGTAAGTCAGACCGGGATTGACGGCCGCATCGGGGTGGCCGAGTGAAATGCCCATCTCGTACCACGTGTTAGTGTTCGGACCCATTGAAGTGCACGGCACTTGAAATCCGCCGTTACTGTCCATCCCAAGGTAGTCGGTGTTAAACAGGATACCGTTTCCCGAGCCATCATCTTGATAATAGTTCACCACAACGCTTCCGTACGGAAATCCGGTGTAAGTGGTAGGGCTTGAGTTCTCGACAGGGATAACGATGTTCCAGTAATCATAGCTGTCAGCGAGTTCTGCGGCCGTTGTGGGGAAAGGGCCTCCCTTTCGCTGGATCGGCGGGGAGATGACCGCGCCCGGTAGGCGCGCAGCGCCCTTCGTTGATATAAACGGCCCCTCCATCGCGACAAACCCTCGAGGGATATTGCCGCGCCCAAACGATGTTGACAGCTGTGTACGGTTGCCGTTGACTAAGAGCCACCGCTCAACGGTTGCCTGAGTCTGAATGGGAACGGTCGTGGGTACATCGGGCATTGAAACACTAGCTACAACGCGGTAGTAGCCGGCTAGTGGAATCGCGGTCGTGATCGGAACGATCACCGGCTTACCCTTGCTAAGCCTGACAACGCGAGTCACGAACGTGTGCGGAGTGCGACCAAGCGATGTGAGATCAGTCGCAAAATGCGGTAGCGTTAGACTGATTGTGGCTGCCGCGACGTCGATATTCGGAAGTATAGTCGCCCGTAACGTTACTTCATTGCCCGAGCGAACGCTGTCAGCATCGATCGACACTGAGAACGCGGCAACGTGCGGAATGGGCGGAGTGCTTTCATAGCTGGCTAGCTGTGCTAAGCGATTGGATGTCGGCGCCGAAATGACGGCGGTCTCATGACACCCGGCGGCGAGAACAGAAACTCCCACCAGTGCGAGGGAGCTTGCAGCAGTGCGTACGTTTAGTGCGTGAGCGCATCGGCGTACCAAGTCAAAAAGTGAGCGCGTTTTAGGTAACGGCGTCGTTAGCCCACGGCGACATGATAGAGTGGAGCGCGCATTCTCGGGCAGACAACGAAATGGCCGTCAATCTCGCGTACCTGCCGCCAACGCAATCGCCTCCCTATTCTAGTTGGAATAGGGGCGGCAAATGGTTCTCACATGGTCACGTATTTGTAGCGGCCGAGGAACGGTTGTGCGTCCACTTCCGCGATTGTAACGGGAGCGACGGGCCACGCCGAGCTTGATGGGAACGTGAACGGTGCCCCAGTCGATCGCGAGGGTGCCTGCCGCTGGCGCGCACGTCGGGCGCGGACCAGGTGAGCACTTCGGTGAATGGGCCTTGCTGCGCATGCACGGGGAGGCGGACCTGCTTCGTGTTGGAGTCGGGCGGATCCGCAGTGGCATCAGGTGACGGACATGTACTCCACGTACAGCGACAAGGACTTCCGTCTTGGTCTCAACGCGGCACAGACCACATTGGGCGCTGTTGCACAGCTTACGGGAGCGAAGGCGAAGAAGTAGAGGAGTCGCCAAAGCACGGGTACTGTACCCCGACGCAGTACCCGTGTGGGCGGGACATTTAGAAGTAGCGAACTCCGCGTGTTCGAACTAGTAGGCGTGTCCGCTGCTCGATGACGACTGCGGATGACGCCCATGGGCCTGTGCGGCACGCGCGCCTGGGCCATCGACGGTCCCTACCGCCACGCGGGGGCAGTGTAGCGCATTCCCCAACCGCGCCCTGACCCTTCGGCCATCGTCAATCAGATTTGCGCAGGCGATCCAAGGGTCGGCCTCAGGCACACCGCGCGGCTTCGCAGAAATACGATCCGTCTCCTTTGCGTCATTTGGACGTCACGTCCGTGCGGGCGCCCATCCGGAACGTGGCCGAACGGGCTGCACCATTTTGATGCTACGTCGGCATGGGGATGCGGGACGACCCTAAGAAAACGCTTAGGTTGTGACTTGCGGCGACATCCTCGCACTCCGTACTATGGCTGTAACGAGATGGAGCGAAGGACGTCCTAACCAGGACGTTGAGGCTATGAACACATCCCTATCAGACTGTCGAGTGCCTCGCGCGTGGCATAGGGCTGAAATTCATACCGCTTGGACAGCGGCACACTCCCATGGGAAGGTCGTAAGATCGACCGTTCCCGCGTTCTCTTTCTCACTGTCAGACGACGAGTGACACGACAATGACAAACGCGGAACGGATGGCAAGCCGACTTCTTGACGCTGTCGCGTTCGATCAGCGCATTCGCGGACGTTACGACAGGCTGATCCAAAGGGCCAGCGCCGACGGATCAGCTCCGCCTGTCCGACAGCGCATCAACGAGATGCTCGCGCTGCGCGAGCAGGTGATAACGCCCGAACTGCTCCGACCCCATATGATCGCGCACTATGTCTCGCACTTCACGTTGGACGAGTTGAGTCAGTTGGTCACCTTCTACGAATCGCCGGTTGGCCAGAAGTATGTCACGGTGTGGAGCGGCGATGACGGCGTGATAGGAGAGGTGATGAAAGCGGCAATGGCTGCGCACTCTGACAATCCTGCTAGCTCGATTGACCAGCAGCGGAAGACGTTCGAGTGATTGGCCCTAGTAGGTACCCGGCAAGTGGCAAGTTTCTGCGGCTACAACGACGCATTTTGACAAGTTCGGCAAAGCTCGCGTGGCCACTCATGCTGTCTACAGTGACCGCAATGGCCGCCGGGTGGGCCAGCGTGATGATTCGAGGCCCGGTCTGCACTCTCTCGCGGTGCTCGCCGATGCAATGAAGCAAATCGCTTACGTCATGCTTCCTCCACAACTTGGCGCGCAATACGGCCCATGCGATCTTCTGATGAACATCATGATCGAGAAGGGCGCGATCGCGGCAGAGTTGTATAGCCTCTACTATGGTCTCAACGATCTATGTAAGGAGGCAATCATTGCATCCGAAGAGGCGGCCGTCGTCTTGTGTGCGGATGCGGACCTTGCACTCTTTCAAGCTCAGAATGTCGAGACGGATGCCGTGCTGGCTGAGGGGGACTACACCATTTGTTACGCTGATTTTCTAGCCGGAGGCCTTGGTCTTGCAGTCGGCGCCACGTCGGATGACGACTGGTCGTGCAGCACCTACGACGACTGGATGTACTCTATGAGCGACGATACTTGGACGTGGGAGTCGGTATCGCATTGTACGCACGACGCCGCTATGTGACCTCATTCGCGCCCGACATTGTTCTCGGAGCCTTTTACGGCTTTCGCGTTCCCGTCGCGTCGATGCCGTCGTCTTCGTTGCGCACCACCAGTGAGGTCGCCTTGCCGGTGGTGCGCGTGAATTCAATGACCATCTCGGGGCGCAGCACTTCGTAGATCTCGCCGTTCTTGTCGTACAGTCCGGGCACGAACCAGTCCGGCGCAATGCGAATGAGGGCGAAGCGCTTCATGTAATTGTCTTCGGGGAACCATTCGCCCTTCATCGTGCCGTTCTCGTACAGCACGGTGAAGGTGGATGTTTTGGTCTTGCCGCCGGGCTGCTTCTCCACGTATTCGTAGCGGCCCAGGAACGGCTGTGCGTCCGCTTCCGCGATTGCAACGGGGAGCGATGGGGCCACGTCGAGCTTGATGGGTACGTGCACGGTGCCCCAGTCCATCGCGAGTGTGCCGCCGCTGGCGCGTACGTCGGGTACGGACCAGGTGAGCACCTCGGTGAATGGTCCTTGCAGCGCATGCACGGGGAAGCGGACCTGCTTCGGGTTGGAGTCGGGTGGATCCATGTGATAGATCTTGGACGTCGGATCGAGCACGAGCGTCCAGTCGCCCTGCTTTTTCACGACCATCCACACCGAATACTTGCCCTGCGGCACGCGATGTCCTTCGAGGGTGACGTCCTTGCTCGCCTCGAAGGTGGTGGCCCAGTTGGCGCCTGGCGTCCACACCTCGTCCCATTGCACGATCTTCGTGCCGAACAGGGGATTTCGTCCTCGTGCACGAGGGCGGGAGTACTGCATGGTGATCTTGGTGCCGTCGATCGTCTGCGATACAGATCCGAGTTCGCTGGCGCGGATTTGTGCGCGAGCGGGGGTCGACGAGAGCACGACGAGGACAGCGACGGCGAGTGAGTGCGAGACGCGTGCGTGCATGATCGTGGGGCGTCGGTGGGAGTGGACGCTGTAAACGCGGAACCACGCGCTGGCTCGCTCAGGCGTACTTGGCGTCGATTGCGATGCGAATTTCGTCGAGGCTGCGGCCGAGCTTGTGCAGCCGAGTGGCGAGGCGACCCTGACCCTGACAAATGGTGCATGCGCGGGCCATCGCATCGCCTTCATAGCACGACAGCAGCGAATACAGTTTCTGCGACTCGCCGCAGCCGCAGTTGCAGCGAATGCCATCGATGATCTCCGGCACCTCGCGCACGGCATCGAACAGGGGGATCAGATCCGGCGTCTTCGATAGCTGGGCCGCAGTGAGGACCTTGGCGCCAGTGATGCCCGCGCGCGGCGCGGGATGGGGTCCAGCCGCGGGTCGGGCCGCGCCGGCCGCCTGGGCCTGGGCGGGGCGAAGCAGCAGCGCCGCCAGCGTCACCGAGCATGCCGCGAGGAACGAGCGCCTGGAAGTAGGGGACGTGTCCATGCCGCGAATGTAGGGGAGTTTTTTCTGCGAGGCCAGATGGTGGGCGCAACGATGGGCGTACCCATGGGCGTACCCATGGCGGGCTCCAGCCCATTGGCGCACCTTTGCCGACTTCCCTGACCGGAGCAGCTCATGTCGCGCTCGATGCCGCGGTATTCGTGACCTGGCCCCAGCAGTACGATCCGCTTCACAGCGCGGTGTTGTCCACCATCGCGGCCGCGCTGCCCCTCGTCGTGTTGCTCGGCCTCCTCGCGTCGCGCACGATTCGCGCGCACTACGCCGCGCTGGGTGGCCTGACGGTCGCACTCATCGTTGCCGTGTTCGTCATCGGCATGCCGGCGAAAGCGGCGTTCGCCTCGGCCGAGTACGGCGCGCTGTACGGGCTGTTTCCCATCGGGTGGATCATCCTCAACGTGTTGTTCCTGTATCATCTTGCCGAGCAGCGTGGGTTGCTCGATGAGTTGCGGCAGGCCATTACGCACGTGACCGTGGACCCGCGACTCCAGTTGCTCCTCGTCGCGTTTTCGTTTGGCGCCTTCTTCGAGGGTGCCGCCGGTTTCGGGACGCCGGTTGCGGTGACCGGAGCCTTGCTCATCGGCCTTGGCTTTGCGCCGCTCGAGGCGTCCGGCTTGTCGCTCATTGCCAATACCGCGCCGGTGGCGTTCGGTGCGCTCGGCACGCCGATCATCGCGCTTCAGGGTGTAACCGGCCTGGATTTACAGCAGTTGAGCCAAATGGTGGGGCGGCAGCTTCCCTTGTTCTCGCTGATCGTGCCCTTCTGGCTCATCTGTGCCTTTGCTGGCTTTCGCGGCATGGTACAGGTGTGGCCCGCGTTGCTCGTGGCAGGACTGAGCTTTGCGGTCCCGCAGTTTCTGGTCTCCAACTTTCACGGGCCGTGGCTGGTGGACGTGGTGTCCGCCATCGTCTCGATCATCGCGCTCACCTGGTTTCTGCGCCATTGGCATCCGCCCGCCCATGGAGTGGCGACGACTGAGCCGAAGGCGGGGGTTCCGGTGGCGAAAGCAGGGTTTCTGTTGCGCGCGTTCATGCCATGGCTGGTGTTGAGCGCGTTCGTGTTCGTGTGGGGACTTCCGCAAACCAAGGCGTTCCTCAACGGCATCTCGGCGCCGAAGATCCCGATCTACGGCCTGGACAAGCTCGTGGAGCGGGTGCCGCCGGTGGTGCATACGGCGACCGCGGAGCCAGCGGTTTTTCTCTTCAATTGGTTGTCGGCTACCGGCACGGCCATCCTGTTGTCAGCGATCGTGTCGGGGATGCTGATGCGATATCGCGTGCGCGAGATGGTGCGCGTGTACTTCCACACACTGTGGCTGGTGCGCCAGTCGCTGGTGACGATTGCCGCAATGCTGGCCATCGGATACACGACGCGCTATTCCGGCGAGGACGTGATTCTCGGGCTGGCCTTCGCCCATGCCGGGGTGATGTACCCGTTCTTCGGGGCGATGCTCGGCTGGATCGGGGTAGCGCTCACGGGCTCGGACACGTCGTCGAACGTGCTGTTCGGCAATCTTCAGACAATCACGGCGCAGCGCGTGGGGGTGAGCCCGTTGCTGATGGCGGCGGCGAACAGCTCAGGCGGCGTGATGGGGAAGATGATCGATGCGCAAAGCATCGTGGTGGCGAGCACGGCCACGCGATGGTACGGGCAGGAGTGGCGGATTCTGCGCTTTGTGTTCTTCCATAGTATTGCGCTGGCAATGCTGGTAGGGGCGCTGGTGCTCGGTCAGGCGTACCTGGCGCCCCTCATGCGGATGGTTCCGCACTGAACAGCTTTCAGGAGTCAGTAGACAGCTAGCGGGAGAAGAGCTTTTGGTACTCACACAGCCGTCAGTCGGCAGCGGTCTGCAGTCAGTTTGCAGGGCAGTTTGCAGGTTGCAGAACCAAGGGGTTGTGGAAGGGGGGGATAATATGTATTGTACATATCATGAAGTATAATTCAGATCACCCCGACGACGGGGCTGCTGCCACGATCACTGCCGCCGACGATTGCTGTGGTGGTGGAAAGGTTTCGTCGATGCTCGCGCTGCTGCGGGCGGCGCGAAACATTCAGGATCAGCTCGAGGCGACGCTGGATCTCGTTGACCTTTCGCCGGCCAAGTATCAGGCGCTCGAGGCGTTGGTGGTGGCGGGAGGTTCGCTTCCGCTGAGTGAGCTGGCTGGCAAGCTGCGCTGCGTGCGCTCCAACATCACCCAGCTCGCAGACCGGCTGGAGTCCGATGGGCTCGTGCGGCGTGTGGACGACCCAGGCGACAGGCGCGCCGTGCTTGCCGTCGTCACGCCGTTGGGGATCGAGCGACAGAGTGCGGGGGAATCCGCCATCGGCCGGCTCCAGGAGTCTTTGGCGGCGCGGGTATCGCCCGACGATCGCGAGTCATTCTTCCGGGTGTTGTCCGCGCTGCAGTGAAGGAACCATTCTTTTGGTCGGCAGATTCATATATGTACAGTGTAGATGTGGAAGCTCGATTGAAGTTTGAAGAACATGTCGATCTGGTGACCTCTGGTTCGACTTAATGGTTGAGGAGAGACATCACACCGGTCAGGTCGGAAGCCCGCTGATCGAAGTGAAAAGAAAGCGAACCAAAATGGGCCGTGGTCTCGTAGGTAGTAGCAAGGTCTGCACAAATGGCCGAACGGCCGCAGACCCAAACAACAGGTAAGACCGGCACCACCTTGCCGGAGGAGTAACACCAGATGTTCCGCACCAATACGAAATCCAGAGTGTCCGTTGTCAATCGTCCATCCCTGAGCCCGGCAATCCTGCGCGCTGGCCTGGCGTTGGCGGTTCTTACGGCGCTGAGCGCCTTTGCCTTTCGCGCCGGTGCCCAGTCACTTGCGCCAAGAAACACGCTCGACCTTCGTCCGCTTGCCAACGTCTCGACCATTCCCACCGCGCCCCGCGCGCAGACGCTGGTACCCGTGACAGCACCTTCCGCCAGCCACACGGCGGTGTTCTTCGCCCCGGCCCCGTTCGCTGTGGGCGAAGAACTAACCTACAAGGCGACGTTCGGCGTTCTTCCCGCCGGCACCGCCCGCATGCGCGTAGATGGCATCGACCTGATTCGGGGCCGTCCCGCGTATCACGTCCTGTTTTCCATCGACGGCGGCGTTCCGTTCTTCCGTGTGAAGGACCGCTACGAGAGCTGGATCGACGTGCAGACGTTGGCGTCGCTGCGGCATCGCCAGGTCATCTCCGAAGGCCGGTATCATCGCAACACCA
>JBDUCM010000294.1:0-4258 GCA_040003455.1 bacterium
GAGCGTGGAGCTGCCAGCATTGAGCCGATCAGGGCTCGAGCTCGAGCTCGGAGCTGGAGCTCGAGCTCTGACATGCTCAGTGCTGGCGGCTCACGCTCACGCTCGTGCTCCCGCTGATGGCTCCGACTCATGCTCATGCTCATGCTCAAGTCAGTGCAGTAACGCTGACCATCACTCCTGCCGTGTCGGCCACGTGCCATTCCGCTCGGAACACTCCTGCATGGCGGCCATGTGATCGAACAGCGCCTCCCGGGATGCGGGCTCCAGCGCCTCGCAGAGGGGCGCTACCCGCCGCACAATATCCGCGCGTATCTCGGCAAAACGCTCGGCACGGGTGCTGGAGAGGTGTGTGATCGGCAGAACGGCCCCCTGGGTGGATACCCTCTGTTTATCGCAAGTTGGCATCCAAACCCCCTCATCGCGAGAAACTGCCTCAATTGGCGAAGGATTCCCCAAGCGATCCCATCGTCATACATTGATCCCCCGCCTGCCTGACTCCACGGCCGCCGATTGGGAGGGGTTTACCATGAACTCGCCCGCTGAGAAAACCGCCCGATACCACGAGATCATCGCTGAAGTCCGGACGTTCCTGGGTGCTTACGGCGCTGACATGCCGAAGGACTCGTTCGAGGAACTGGTGCACGACGTTGCACGCATGCGACTCCGCGACGAGGTCGAGCATCGAGACCATGTGCGACCTACGGGCGAGTTCGCGGTCTGGCTGAAGGACTCGGGCTCAACCACCTGACGCGCCGCTCGTCAGCGCGGCGCTTCAGGATAGACACCCAGCAGCATGTCCGCCTCGTCCATCGCCTCCACATCGTGCGGCGCTCCGGGCGCAAGCGACAGCAGCATGCCGTCCGTGAGCCGGTGCACCGCATCCTGGGTCCGCACCTGAAGCGTGCCATGCAATGCATGGATCGTGACCCACCCGGGAGCTGAATGCTCCTTGATGCACCCGCCCGGGTGGAACGCGAAGAGCACCAGCCGAACCGGCCCGTGATGCATCAACGCGATCTGCCGATGCCCACTCACGCTCGGCCACGCCTCGGCGCGGAGCGCCCGTAGCGCCGCGTCGAGGTCAAGGAGATGCTCGGCGCCCGCAAACCGCTCGGTTGGATGCGGACGAAGTCGCTCTTCAGGCACGGGCATATGATCTCCAGGTGGAAGTCGGTCGACGTCCGAGCTGAACAGCACGGACGATCAACCGGATCTTCCAACGTCAAATAGCAGGCCCGCCGCCGGAAGGACGCTTACGGCTTTGCCTTCGAGAGCTTCTCGTCGAGCTGCTGTGCCGCCAGCATGTGCGCCTGGAACGCCGGCGCCACCTTCACCACCAGCGCCTTCAACTCGGCATTCTTGATCGCCGGGAGCAGCGTGGAGTTCACGGCATCGATGACGGCCTTGTGATAGGCGACTTCGTGCTGGAGAAAGGCGTGGTCGAACTCCGCGCCACTCAGTGCGCCAAGCTTCTTCATCGCGGCCGCGTGATCGCGCGCGCTGTTGTCACCGGCCGGTGGCGTGGGGGTTACGCCGAGCTTGGCGGCGAGATCGCGCCCGAGCTTCCGCACGCCGGTGTGATCGTGGGCGAGCATCGCGCCAAACTCACGGACCTCCTTGGCATGCCCGCGCTTCTCGGCAAGCATCCCCGTTTCGATGTCGGCGGTGTTGGCGGCGTCGAAAATGGCCACGATGGTCGGATCGTCGAGGGCAACGGCGGGGGTCACCGTGGCAGAGCGGGCTGCGAGCGGGCGAACGGTCCCAGCCGAGAAACCGACGGCGGGGACGGCGAACAGGGCAAGGAGAGTGGCAGTGGAGCGACGCATGATGTCCTCTGTGGCGAGTGGGGATGTTGAACTCGAGTGCGGATCGACAGCGCGATCCCGAGGAACAGATATCATCCGTCCGATAATAAGTCAAATATCTCTTTGACTTATTTGACAGTCGAGGATGCTCGGCGTACTATGAGGGGAGTCACATTGGAGGATCGCATGGGATTGTCGCAGTTCGGGTCGCGATTCATGGAAGGCACGCGTGGGCGCATCGTGGCGCTGCTACGGCGCGGGGCGCGGACGGTGGAAGAGCTCGCACAGAGCGTGGAACTCACGGACAATGCCGTTCGGTCGCAGCTCACTGCCCTGGAACGCGACGGACTCGTGCGTCAGGAGGGCGTGCGCCGCGGACCGGGGGCAGGAAAACCGGCCGTGCTGTACGAACTGCATCCCGACGCGGAGCCGTTGTTTTCCGTGGCCTACCCGCCGGTGCTCACGGCGTTGCTCGACGCGATGGTGGAAGAACTGCCGCGCGCGCGAGTGGATGCGCTACTGAAAAGCGTGGGCCATCGCCTGGCCGCCGGCGCCGGAGGCGAAGCGGGAGGCACCCTCAAGCAGCGTGTTCGTGCAGCCGCCGACATCCTCGTTGCGCTCGGCGCGGAGGTGGACGTCGTTGTCGAGAAGGGAGTGCCAACGATTCGTGGGCACGGCTGCCCATTGTCAGCCGCGGTTGCGCGTCGTCCCGAAACCTGCCGCGCCGTAGGGGCAATGTTGTCCGAGGTAACGGGTGAATCCATGCGCGAGAGCTGCGACCACGGTGAGCGTCCGCGCTGCTGCTTCACCGTGGAGAGCGCCGCGTAGTCTGCTACTTCTCGACGACGAGAATACCGATTCCACCCTTCTGGCCATGGCCGAAACCATGGTTCACAAAGGGAAACTCGCCCGCCACGTCGCACTGGAGCTCGAAGCACATGCCACCGCCCGGCGGTACGTCCCACGTCTGCACGCCGTGGATGGCCGATCCGGGCGGTGCACCCAGGAAGACGGTGTCGAACTGCTCGCCCACCACGTGAAAGTTGCAGGGATGTGAAGGGCCGGCATTCACGAGCCAGAAGCGCACGCGGTCGCCGAGCTTTACGCGGATGGGATCCTTGATGTACTGGTTCGGCCGACTGTTGAAGCAGACGAAGTCCGGCGTGGTGTTCAACATCTTCGGATAGTCGAACGCTCGTACACCAGCCACCGCATCGGAGAGATAGAGTTCGCTTTGCACGAGCACGAACTCCTTCGCGGGTGCCAACGGCTGTGCGGGCGAGACGATGATCGCGCCATGCATCCCCGATCCGATGTGCATGAGCACCGGCGCGGTGCCGCAGTGAAACATGAAGGCGCCGGCGTACTTCGGCTTGAAGGTGAAGGTGACGGACTCTCCCTTCGCCACGGACCGAAAGGCGATCTTCGGATCGATTTGCGCCGCGTGGAAGTCCATCGAGTGCGGAACGTCCACGTCGTTGGTCAAGGTGAATTCAACCGTGTCACCAACGCGCGTATGGATGAAGGGACCGGGGATGTCACCCTCGAACGTCCATGCTGCGACCACTGTATCGTCCGAGATGCGCACCGGCGCTTGCCTGGCGTGCCAGTGAATGCGTTGCACGTTGCCCGCTGGAATGGGGGGCAGTTCCGGGGCGGTGCGGTGGTAGGGTGTACTTGCTGCTGCGCCCGTCGCCCCGGGTGATGCGGACGTCGTCCCGTGCTTCACATCCTTGAGCACGGCGGAGTCGAGCCGGCTGTCGGAGTTCTGGTGTGCGTTCGGTGCAATGGTTGCCGCGCCGGATGCGTGCGCGGTATCGCGTACTGTTTTGGCGGTATCGATTCCTGGCCGGCTATCCGTACATGCCACGAGTGCCGCGCCCATGCCTGGTATCGCGAGGCTCAGCGCCGACGCTCGCGCGAGGAACGCTCGCCGGCCAGTCGGTGCATTCAGACACTGGATATCGAGATCGGGCGCGAGCGGGGGTGCAGCATCGGTGTGCATGATCCACTTCCAGTGCGGGAGGGCGAGGACGTGCTATGCGGAGACGGGCTGGACGGCGTCGAGGCGCTCCTGCGCGGAAAGCCAGCTGCGGGCCGCACGTTCATCCTCGAAGATGTTTACCACGAGGCCGCAACTCTCGGCCTCGACGGCCTTGAGTCGGACCATGCCATACTCGATGGTTCCGACAATGGCCACGAACGCCAACCGACGCTTGAACTGCGGTCCTCGGCCGGCCCACCACTGCGCCATTGTGCGGACTTCCTGTGTGGGCCGGGTGCGCAGGGAGTCCGACCACCGCACGTCGATGATCAATCCGCCGAAGACTGCCGTATTGTCCAGCACGCAGGTGCCAAACACCTCGCGCATGTCATCCAGTGAGTATGTCCCGATCAGCCGGAGCGTAATCGCCGCGTGGGCACATTCCACAAAAACAGGCATTGTCCTTCTC
>JBDUCM010000031.1:0-42597 GCA_040003455.1 bacterium
TAGTACTCCGCATAGCGCTTGAGCACCGTGCGCGCGTTCTCCAGGCTGCGAATGTTCTCCGCGGCAAACACGCCAGGCCCGGTGGAGTAGATGCGCGGCGCGAGCACCTTGCCGGCCTTCTCCTGATCCTCGTACGAAAGCACGTCGGTGGTGCCGGTCTGTGGGTCTCGCGCCGCCGTGACGCCGTACGCGAGATTGGCAGCGTAGCTCCACACGGGATCGCGATGCACGTTGGCCGCGACGCGAAGATGCGCGTGCGTATCCACGAAGCCGGGACCGATCGTCTTGCCACTGACGTCAATCTCTCGGGCCCCGGCGGGCACGGTCACCGAGCCGCTTGGTCCCACGGCAGTGATGCGATTGTTGACGATGACGATGTCACCCTTTTCGATGACCTGCGTGCCATTCATCGTGATGATGCGCGCCCCGCGCAACACGGCAGACGCCTTCGGTACGTCGCGCTCGGCCGCGAGCAGGATGCGCGTTTCCACGGGCTTGTAGGTTGCGAGTGGAGCGCGGCCACCGCGCCCACCACGTCCTGCACCGGCGTCGCCTGTTGAATCCGCACCCGCGGCGCCCGCGGCACCACGCGTGGGATTGGCCTTCCGCACGGAATCGTCATAGGTGATGGCGCGATTTACGTCATAGACAACGTGCGCATTGCCGATGGACCAGTGAATGGTGCTGCCATCGGACGCCCAGCGCGGAAACTGCGCGCCAATGTCGGT
Organism: bacterium; assembly: GCA_040003455.1. Lineage (GTDB taxonomy): Bacteria > Gemmatimonadota > Gemmatimonadetes > Gemmatimonadales > Gemmatimonadaceae > AG11. The sequence continues at coordinate 729 of JBDUCM010000031.1, forward strand.
GAGCTTGCGCGAGGGGAATGCCTGCCCTGCGGCAGCCGCCCCATCTCCTCCGGCTCCGCCGCCGCGACCTTCACCCACAGTGATCGTTGGCTCCGGTCCTCCCGGCCACGGAATGTCGGGGATGTAGTAGAGGTCGAGATTCACCTGCGCGAGCACGTGCTGTCCGTCGGGCGATATCTGCGCCCAGCTCGCTCCACCGGCACGACCGCCACCACCACCCGCCGGCGCAGGGCCGGCCACGCGCAATAACGGCTTGATGTCCGTGCCGTCCCAGCGCATGGAGTACAAACCACGCCCGCCGTTATAAGCAAAGATCCGCGACGTATCGCGTGCCGAGAAGTGCGCGTCGCCCGCGCCGCTGGCGATGAAGGTTTCGGCGCCGCCGGCTGCGGGAATCCAGACGAGATCACCGCCGCCACCACCGCGCCCCCCACCGCCGCCGCCACTCGTACGGAATGCTCGCGAGGGCGCGCGCGTGGCGACAATGCGCTTGCCGTTCGGCGTGAACACGGGGTTGGTCCAGAGGCCTTCCTGTGGCGTGAGACGCTGCGGCTTGCCTGTCCCGTCGCTCTTCACGCGATTCAGGTAGCCGATGCTGTCGTCCCATGTGGTGTAGGCGATGTACTGGCCGTCGGGGCTCCACGCGGGCTCGAATTCACCGTGATCGGCCGTGGTGAGCCGCTTCGGCTTGCCCGCGGGATATTCCATTACGTACAGGCGATCCAGTGCAACGAATGCCAACTTCTTCCCATCGGGGCTTGGCGTCGCGTCGCGGACCTGCTTGATGGTGAACGTGGCCGAGTCCGGGATGCGGTAGTCGAAGCCCACATGTGGGCCGAGCGCCTGCACCACATCGGCTTCGAAGGGAATCTCCGTCGCCTGCTTCGTGTCGACGGCAACTTTCCAGAGCTTGCCGCTCCACGTGGTGACGAGGTACTTCGAGTCGGGCGTAAAGCTCATGCCGGGATAGACGTCGAGCGTCGCGAGCGATTCCTGGTCGTCGCGTTGCACAGGGCCGGTGAGCCATTCGTCCTCGTTCGTGGCAAGATTGCGAATGCGAAGACGTGTCTGGTCCACGTAGCGCGTGCCGTACACGAGCCACTTCCCGTCGGGCGACAAGGTTGGGCGGAATGCGGAGCCCCAGCGGTTTTCCTTGTTCTGCACGCGGCCGGTTTCGCGGTCGTACTGCATGAGGTCATAGTCCCCGAGCGGCGTGTTGTAGACCCAGCCGCCACGGCGCTGCGCGAAGTAGATGTAGCGCGGATCCTTGGACGAGATGGCCGGTCCTTCCTCACGCGTGACATCAGCGCCGCCACCGCCGCGGCCTCCCGCCCCACCGGCTGCCGTGGAATCGCGGATGAGTTGAATGCCGGTGCCGCCCACCGACGGGAACAGCCACAGTTTGGTTCCGCGCGTGGCGACGATGTACTTGCCGTCGGGCGTCCACACCGGCGACTCGTACTTGTTCGTGTTGCCCGTGGTGATCTGCACGGTGTCCTTCTTGTCCACCGAGATCGTCCAGAGGTTGTAGCCGCCGGTGCGGTCCGACACGAACACGATCTTCTTGCCGTCAGGCGAGAACCGTGGCTGGGCATCGAAGCCCATGCCGCGCGTGAACGCGGTGGCCTTTCCGCCGCTGATGGGCATCGTGTAGATGTCGCCGAGCAGGTCGAAGGCGATGGTCTTGCCATCGCTCGACACGTCGCTGGACATCCAGTTGCCCACTTTCGTGGTGAAGGAGAGGGTGCGTGTTGGCTTGAGCGGCAGCAGCTCTTGCATGGGATCGCGCGGCGGACCTGCGGCACCGCGTTGCGCCACGAGTGCGGCGGGGGCGCTCGCAATTGCGAGCACACAGGGAATGATGCGTGTCAGCCACGCATGGCGACGACGCAGAGTAAGCGATAGGGGCATTCGTGTTCCTTCTCGAAGATCGACAGCGGCAGGTGGGACGAACGAAGGGGAAAGTGCAGGACGATGGCTCACGCAGCAATGGCGTACTGAGCGTTGCGACATTGTCCGCCGCATTGCCCTTGGTGAATCTCCAGCGTGCGAACTCGGCGCGCCACCGGGGGTAAAAGGATGCGGAGGCAACCATGCATACCTACATCATGAGATACGTCATGAGATACGTCGGCCGACTTCGGAACGTGGGACTTGCGGTGCTTGTCGTTGGCGCGGGCGTACTCGCGTCCGCCGAGCCCGCCTTGGCCGCGGCCGTGCGCGTGCCGGATCGTGTGGCGGATCGTGTGCCCGAGCGGCCGGCGCTGACGGAGAGCGATATTGCCGCTTCGAACGAGAAGATCAGGCAGGCCTATGGCGCGCTCGCCCTCATGTGGAGCGCTGAGTTCAAGAAGGCCGGCACGAAGTTCGTCACGCCGGCGATTGTCCGGTATCGCGGCAACGTGCGCACGGAATGCGGCGTGATGCCAGCGAACAACGCACAGTACTGCCCATCACGCAACGCGATCTTCTTCGATGAAGTTTTCGTGGCAGGCATGGCCAAAGCTGCATCCAACGCGCTTGGCACCGACGGTGACATGGCTGCGGTGGGGGTGATTGCCCACGAGATGGGACATGCCGTGGCCATTCAACTCGGCGAGACGTCCGAGATCCCCTATGAGAATGAGGCCGCCGCCGATTGCCTGGCTGGCGCCTTCGCGCAGCGGTCCGAGCGCGACGGGTCGCTGGAGAAGGGGGATCTGGATGAGGCGTTCTGGGGAATGGCGTCGGCCGGTGATCCAACGCCGCAGCTGACGGGCTATCGGCGATTGGACCAGCGCATCATGCTGCGGGCTGCGGTGCTCGGTCACGGGACGCGTGAGCAGCGGCTAGCGAGTTTTCGCGCCGGGTATTCGCAGGGTGCCGGCGCATGCGTGGAGACACTGCGTTCGTGACGGTCAAGACGAATTGGCTGGTTTCAGGCTACGCGCCACGTGCAACAGCGGCGGCCCTTCGCATCACGGCCGCGAGGAGTTCGTACGCTTCCCGCCAGGCGGCGTGCAATTCGATGGTGAAGTCCTGGCCATGCGCCTGTTCGATTGCCCAGAGGAGAGCTGCGCCAACGTCGGCGTAGTCGCGATCGTGTACGCCGTAGCGCACGTGCCGTCGTCCTGAATCGGCAACCTCGCCCACAAGCAGCTCCGGTTGGTCGATGACGCGCACGATCTCCGTGAGCATCAGGACGAACTTCCGGCGCTGCTCCCCCATGTCGGTGGAGGCGAACATCGCGACCGCTGCAGGATTCTGCTCGAAGAGGCGAGCGTAGAATGCCTTGACGACATCATCGCCCATTGGCCGGATACGTTCCCAGCTTTCACGGACGAGCTGTTCGCTCTCTGGACTCATCTTTCGTTTCAGGGTAAGCCGGAGCAGCACCTAGGCTGCTCGTTGGTTCGCGGCGTTCATCATCACGCCGGACAGTATGGTATATGTCTCCACCCATGCGTTCCGCAACTCCACGGTGAATGCGTCGCCCAGGCCCTTTTGAAGGGTCCAGACCAGCGCGCTGCCGACGATGGCGTAGTGTTCCTCCGTGACGCCGTAGCCGACATGGCGGCGGCCCAGTGCTTCGATGGCCGGCATCAGGTCGTCCAGGTGCTGGAGTCCGCGCACTGCAACCGTGATCATCTGCATCAGCTTCTTGCGCTGCTCGGCCATGTCCGAGTGTGCGAACATGTGTTCGAGACTTGGTTCGAGCTCGAAGAGCCGTCCGTAGAAGAGTTGTGCGGCGGTATCTGCAATCGGCAGCACCTGCTCCCAGCTCTGCTGCACCATGTCCATTTGCGAAGCGTTCATGAGGCACTCCATGTTTCGAATTGTCGATTGAGCCACGAGGTCGACACGTGATTGTCACGTATCTCGATACCGCGTAGGTTAGGGCGCGTATTCTCCCACCGATCACCGCGAAATCACCTGCCTGTCACCTCGCCATCGTGTTGAGACTTCTCACGCTCGGAAGCCTCTCCGTTCAAGGGGCCGACGGGCCGATCACGGGAGCTGCCGCGCAACCGCGCCGGCTCGCGGTGCTCGTGCTGATCGCGCGGGGTGCGTCGCGTGGAACGCCGCGCGCCAAGGTGCTCAGCCTCCTGTGGCCTGACGCGGACGATGCTCAGGGGCGTCGCGCGGTCGCCCAGGCGCTGTATTCCCTGCGGCGTGATCTTGGCGCTGACGAGACCATTGCCGGCACGCAGGTACTCCGCTTGAACAGTGATGTCGTCTGGTGCGACGCGTCACAGTTCGATCAGGCCCTCTCGCAGGGTGACCACGAAAGGGCGGCAGCGCTGTACACCGGTGCCTTTCTCGACGGGTTTCGCCTTCCGGGCGCACCGGAGTTCGAGCGATGGGCGGATGACGAGCGCATGGCGATGGAGCATCGATACCACGAGACGCTCGAGGCGCTCGCGCAAGGCGCGGACACGCGCGAAGAGTACGACGTCGCGGCCAGGTGGTGGCGGCGCAGGGCGGCCAGCGAGCCGCTCAACGCGCGCGTCGCGGCGGCGACGATGCGTACGCTCGCGGCGTCGGGCGACCGCAGCGGAGCGCTGCGACATGCGCGCGTGTTCGAGGCCTTGGTCGCAGAGGAGCTGGCCATGCCCGCCGATCGCGAGGTGGTGTCGCTGGCGGATACGCTTCGGAAGGAGGTGCCAGTATCCGTGCGCGCGAACCCGCCGTCGTCACGGAACGAGGGTCCGCGCTCGATCGCGGTGCTTCCGTTTGCGATCTTTGGCCGACGCGATGACACGATGGACGAGCGGTATTGGAGCGATGGTCTCGGCGAGGAGATCCTGTCGGCGCTGCTCGAAGTTCCGGAGATGACCGTGGTGGCACGAGCGGCGGCCTTTGCCCTCGGACCCACACCGAGCCTGGCGATGCTACGTGAACTATCGGTGTCGCATGTCGTGGAGGGATGCGTGCGGCGTACCGAGACCGGGCTACGCGTGACCGTGCGATTGATGGAGGCGACTGAGGGGCGTGCCGTCTGGTGGGATCGCGTGGACTGTGGCGTGGACGATGGAGTGGCCACGCATGAGCAGATTGCCGCGCGGGTGGCGCACGTGCTTCGCGGCGGCGGTGGCCGCTGAACCACGTGCGCGAACCTCACTGCGACGGCACCGGCCGAGTGACCGTCTTGATCCCGTACTCCTTGGGTGGTTCGCCGTCGGCAAGCCACTTCACGAAATAGCCCCAGCGACGACGCATCATGTAATTGGACATGTTGCCGTAACGGTGGCGTTCGCTAACGGACGCGCGGTGTGGTGGCACCGGGATGCCGGCGGCGCACGCGACTCCATCGCGATATACGAAGGGCTCGCGACGAGAGCGATTGTTGTAATCGGAACATCTAATAATCGAACTAATAGACATTGGGACGGAGTGACAGACATAGAGTCTGCGAGACTATCGAACTGCCTGATTGGTCAATTAACTTCGCGTCATGAATGAACTGGCCGCAGCATCGCTGGACGATGGACGGACGTTGGGCCTCGGACGATGGTTTCAGCTGAGCCTTGGCATCATCTGCATGTCGATGATCGCCAACCTCCAATACGGCTGGACGTTGTTCGTCAACCCGATTCATGACAAGCATCATTGGGGCTTGCCCGCCATCCAGGTGGCGTTCACCATCTTCGTGCTCGTTGAGACATGGCTCGTGCCCATCGAGGGCTATCTCGTCGACATGGTCGGCCCACGGATGGTGGGTGTGATGTCGGGAATACTCGTCGCGGGATCGTGGGTGATCAATTCAAGGGCCGATTCGCTGCCCTTGCTCTATCTCGGCGCGGTGGTGGGAGGAATCGGCGCGGGCGGTGTGTACGGTGCCTGTGTCGGCAACGCACTCAAGTGGTTTCCCGACAGACGCGGACTTGCCGCGGGCCTCACCGCCATGGGATTCGGTGCCGGCTCGGCCCTCACGGTGTTTCCCATCGCGACCATGATCAAGGCGCAGGGGTACGAGGCGACCTTCTTCAAGTTTGGCATCGCGCAGGGCACTGTGGTGTTTCTGCTGGGGTGGCTTCTCAAGGCGCCACACGAATCGTTCGTGGCGCCACGGCGAGCGGGCAGCGCGCAGATGAAGTCTGCGCGCGAGCACACGCCCATCGAGGTGGTGCGATCGCCCGCATTCTGGATGATGTACCTGATGTTCATCCTGACGGCGACCGGTGGTTTGATCGCGACGGCGCAGTTGACCTCCATGGCGAAGGATTTCGGGGTTGCCGATTCCTCCGTGTCATTCGCCGGCATCACGCTCCTCGCCCTCCCGTTCGCGCTCTCGTCCAATCGCGTGTTCAACGGTGTGAGCCGCCCGTTTTTTGGTTGGGTGTCGGATCGTGCCGGGCGTGAGAACACGATGTTCGTTGCGTTCGCGATCGAGGCCGTGAGCATCTTTCTCCTCGGTGTCTACGGAAGCAATCCGACGGCCTTCATCGTGCTCACCGCGCTCGTGTTCTTCGCGTACGGCGAGATCTACAGCCTCTTTCCCGCCGCTTGCGGTGATGCTTATGGGCGAAAGTTCGCGTCCGCCAATGCGGGGTTGCTCTACACCGCGAAGGGGGCCGCGGCGTTGCTCGTGCCGCTCAGTAGTATCGTGGCGGCGTCATTCGGCGGTTGGCACACGGTGTTCATGGTGGCAGCGGGCATGAACATCGTGGCGTCGTTGATGGCGTTGTTCGTCCTGAAGCCGTTGAGGGCCCGAATGTGAGAATTGCCATCGTTGGAGCAGGAGCGATCGGAGGATATCTCGGCGGCTGGCTGGCCGCCGCCGGCGATGAGGTCACGTTCATCGCGCGGGGTGCCAACCTCGAAGCCATTCGTGCGCGCGGCATGCGAGTGATCGGTGAAGATGGCAAGGAAGTGCTGGCCGCCGGTGCAATGGCATGCGAGCGCATGAGTGAGGCGGGGCCACATGACCTGGTGTTGCTCACCGTGAAGGCGCACCAGGTCGCCGCGGTGGCCGGCGAGCTTCATCACCTCTGCAATGCCGAAACGCCGATCGTCACCATGCAGAATGGCATTCCGTGGTGGTACTTCCACAAACACGGCGGTCTCCACGACGGATCTCCTGTGCGTTCCGCGGACCCTGACGGAACGATCGGACGGCTCATCGACCCCAGTCGAATCGTCGGCTCGGTGGTTTATCCGGCAGCGACCCTGGTAGCGCCGGGCGTCGTGCACGTCGTGGAAGGGCGCCGGTTTGCGCTTGGCGAACTCGACGGCTCGTCCTCGGAGCGCGTGCGTGCCGTGTCCGAGCGCTTCGTGCATGCTGGCTTCAAGGCGCCAATCCTCGACGACATTCGAAGCGAGATATGGCTCAAGCTCTGGGGCAACCTGAGCTTCAATCCGATAAGTGCGTTGACGCACGCGACGCTGGTTGATTTGCTTCAGTTTCCCGAGACGAGGGAGCTGAGCGTCCAGATGATGCGGGAGGCGGAGGTCGTCGCGGGAAAGCTGGGCATCACGTTTCGCGTGGGAATCGACAAGCGTATCGCGGGAGCCGAGAAGGTCGGGGCGCACAAGACGTCCATGCTGCAGGACGTGGAAGCAGGGCGACCGATGGAAATCGAGGCATTGGTTGGTGCCGTGGTGGAACTCGGCCGGCTTACGGGCACGCCCACGCCACACATCGATGCGGTGTATGCGTGTGTGCGACTCCTCGCGAAGACGCTCGGCGAACAACATGGCAAGCTCGCCATCTTTCATTCCAGATCATGAATTCTGAATCGACAATCGCGGATCTACTCCAGGCGGGCGCGGATGACGCGCCTGCGCTCAGTGCGCCGGGCGGTGTGCCCCTCACGTATCGCGCGTTGCGCACGCTCGTTGCGGACATTTCCGCCGCGCTCAATGCGCGTGGTCTGGGCGCGGGCGACCGCGTGGGAATCGTGTTGGATAACGGGCCCGAGATGGCGGCGGCATTTCTCACCGTTGGCTCGTGCGCGACTGCGGCTCCGCTGAACCCCGGCTATCGGGCAGACGAGTTCGAGTTCTACCTCACGGATCTCGGCGCCAGGCTGCTCATTGTGAGCCGAGAAAAGGAGTCGGCGGCGGTTGAGGTGGCAACGAAGCTCGGCGTACCTGTCGCGCGGCTGGTCGCACATCCAGAGCTCGGCGCCGGCGCGTTTTCGCTCGAGTTTTCCGGCGCGGCGCCGGATCCGGCGCCCCCCACGCGCACCACGACCCCAGATGACATCGCGCTCGTGCTGCACACGTCGGGCACCACATCCCGGCCGAAGATTGTCCCGCTCGCGCAGAAGAATGTGTGCGCCTCGGCGCGGAACATTCGTGAGACACTGTCGCTCACGGCAGAGGATCGGGGGCTCGTGATCATGCCCTTGTTCCACATTCACGGGCTCATCGCCGCGCTGTTGGCCCCGTTGTCCGCGGGTGGCGAGGTGTGTTGCTCCCCCGGTTTCAACGCCCTGAAGTTCTTCGGCTGGTTGGCTGAGGTGAAGCCAACGTGGTATACGGGCGTCCCGACCATGCACCAGGCCATCCTCTTGCGCGCGCCAGGCAATGCGGATGCGGTCGCAGGGCATCGGCTGCGGTTCATTCGCTCGTCGTCGTCGTCGCTGCCGCCCAAGGTATTCGGTCAACTGGAGGACACATTCGGCGTGCCGGTGATTGAAGCGTATGGCATGACGGAGGCTGCCCATCAGATGGCGAGTAACCAGCTTCCTCCCGGCTTGCGGAAGCCGGGGACCGTGGGGCCATCCGGCGGCCCGGAGATTCGCATCGTGGACACCGACGGCGTGAGCGTGCCGACTGGCGCCACGGGCGAGATCGTCATCAAGGGGTCGAACGTCATGAAGGAGTATGAGAACAATCCGTCGGCGAACGCCACCGCGTTTTATGATGGATGGTTCCGCACGGGCGATCAGGGCGTGATGGACGCCGATGGATACGTGAGCATCACCGGGCGCCTGAAGGAGATCATCAATCGCGGCGGCGAAAAGATTTCACCGCGCGAGGTGGACGAGATCATCATGGAACATCCGAGCGTGCACCAGTGCGTGACGTTCGGCATGCCGCACGACATGCTGGGCGAGGATGTCGCGGCCGCAGTGGTATTGAAACAAGGCACAGAAGCGAGCGAGCGAGACCTGCGTGACTTTGCCGCCGTACGGCTCGCCGACTACAAGGTGCCACGAAAAATTCTCATTCTCACGGAGATTCCGGTGGGCGCAACAGGCAAGTTGCAGCGAATCGGACTCGCACAAAAACTGGGGCTCGCATGACACACGTAGTCGAAGCGCCGTCCGTGGCGCCGTCACCACTGAATCCGCCGGAACGGCTTCTCATGGGACCGGGCCCGAGCAACCCGGATCCGCGCGTTCTCCTCGCGATGGGCATGAACCCGGTTGGTCATCTGGATCCGTATTTTGTCGAGTTGATGGACGAGACGATGGGCGCGCTGCGGCACGTGTATCGCACGGAGAATCATCACACGCTTCCAATCTCCGGCACCGGATCGGCGGGCCTCGAGGCCATCATGCTGAACCTGCTGGAAGCAGGCGACAGCGCGGTGGTGTGCATCAACGGGTATTTCGGGCAGCGCCTCGCCGAACTGGCACGACGTTCGGGGGCGGACGTTCGCACCATCGAAGCGCAACCTGGCGAGGTCGTGGACCCGTCGGCGCTCGACGCAATGCTGAAGGAACGCCCGGCGAAGGTCGTTGCCTTCGTGCACGTGGAGACAACCACCGGTGCGCGTCAGAACATCGAGGACATCGTTGCCGTGGCGAGGCAGTGTGATGCGCTCGTTGCGATGGATTGCGTCACCTCACTGGGCGGTGTGCCAATCGAAATTGACGCATGGGGCATTGATGCGGCTGGTTCGTGCACACAGAAGTGTCTCGGTGCGCCACCGGGCATGGGTCCCATCACCGTTGGGCCGCGCGCAATGGCCGCGGTACACGCCCGAAAGACCAAGCCGTCAACGTGGTATCTGGACCTCGGCCTGCTCTTTCAATATTGGGGCGAGACCGGCGCGACGAAGAAGCGGGCCTTTCACCACACGGCGCCCATCGCGAACGTCTACGGTGTTCACGAGGCCCTACGCCAGATTCTCGACGAAGGACTCGAAGCTCGGTGGGCGCGGCATCAGGCGGCGCACGAGACCTTGGTCCGCGGGCTCGAGCGTATTGGCTTGTCGCTGTTCACACCGAAGGCGAACCAATGTCCCACCATCAACGTCATCAACGTACCAGAAGGGGTGGATGAGGCACGCGTTCGTTCGCGACTCCTGGATATGGGCGTTGAGATGGGCGGCGGACTCGGGGCACTCGCGGGGAAGGTGTGGCGCGTAGGCGTGATGGGCTACAACGCGCAGGCGTCTCGTGTTGAGAAGTTCGTGGGGGCGTTGGAGGAAGTGCTGCGGCAGGAGCGGTCGGCATCCTCCCACACTTTGTCATCCTGAGTGCAGCGAAGGATCTCCGCCCCGAGGCCGAGATCCTTCGCTGCGCTCAGGATGACGCCAGTGGCGTCAGGGTACCGGCTGCGCCGGGACCCTGGGCACCGGGCTCCTGATCTCGTACTCCCGGGGCGGCTCGCTGCCAGCCAGCCACTTCACGAAGTAGTCCCAGCGACGACGCATCATGTAGTTGGACATGTTGCCGTATCCATGCGGCTGGTTGGGCAGCATGAGCAAGTCGAAGTCCTTGTTGGCCTTGATGAGCGCATCGGCCACGAGGAGCGTGTTGTAGGGCGGCACGTTGTTGTCCATGGTGCCGTGGGCAAGCAGGAGGTGGCCCTTGAGGTTCTTGGCGAAGGTCTGATTGGCCTCGATGTCGTAGCTGTCCTTTCCGTCCGGCGTCTTCTCGAGCATGCCCTGATAGCGTTCGCCCCAATCGTCCTCGTACACGCGCTGGTCGTGATTGCCCGATTCGGCGATGCCCACCTTGAAGAAGTCCGGATAGCGGAACATCGCATCGGCGGTGATGAACCCCCCGCCTGAATGTCCCCACATGGCGGCCTTCCCGATGTCGATGTACGGGTACTGCTTCGCGAGATCCTGCATGCCTGCCACCTGATCGGGCACCGTGTTATCGCGACCCATGCGACCGTAGTACGCGTCGTGGAAGGACTTGGAACGGCCCGGCGTTCCTCGCCCGTCGATGCTCACGACGATGAAGCCGAGCTCCGCGAGCGCCTGCTTGTCGCCGCGCGCACTCGTGAAGGCACGAGAACCCACGCTGCCGCTCTGCGGGCCCGGATACGCGTTGTTGATGATGGGATACTTCTTGTTCTTGTCGAGATTCGTCGGGACGAACATCATGCCGTACAGATCGGTGGTGCCATCGGCCGCCTTGACCTTGATCTCGATAGGCGGCTTCCATCCCGTGGCCACGAGCTTCGAAACGTCCGCCTTCTCCAACGGCATCACCACCTTCCCAGCGGCATCACGCAACACCACTACTGGGGGCGTGTCGGCCTTGGAGTACGTGTCGACGAAGTACTGGCCATTCGGCGAGAGTTGCACGGTGTGATCGCCGAGTTCGGGCGTGAGCGACAGCTGTGCGCCCTTGCCATCGAGCCCGATCTTGTAGAAGTGGCCGAAGTACGGGTCCTGACCCTTTTCACGGCCATTGGCCGAATACCACACGGTGCGCGTCTTCTCGTCGATGCGCGCAATCTGCGTGACCGGACCTTCGCCACTGGTGATCTTGTTCTTGAGCTTTCCGGTGTTCAGATCGTAGAGATAGAGCTGGCCCCAATCGTCGCGTTGCGAATACCAGACGATCTCGTTCGTTGGCCACAGCATCCGCCACCCGGTGCGCGATTCGAAGTGCGTGGGCGTCGATTCCTCGAATAGTGTTTTCACGGTGCCGGTTGCTGCGTCGGCCATCTTGAAAATGGCTTGCTTGTGATCCCGGGATGACGACACGAACGCGAGTTTCGATCCGTCCGGGCTCCAGTTGTAGTCGGCCATCGTGATGTTGTCGCCGATGGTGGAGCGATGAAAGTCCGGCGGCTGCTGAAGGCGAGTGACCTTCCCCGCATCCACATCGATGATCACGCGATGCAGCATGGCGACCACGCTGTCGCCCGGCAGTGGATACTTCCACTCCTTCAGGTTGGGATGACCGGCCTTGGTCTCCACGATGTACATCTCGCCCACGTGGCGTTCGTCCTGTTGCGACGTCGCGATCTTCTTCGAGTCCGGCGACCAGAGGAGAATGGCCCGGTCGCTGGTGACCCAACCCGCATTGTCGGTTGCGTAGCCAAAGTCCTTGACGCCGTCCGTCGTCAGTTGCTTTTCCTGCCCGGTTGCGACGTCGCGCACCCAGAGATTCCAATCCTTGATGAACGCCGCGCGCTTGCCATCTGGTGAGGTTACCGCGTTGCCTGCACCCCCTCGGCCGCCACCGCCGCCACCGCCGCCAGCGCCGCGACCGCCGCGGCCGCCTGTCGTGGTGTCGGCCGGAACCCCGGGGCAGTTGCTGCGTTGCGCGTCGCACACAGTGCGTGACTTCTTCGCAGGATCGACGAGTACCTGCTCGGCCCCTGCCGCCGTGGTGTTGCGATACCAGAAGCGCCCGTCAGGCAGCCAATTGGCTGCAACGGAACCACCCGTCACCAGGCCGGCAAGGCTTGGAGCAAGCTGGGCCGAGGCGCGATCATAGTCTGCTGCGCCGTAGGTGCGAGGCGTTTGCGCCGCGACGGGCGAGATGGCGACCAGCGCCGCCAGTGCCAGGAGATATCGTTTCATGAAATCCTCGGGAGCGCTTCAGTGGGAATGGATTGACAACTAGTATTTAGCGCCGGTCACTCGCGCAATCCTGCGAGGTGAGTGTGGTCAGGCGCGACGGCGCCCGGCACTTGCGTGGTATCCGCGTTCCGTGGATCATTGGCCCGCACAGCGTCCGTCCCGCACCCCGATAGCCGAGTGACCACATCTGCCCCGAAAGACGCTGGCCCACCACCACCGGCCCCCGCCAAGGAGCAGGCCGATCTTGGTTTTGGCCGGGTGGTGGCACAGGCAGTTCGTGGTCGCTTCCTGGACCGCGACGGCACGCCCAACAGCAAGAAGTACGGACTGGGCGCTCAACGCGCTGCACGATTCTACCTCAGCGCGCTGAACGCCGGATGGCCCTCGTTCCTCGGGTGGCTCCTGGGCGCGCTGCTGCTCATGAACGGCTGCTTCGCCCTGGCGTTCATGGCGCTCGGTGCCGATGCCCTGCACGGAACGGAGCAGATGGGACTGACCGATCCGTTCTTGCGCGCGTTCACGTTCAGCGTGGGAGTATTCACTACCACCGGCACCGGCTCGATGTACGCGGTTGGCCCCACGGCGAACTGGCTGGTGAACATCGAGTCGCTTACGGGACCGATCACCCTCGTGGGCGCGTTCGGGCTGCTCATTGCCCGCCTCACTCGGCCCCGCATGCGGTTGGGGTTCAGTGACTCGGCGATCATCGCGCCGTATGAAGGGGGACGCGGGCTCATGTTCAGGATGGTGAACCTTCAGCCGGGCGAGTTGAGCGACGTGCAGGCTCGCGTGAACCTCGTCTGGTTCGAGGAGATTGACGGTGTGCGCGAGCGCAATTTCCACCAGCTGGCACTCGAGCGGAACTCAGTGGAGTTCTTCACGTTGCACTGGACGGTGGTGCATCCCATCACCGCCGACAGCCCGCTCCGGAATGTCACACCGGAAAGCCTGGCCGCATCGCAGGCGGAATTTCTCATCTTTATCAGCGCGCACGAGGAGACCTTCTCGACACGGGTCACCACGCGCTCGTCGTACCTGTGGGATGAAGTTCGTTGGGATGTGAAGTTCGCGAGCATCTTCGCCAACGGCCCGGATGGGGTCATGGCCATCGACGTTGAGCGGCTCAGTCGAACCGAGCGGCTGGATGATGGCGCAACCCGGGCGCCGGCAGCGTTGGAGAGGGTGGCACCGACCGCGTAGCGAAACGCTACCGAACCGCTCCCGCGCCGGCGCGTACGGCTTCAAGATCCAGTTCCTGCTCGAGCGACCGAAGCACTTCGTCCGATATCGCGTTTTCGTTGCGCAACCGGATCAACATGCGTCGCTCGGCGCTGATCATGCCGAGACGGAGACGGCGACGACTTTCGTGGTGCCCGCCGTGATGCTCGTTCAACTGCACGCGATCACGCAGTTCTGCGCGCAGCACGTCCACGTCGCGCTGATCCGCCCACGGTTCGTGCGCGAGATCCTCGAGCGCCTCGGCGCCTCGGCGCGTTGCTTCGCGTCGTGCCAGCCGTTCTTCCTCGTGATGCTTCTGCTCCGGTTCGAAGCGAAACGCCCGGATGATGGGCTCGAGAGAGAGGCCTTGCACCACCAGCGTGAGCACGATGACGCACATCGTGATCATGATGATCTCCGTGCGATACGGAAACGTCTTGCCGTCAGACAGTAGCCGAGGCAACGCGAGGGCCGTGGCGAGCGAGACGACGCCGCGCATGCTCGTCCACGACACCAGGAAGAGCGGCTTCCAGCGCGGCTCCGGGGCACGACGGCGCATGTCCGCGCTGAGCCGCGGCAGGATGGTCACGAGCGGCACCCATACGAGGCGCACGGCGATCACCACTGCACCGATGATGGCCCCGCTTCGCAGTACCGGGCCGAGAGTTCCACGCCCCGCCTGTAGCAGGGCGACGAACTCGACGCCAAGCAGGATGAAGATCATCGCGTTCAGCAGGAACACGAGAAGGTCCCAGACAATGCGCGTCTGGAGGCGAGAGCTGGGGCCGACCGCGATGGAGAGGTTGCGCTGGAGATAGAGTCCGCCCGCCACGCACGCGAGCACCGCAGAGACATGCATTGTTTCCGCGGTGAGCCATGCGACGTATGGCCCTGCGAGCGTGAGCAGTGTCTCCGCGAGGGCATCACGTGTCCAGCAGGCGGCCTTGATGATGAGCCATCCCACGAACAGGCCGATGAGAATGCCCACGCCAGCGTCGATGAAGAAGCGGACGATTGACTCACCCCAACTGAACGATCCCGTGACCGCGGCGGCGACAGCGGTGCGGTACAGCACGAGTGCGGAGGCGTCGTTGACGAGGCTTTCTCCCTCGAGCACGACGATGACGCGGTGCGGGACCGGGAGTCGCGAGACGATGGCTGCTGCTGCCACGGCATCGGGTGGAGAGACGATGGCACCGAGTGCGATGGCCACGGACCACGGGAGCGCCGGCAGGAGCATGCGTGCGGTAACGGCAACCACAAAGGTGGTGACGAGTACCAGCCCGACCGAGAGCCAGCCGATGGGCCCGATATTGAGCTTGAATTCGCGCGCCGATGTGAACATCGCCGCGGACCAGAGAATGGGTGGAAGGAAGACGAAGAAGACCAGGTCCGGATCGAGATCCGGTATGGCCAGCCCTGGAATCAGGCCTACGAGTAGTCCGGACCCGACCTGGAGGATGGGGGTGGGAACAGGCAGCCGCCGGGCGAGCGCGGTGAGGGCCACCACGAGCGCGGCGAAGGCGATCGCGAAGACGACTGGGGGGAAGTGCGGCATCAGTTAGTGCGGGTCGCGGTCGATACTCGGAAGTATCCGTTGTAACTTGGAAGTTCAAGAGCGGCGCGCCTCGTGCTCCTTTCTCACGCCCGCCGTCTCGTTCACATACTCGCGCGCGACTTGCCATGCCGACCGTAACCTGCAGGTGCAAGGAGGTCTATCACGCCGGCGACGAGCACATTGGGAAGGAAATCCAATGCCGGAAGTGTGGTCGGAAGGTCAAGATCAAGGCCGAAAAGGCGAAGCGCCCGAAACGAGAGCCGCGCGCACGGAAGCCCCGGCCGGAGCGAGCGGCGAGGGCGACTCGCTCGGCGCCGCGGGCGGCAGACGCCAATGGGCCGCATGCCGGTGAAAACCAGCGTCTGGATCCGAAGACTCGGAAGCGCTTGCTGATCGCCGGCGCCGCGTTTGCGGCGCTTGCGTTGATTCTGGCGGCGCAGGTCATGAGTTCGCTTCGATCTTCCCCCACGCAGATGGTTCCCGTATCCGTGCCGGACGACGCGCCTGGCTGATTTAGACAAGCCATTGCAATGCAATGGCTTATGAGTCCTGCCGATCGTACGGTTCGCTGGGATACGCGCGGAAACCGGGTGTCCGGCCTGCTGCGGCCCTGGCCGCCCCCACGAATGACGCCCCGTCCCTGGTGATGGGGCGTTTTTTGTTCGGGCGGACGTATCTTACTCGCCACGCTGCTCCGGGCCTCCCTGAACGACAGGCATTCGCATGACGCTCCGTCGCCTCTCCTCGCTGCCGCACTTCGCGGCCGCGATGTTCGCTTTCACCGCGGTAGTTCCAGCGGGTCTACGTGCGCAACAATTGGAAGCTGTCCGCTATGTGGTGCGATTCGCCGAACCGCGCACCCATTACATGGAGGTGGAAGGCACTTTTCCTACCTCCGGGAAGCCGACTGTCGAACTGATGATGGCCGTGTGGACTCCGGGCTCCTACCTGGTGCGTGAATTCGCGCGCAACGTGGAAGCGGTGCAGGCGCGAGATGCCGCCGGCCGCCCCCTGGCGATCCAGAAGTCGCGCAAGAATCGATGGGTGGTACAGACAGGGGGTGGCGCGCATGTCGTGGTGACCTACCGCGTGTACGCCCACGAGCGTGCTGCCCGCCTGGACTGGGTGGACGACGGGTACGCGCTGGTGAACGGCGCACCCACGTACATCACTTTGGCGGAACGGGCCAAGCGTCCCCACGAGGTGCTCCTGCAATTGCCGGCCGAATGGAGTCGATCGATTTCGCCGCTGCCTGCGGCCGATGGCACACCTCATCACTACCGTGCTGTCGACTACGACATGCTGGTGGATTCTCCCATCCTCGCTGGCAATCCGAGCGTCCGCACGTTTGCGGTGGATGGCGTGGAGCACGCGCTGGTGAACGTTGGCGACACCACCATCTGGAACGGTGCGCGCTCGGTGGCCGACATCGAACGCATCGTGCGGGCGGCGAAGTCACTATGGGGATCGCTTCCGTACGAACGGTATGTGTTCTTCAACATCCTTACGGACAGCTACGACGGGATCGAGCACAAAGGCTCCACGGTGCTGTTTGCGGATCGCTGGAGTACGCGGACACCGGACGGCTATCATGAATGGCTGTCGCTCGCCGCGCATGAGTTCACGCACGCATGGAACGTGAAGCGGTTGCGTCCTGTGGAGCTGGGCCCATTCGATTACGAGAACGAAGTCCACACGAAGAACCTGTGGATCGCTGAGGGGTTCACGGACTACTACAGCTGGATGCTGAACGCGCGGGCCGGACTGGCAACGGCGGCGCGGGCGTTGGCCGATGTGTCCAATGCGATTCTGTCCCTGCAGACTACACCGGGTCGGCTGGTGCAGCCGGTGGAGATGGCCTCGTACGACGCCTGGATCAAGCAGTACCGCCCCGACGAAAACTCGCCGAACGTTTCAATCAGCTACTACACGAAAGGGTCGCTCGTGGCGTTGCTGCTCGACGCGAGAGTTCGACACGTGACGCGCGGTGCTCGTTCACTCGACGACGTGATGCGGCTCGCGTACCAGCGATATAGCGGCGAGCACGGATACACCTCGGCACAGTTCCGTGCCGTGGCGAGTGAGGTGGCCGGCGCCGACCTCGGTGAGTTCTTTCGACGCGCGGTTGAGAGCACGGACGAACTGGATTACGCCGAATTTCTCGAGTGGTATGGGGTTGCATTCGCACCGTCGTCCTCGGGAGGCGGTGCCTGGTTCGGGGCGGCAACCCGCGTGTCGGGAGGACGGGTGTACGTGTCGCTGATTCCGCGCGGATCTCCGGCGTATGGGTCCGGTCTCGACGTAGACGATGAACTCGTGTCCATTGACGGATTCCCGGGTGCAGGAGGGCTCGCTGGCCGGCTGGCGCAATACCAACCGGGCGCGCGTGTGCAGTTGCTCGTATCGCGTCATGGTGAGTCGCGTCGCATCGATGTCACGCTCGGCACAGCACCGTCCAACCCGTGGTCGTTGATGGTGCGGCAGGATGCCACCGCGGAACAAAAGGCGCGACTGGCCGCGTGGCTGTCCGGTTCGTGATGTACCTCTAGCTCTCGAGTACTTCGCGTACTCGTCGCACGAGGTCGGAGGGGATGTACGGTTTTGGCAGGAAGTTCACTCCGGCGTCCACCACGCCGTGGTGTACGATGGTGTTCTCGGTGTACCCGGACGTGTAGAGCACTTTCAGCGAGGGGGAGCGACGGGTCAGCTCGACGGCAAGCTCCTTGCCGCTCATATGAGGCATCACGATATCGGTTATCAGCAGATCGATGCGCCCACCGATTTCCTCGAACCGCAAGATGGCCTGCACGCCATCCGCTGAATCCATCACCGTATAGCCCTGCTTCTGCAGGACACGTACGGCAATGCGCCGCAGCATTGAATCGTCCTCAACGACGAGCAACCGCCCGCCGCCTGGTACGGGTGTCTCGAGGGTCGCCTCCGCGCGGTCTGCCACCTGGCTCCAGTCCCGGGGGAAACACACGTCGAAGGTGGCGCCCTTGCCTGGCTCGCTCTGTACGCGAATGAACCCGCCGTGCTGACGCACGATGCCGTAGCAGGTAGAGAGTCCCAGGCCCGTACCTTTCCCCGCCTTCTTCGTGGTAAAGAAGGGATCGAACACGTGCGGCAGCGCGACCGGGTCAATGCCGGTGCCCGTATCGGTCACCCGCATCATTACGTATTCGCCGGGTGATGCGTCCGGATGCGTCGCTGCATACGCATCGTCGATGGTGACGTTCAGTGTGGCGATGACCAGCGTGCCACCACGCTCCATCGCATCGCTCGCGTTGACGGCCAGGTTCATCAGCACCTGCTCGAGCTGGCCGTAGTCGGCCTTGATGGCGCCCAGCCCGGCCTGGTACTGCATGCTGAGATCGATGTTTTCCCCGATGAGGCGACGGAGCATCTCATCCACGCTACCGACCACCATGTTGAGGTCGAGCACCTTGGGCTCGACAATCTGACGACGCGCGAACGCCAGCAGTTGTCGGGTGAGTGTCGCGGCACGCTCGGCGGCCGCGATGATCTGCTGGAGATCGTCGGCGTCGGCCTCGTTGCGGGGCGCCTCGCCCATCATCTTGGCGAGGGAGAGGATGACGGTGAGCAGATTGTTGAAATCATGCGCCACCCCTCCGGCCAGCCGGCCGACGCTCTCCATCCTTTGTGCCTCGTACAGCTGTGCGCGCAACACATCCTGCTCCAGGAGCACGCGTCGCTTTTCGGTGATGTCGCGAAATTCCCAGAGGATGCCCCGTCCCGTGCGTGTGTCCACGAGTTCGGCATTGATGGCGTACTCGCGCCCCGTGGTCAGCCGCGCCTCGAATTCGCGGAGGTGGCCGTCCCGGGACAACGCGTCGATCGCGCGCGCTCTATCGGCGCGGTCCGACCACAGCCCCAGCTCAAGGGCCGACTTGCCCAGCGCGAACGCTCGGCTGATGCCGGTTTCGCTGACCCATGTCTCGTTTACATCGATGATGCGCCCGTTCGCCGGCTCCGTGAACGCGATGGCGTTCGAAGAGCTGTTGAAGATCATTTGGAAACGCTCCTCGCTTTCTCGTAGCGTCTCGTCCTGCCGCTTGCGCTGCGAGATGTCACGCACGGACGCGATGATGCGTTCCTGACCGGCAAGATTGGCCCCGCGCAGGGTGACCTCACTCCAGAACAGCTCTCCGTTCTTCCTGCGGCTGTGCCATTCGAAGGTATGAGACCCACCGTGCGCGGCCCTCGCGACCATCTCGCGCGCGTCCTCATCGGTAAAGGGGGGCTCGTTGGAGCTCATGTCGCCAATGGTCGCGGCCAAGGCTTCTTCGCGGGTATAGCCGAAGAGGTTGCAGACCCCTTCGTTGACGGCGAGGATGCGACCGGTCGCGTCGTGCACGAACAGGGCGTCGTTGGCCGCATCCACGAGGTCGCGGTAGTACTGCTCACTCTGGCGCAGAGCCAGGACTTCGTCGTCCACAGGCGCCACGTTGGTCAGGCCTCGTTGACTCGGAGTCGTCGTTCAATGTCGCCTTCATCGATGAGATACAGGCTGTCGATGAACGCGCCGTGAAATGTGCCTGGTCCACGCGATTGCTCCGCGGCCATTTCCCCAGCGATGCCGTTGAGTGCCATGGCGTGAGCGGCTGCCTGGAGGGGCGAGTCGTTGACCGCCGTGAAGGCGCCGGTGAGTGCAGACGCCGCGCACCCCATTCCCGTGATCTTCGGCATGATTGGCGCGCCGTTGCTGACGCGTATTACCTCGTCTGCCGACACGATCATGTCCACGGCGCCGCTCACCGACACCACGCACCCGTGCTGCCGCGCGAGCGTGCGTGCGGCATCCAACGCGTCCTCCGTGTCGTGCGCGCTGTCCACGCCTCGCGTGGCCCGCTCGGCGTGCACCAGCGACCGAATCTCCGACGCATTGCCGCGGATGACGGTGGGCGAGGCAGCAAGGAGCAAACTCTGTACGGTCTCGGTGCGGTAGCGCGTGGCCCCACTGCCCACGGGATCGAGCACGATGGGAATGCCGCGTCGCTTCGCCGCGCGCAGGGCAACGTGCATGGACTCCACCCACGGTTGGCTCAAGGTACCGATATTGATCACGAGTGCGCTCGCGATGCCAACCATGTCTTCCACTTCGTCCACGGCGTGCGCCATCACCGGCGACGCGCCCGCGGCGAGCAGCGCGTTCGCGGTGAAGTTCATCACCACATAGTTGGTGATGTTGTGCACCAGCGGCGCCTTGGACCTGATCCGCTGGACGTCACGCCAGAGGGCGGTTGCTGCGGGATGCATTGAGATGGAGGCGACTGGGAGGGAGCCGACGAAACACGGCGCGATCAACGTAGTACCAAGACGCCCCCGGCGAAATGAGTGCCCGCGACGTTTGCCGCCCTTCCCCATCCCGCGTTAGCTTCCGGTTGTATGCCATCTCGCCCACACCCGGATGTCTCGCGCGGCTGGATCGTCCCGATCGGCGGCAGGCTGCTCGACACGGACATCCTGAACCGCTTCGTCGCTCTCAGTGGCGGCGCCGCGGCACGCATTGCCGTCATTCCGACCGCATCGAGCGAACCCGACATGGGAACGTTCTACGAACTGCTGTTCGCGAGGCATGGTGCGGCAGAGGCCAAGTCGTTGCGGTTCGAGCGGCGCACGGACTGTGACGATCGGGACTGGCTGGAATGGCTGGCGTCAGCCACTGGTATCTTCATTACCGGGGGCAACCAGTTGAAGCTGACGGCTACATTGGGCGGCACGCCGGTGGCAAAGCTCATGCGCCTCCGCAATGCCGCGGGCGTGCACATTGCTGGCACGAGTGCAGGCGCGGCGTTCTTGAGCGAGCACATGATCGCCGCCGGTGAGGAAGGCGTGGAACCCCGCGCCGGCATGGTCACCATGTGTGCGGGCCTCGGCCTCACCAATCGCGTGATCGTGGATCAGCATTTCCGGCAACGTGAGCGATTGGGGCGGCTGCTCACGGCACTCGCCTACAACCCGTTTGCAGTGGGTCTTGGCGTGGATGAAGACACCGCTGCATTCCTGGCACCTGACGAGACCGTGGAGGTCGTGGGCTCCGGGGCGGTGACACTCGTTGATCCGTCACACGTCCTCTTCTCGTCCATCGCTGAGGCGAAGCCTGGCGAGCTGATCACCTTGCCGGGCGTGCAAGTACACACACTTCATGCGGGCGCGACGTTCAACCTGCACACTCGACATGTCCACGAGGTCGCGACGAGCGGCTGACCCTGACAGCAATCCTGCCTCGCAACGTTCCACCTCGCCGCTCACCGCACGACCGATCGCCCCCCATACGCCGAGAGTGCAGGACGCCCATGGAAATTCTCGATCGGTCGGTTTATGTGGGCCCCAGTCACTACGCACACTTTCCGGTCATCCGGCTCGAGCTGGATCTTGGCGTGCTGGAAGAATGGCCGACGCGCAGACTGGGAGATGCATTCATCGCATCGCTATTGGAGGCACTACCGGGGCTGAAGGAGCACGGGTGCTCCTACGGTGAAGCGGGTGGCTTCGTGCGGCGCATGACGGAAGACGAAGGCACCTGGCTTGGCCACGTCCTTGAGCATGTCGCGATCGAATTGCAGAACGTGGCTGGGGTGAAGGTCACGTTCGGCAAGACGCGCGGTACCGGCCGCGGGGGGGTATACGACGTCGTGTTCGAGTATGAGCAGGAGGATGTGGGGCTGGAGGCGGCCGACGTTGCGGTGGATCTGCTGCACAGCCTATTGCCGCGCGAATTGCGGCCGCCTCGCCTCGCGAATGCGGAGTTCGACCTCACGACACGCCGTGACGACTTTATCCGCTATGCACAGCGCCGCGCATTGGGACCGAGCACGGCGAGTATCGTGCACGCGGCAGACCAACGGTCCATCCCGTGGCTGCGGCTGAACGACCAGAGCCTCATCCAGCTCGGCTACGGCTGCCATCAGCAGCGCATCCAGGCGACGATCACGGGACGCACGCCACACATCGCCGTGGAACTCGCGTCCGACAAGGAGGAGACCAACCGCATCCTGTCGCGACTCGGCCTGCCCGTCCCCAAACAGCGACTGGTCCAGACGGCGGAGCGCGCCGTATCGGCGGCGGAACGTATCGGGTACCCGGTGGTGACGAAGCCGTACAACGGGAATCACGGCCGCGGGGTGTCCATCGCGCTCGGAACGGCGGATGAAGTGCGGGCAGGGTTCCTCCGCGCGCAGGAGATTTCACGGAGCGTGATCGTGGAGAGTTACATCACCGGCCATGATCATCGCATGCTGGTCGTGAATGGGGAACTCGTCGCGGTGTCAAAGCGCGAGCCGGGCAAGGTGACGGGCGACGGCGTGCACACCATTCGCGAGCTCGTGGCAATCGTGAACTCCGACCCGCGGCGCGGCATCGGGCACGCGAAGGTGCTCACGCAGATCGAGCTCGACGAGCAGGCAATGGGCATTCTCGAGAAAATGGGCTACTCGCCCGATACCGTGCCGCCGTCCGGCGACGATGTGTACCTGCGCCTCACGGCGAATCTCTCCACCGGTGGCACCGCGGCCGACATGACGGATGTCGTGCATCCCGACAATGCGGAGATGGCCGTGCGCGCGATCCTGGCGATCGGACTGGACATCGGCGGCGTGGATTTCCTCACTCCCGACATTACGCAGTCGTACAAGGATGTGGGTGGGGCCGTGTGCGAGGTGAATGCCGCGCCGGGCTTCCGCATGCACACGTCGCCAAGCGAAGGGCGGCCGCGCGATGCAGCGGGCAAGGTGATCGACATGCTGTTCCCGCGGAACGCGCCGAGCACCATCCCCATTGCGGCAATCACCGGGACCAACGGCAAGACGACGACGGCACGACTGCTGGCGCACATTTACAAGCTGGCAGGCAAGCGTGTGGGGCTCACGACCACGGATGGCGTCTACATCGACGGCCAGCGTACGGTGGAGGGTGACATGACCGGCCCCACGTCGGCGCGCATCGTGCTGAGCGACCCCGCGGTGGAGGTGGCGGTGCTGGAGACGGCGCGCGGTGGTTTGCTCCGGGCCGGCATGGCCATGCGTCATGTGGATGTGGGCGCGGTGCTGAACATCCAGCCCGATCATCTCGGGCAGAAAGGGGTGGACACCCTCGAACAGCTCGCCGAGGTGAAGCGCACCGTCGTGGAGATCGCCACGGATACCGCGGTGCTCAACGCGGACGATCCACTCACGCTGCGCATGGCTGCGTACACGGACGCCAAACATGTGTGCTACGTGACCATGGATCCGGCGCATGACCTGGTGCGGGAGCACATCCGCGCGGGTGGGCGGGCGTGCGCGATCGAAGCTGGCGTGAACGGGCAGATGATCACCATCTACGATCATGGCGCGCATATCCCGCTGTTGTGGACGCACCTGATTCCCGCGACACTCGAAGGCCGCGCAACGTTCAACGTGCAGAACGCCATGTTCGCCGCGGCCATGGCATTCTCCATGGGTGTGCGACTGGAAGACATCCGTCATGGGCTGCGTACCTTCGACACCACCTTCTTCCAGGCGCCAGGCCGGTTGAATGTCTATGACGAGCACCCGTTCAAGGTGCTGTTCGACTACGGGCACAACGCACACGCGGTAGGTGCGCTCTGTGAGCTGGTAAACCGCATGGACGTAAAAGGGCAACGGATCTGCGTGTTGAGCGCGCCCGGCGATCGGCGCGACGAGGACATCCGCGCGATCGGCGCAGTGGCAGCAACGGCCAATTTCGACCGTTACATCTGCCGTCGGGACGATTCCCTGCGAGGACGCGGCGAGCGGGACGTCCCCGAGATGCTCGTTGCCGCGCTCCGCGACGCGGGCGTCAACGGTGATCGCATCACGATGATCGTGGATGAGGCACAGGCCATCGACGCCGCGCTTCGGATGGCGTGCATGGGTGATCTGCTGCTCATCTTCGCCGATGCGCTCGCGCGTGGCTGGAAGCAGATCGTCAACTTCAAACCCGACGAAGCGCACTCGGTGGTTCCCGCGCCGCGTCCCGCGCGTGCGGTTCCGCGCGCTGCCGTACTCGAGGAAGGTCCGGCCGATGATGTCACACCGGCGCGCGCATCGGTGGAACGTGAGGTGGTGGCCACGTCGTGGTCGTCTCGCTCGGAGGATCTGGTGCTGCTCCGAGACACGCGTGGCGTGATCGTGGCACGCGAGTCGAACGATTGATCACATGGGCGTGATGCCAGCCGCGTGGTTCCGGGACGGCAGACGATGACGGCTGTTGCGGACGTGCCCGAATATCCTTCGCCAAGCATCGTGGATTCGCGTCGCCTCATGGGCGCGAACGTGTATAGCGCTTCACCCGGCTCCGTACTCGAAGTGCGCTGTGATGAAGCGAGCGCCTCCGGCTTGTTGCTGGCCTGGCAATCCGCCGCACGAACACTGCGTGAGCAGCTTGGGTGGGGAGACGGTGATGTAGTCACCAGGCAGGAAGCTGGCGGTGCTTCGCTGTTCATGAGCGCACCGGTGGATGTGCTGATGACCGCGACCGAGGTCAACGAGCAGGCGTGGACGGCGGCGGAACGCACGGCGCGTGCTCCGACGGATAACGTTGCGGCGCCGGACGGGCTCGTCATCGCTCGACTGCGCGAGTTGGCCGATGGAGAACGCGCGACGCGACCCATGCTGGCAGGCGTGTACGAGGCTGCAGCGATGCACGGCCTGTGCGTCACCTTTGATGACGAGACCTGTACCCTTGGTAGCGGCACGGGCGCCTCCAGTTGGCCGCTGTCGGCTCTTCCGGGCGTGGAGGATGTTCCGTGGCATGCGCTCCATGATGTCCCGATCGCGCTCGTCACCGGATCGAACGGCAAGACCACCACGACGCGCCTGCTCTCCGCCATGTGGCGTGCTGCGGGTCGGGCGCCCGGGTGGTGCTGCAGCGACGGCGTGTGGCTCGGTGACCGCCAGGCCGAGATGGGCGATTTTTCCGGGCCTGCCGGTGCACGCGCGGTGCTGCGTGATCCGTGCGTGGAAGCAGCCGTGCTCGAAACCGCGCGTGGCGGCATGCTCCGGCGCGGGCTGGCCGTTTCTCGTGCCGACGCGGCAATTATCACCAACATTTCCGCGGACCACTTCGGGGAATACGGTATCGCGAGCGAGCGCGATCTCGCCGATGCAAAGGCGACGGTAGCGCGAGTCCTCGGCCGGCGCGGCCTGCTTGTGCTCAATGCGGATGATCCCGAACTCGTGGCCCTCGCGTCGCGGGTCGGCAATCGCGTTGGATGGTTCTCCGTCTCTCCGGAGCACGCCGCGCTCGATGCGCATGTGCACAGGGGAGGGAATGCAGCAACCGTGTTCGACCAGCGCTTGATGCTTCACTGGGACCATGCCTGGCATGACCTGGGCAATGTGAACGACATGCCGATCACCCTTCGCGGCGCGGCGCCGCACAACGTGCAGAATGTGCTCGGTGCCGCCCTGCTGGCGACGGCGGTTGGGGTGCCCGTGGATGCCGTCCGTAGTACGCTCGCGAGCTTTGGCTCTTCGGTTCTGGACAATCCGGGACGACTTCAGGTGTTGTACGTAGGGGGCGTTACAGTGATCACCGACTATGCGCACAACCCCGATGGTCTTGGGTCTCTATGCCACACGGCACTCTCGTTCTCCGCGCGGAGGCGGATGCTGGTGCTGGGACAAGCGGGCAATCGCGATGACGACCAGCTTCGGGCCCTCGTGCGCGCGGCGTGGGCCGTGATGCCGTTCGACGAGGTAGTCGTCAAGGAAATGCCAGGATTGCTTCGCGGCCGGCCGCGCGGTGAGATGCCGAAGGTGTTTGCGGATGAACTAACGCAACTTGGCTTGTCGGCTGAACAGTCTCATATTGCGGACAGCGAGTTCGCCGCGGCGCAGCGGGCACTCTCCCTGGCGACCGTCGGCGACCTGGTCGTGTGTCCCCTGCACGCGGAGCAAGCTGTGGTGCTGTCGTGGTTCCAGCGCCTGATTGACGCGCACTGGCGCGCAGGTTCTCCGTTTCCCGATTCGGTACGCTCATGACGCCTGCTTCATTTCTCGGTGCCTTTGCCCAGGCGCTCCTCAGGCGCGAATTCGGGCGCGCCGAAGGAATGTTGTCGCCGTGGATTCGGGCGTCGCTTCCACCGGGTGGCTTGAAGTACGTCGCGCAGCGCGCCCTCGCTGACGCGCCTCCTCCTGCGGAGTTCGCGCTCGAGGCGATGACGTACGAGACCCTCGCGTCCATGCGGGATCATGTGGACGAATACGCGGAGGCCGACGAGACGCGTACACTCGCGACCACCGATGGCAGCATCGGCGAATTCGGGCCGCCCTCATACCCGCTCCCGGCTGAAGTGACCGCCGCAAACTTTCGCGGATGCTGGCGGGTGGAGTTCCAGCCCGACGAAGACCTCGACGTGGACGACGACTTCTCGTATGCCTTGTTCGTCGCCGTGGTGGGCGAGAACGACGTGCTGGCGATCGGGTATCTCGAGCCCTCTGACTGACCGGCGCCCTCACCGAGCGAGCGACGCAATCTCATCCGGCGTGAGCATGCGCCATTCTCCCTTCGCGAGTGTCCCGAGCGCCAGCGTTCCGATGGCGACACGAACCAGTCGCTGCACCTGAAGGTCGAGCGCCGAAAGCAATCGGCGGATATGGCGATTCTTTCCTTCGTCGAGCACGATCTCGATCCATGCCGAGCTGCGCGACCCGACGCGCAGCAGCGACGCGCGCTTCACCGTGAGTCGTTCTCCCGTGCCCGGCTCGATAACCCCCGCCACCACGCGCGCGACGGTTGTATCGTCCGCGAGGCTGTTCACCTGCACATGGTAGGTCTTGTCCACGTGCGACACGGGATTGAGCAGCCGCGCGGACCACTGCGAGTCGTTGGTGAGGAGCAGCAGCCCTTCGCTCGCCTTGTCGAGCCGGCCAACGGGACCCACGAATGGCAGGGCCGCATTCTCCAGGCATTGGTAGATCGTCGCGCGCCCCTGCGGATCATCGCGAGTGGTCACGAGGCCGCGTGGCTTGTTGAGGGCCAGGTACACACGCGTGACCAAGCCGACGCGAACCCCATCCACCTCGATCACGTCCGTTTCCGGCGTGATGCGTAGCGCGTTGTCGCGCGTGACTCGACCGTTCACTTTCACGCGGCCGGCCCCTACCATTCGTTCGCCCTCGGCGCGCGAGCAGACGCCGAGCTTGGAGAGTGCGCGCGCGACGCTCACAGTTCCCGTTGCGGCCTTGCCACGCTTACCCGGCGGACTCATTGGTTACAGGCTTCCTGGGCTCGGCGCGACGTCACGAGGTGCGACCCAATAGTATAACGTGAGACGGGCCAGTCTCCACACTCCACCGCTCGCTCACTCTTCGCGACCCCGACGATGAAGTTGCTGAAGTACATCGCGAATCTTGGCTATGGAAGCCGACGGGAAGTCACTGACATGCTGAAGCATCGGCGGGTCCGGCGACGAGACGGGACCGTGCTGCGCGAAAGCGATGCATTCACCCACGACGATGTTTTGGTGGACGGTGAGCCGCTGGACGTGGCGCCCGGTGTGGTGATCGCGTTGCACAAGCCCGTTGGGTATGTGTGTTCCACCCGAGATACAGCCCGACTGATTTACGAATTGCTGCCGGGTCGCTTTGCCTCTCGCTCGCCGATCATCGCACCGATTGGCCGGCTGGATCGTGACACGTCCGGGCTATTGCTCCTCACGGACGACGGACAGGTCAATCATCGCATCACATCGCCGAAGACCCACCTTCCCAAGGCATATGAGGTTGTTCTGGCAAGCGACCTCCGCGGAGACGAGGCGGCGATCTTTGCGAGCGGCACGTTGATGCTCGACAATGAAGACCGAGCACTCGATCCCGCTGTCCTGGAGGTGATCGAAGCGCGTCGTGCGCGCGTGACCATCACGGAGGGACGATACCACCAGGTGCGGCGCATGTTCGCCGCCGTGGGGAACCATGTTGAGGCCCTGCACCGATCGGCTATTGGTGGGTTGGGCCTGGGCGACCTTGTCTCCGGCCGTTGGCGGATCGTGGACGCGACGGAATTGGCGAGCCTTGCCCCGCGGTGAGTCGGACGAGCACGGCACGGCGATTCATCGCGTTCCCTTCGTGGCCGACAGCACCTTGAAGCGCCGACCGTCGTGCATCGTGGCAATGTTGTCGAACAACTGAAAGATCTGGCGCTCGTAGGGCAACGTTCGGTTGGCCACGAGGTACAGGCGCCCGTTCGGCGCGAGCACATCGTACGCATCCCGGATGAACTGGGCCGGCACGGTGAGGTCTGTTGCCTTGCCGACGTGAAATGGCGGGTTGGTCACGACCGCCTCGAAGCGCTGGTCGAGTACTTCGCCGGCGATGTCGCTGGTCAGGGCCGAGAAATTGATAAGCCCCCCCAATTCGGCGGTGCGCGTCGCCGAGCGGACGGCCTCGACGTCGGCATCCACCATGCAGATTCGACCCTGTCCCGACAGCGCCCCGGCCACGACACCCAGCGCGCCGCCGCCGCACCCGAGGTCCAGCACCGATTCGCCGGCATTGATCTCCATCGTGTCGGCGAGGATGGTTGTGGCCTCGTCGAGGTGGTCCCACGAGAAGACGCCCGGCCGGGTAGAGAGTGCATATGACCGACCGCGCAGTGTGGCTTGAAAGTCGTTGAAGGTGCCGGGTTCGAGATATGGACTCGCCAGGGAGGCATCACCGGGAATTGCCTCGCGCTGCTTCGTGGCCATGACCACCCGGTGGCCGCTCTGTACGGCCAGGACGCCCCCGTTCCCGAACATCCGCTCCGCCATTCCGGCGGCCGTCTTTGCGCCTTCATTGTTCGCGCCTGCCAGATAGCACCGGCCGCCGACCTTCAGGATCCTGAAGGCATCGGTGAGCAACTGCAGCAGCGAGAGCTTCTCCTGGGGGATGCGAATAGCCACCACGTCCGCCTGGGTATCCGGCGGCAACGGGAATGTGCCGTGCCCGAGGAGCACCTCGCCGAGGGTGACGCCATTGGCAGCCAGCGTACGCTTGGCGGCGCCCACTGCCACGATGTTGCGGTCCGTGAGTACCACGCGCGCGGCGACACGCGCGGCAACGGTGCCAAACAGGCCGTTGCGGCAATTCAGGTGCACGACGACATCGCCCTCGGCGATCTTCACACGCTCGGCCAGCAGAACGGCCGCTGGATCTTCGGTGCCGTGCGCAAACACGCCAGGCTTCGAGACGAGGGTGTACGACGTTCCCGCAACGCTCACCTGCGTGTGCCGCCACTCGCGGTACTCTGGCCCCGAGTGCGCGGCTCTGCTGCCGGTCATGCGATCATGATACGGATGCTGCGGAACGCTAGCGGGTTGCCGCGGGAAACTTCTCGGCGATGGCGTCGATCGTCTTGCGGAGGTCGGCTACATAGTCGTTGACATTGGGGTCGAGATGACCTCTGGCCAATCCGCGCCACAGCAGCTTGTGCGTGGCCGGTGACACGACATCAATGACGATGGTACCCCGATCGAATTGCGTCTCCTCTGCCGCTTCCCGCGGCAACTCGGCCCAGTCGTAGCCGTAGTCGAAGATCCGGAGTTCCAGTTGCTGTGCCGAGGTTGCGTAATAGGCGATGTCGAGGTCCGCCGGCGACGGCGACGCGACATATCCGCGCTTCACGAAGGCGCGCTCGATCTCTTCGCGAACCGCTCCATAGGTACTCGAATTCGGCAGCATGGGATCGTTGGGCAGTAGCTGCTCACGTCCGCGGAATTCCGATGCCGGCAGCAATCGGAAAGTCCTTCGCCCTGCGATGACCGTATCCGGAACGGCAACGCTCCGGACGTCGATGGTGTAGACACATGCGCCAAGTGCGAACACGGCGAGCGCGCACAGGCTGGCTGCGAATCGGCGCATCGGGGATTTACCATGGTATGGTGCAGGCTGCATCGTCGAGCGTCTCCGTCCGGTTTGATCCTCAATCGACCGCCGAGGAAATATGATCAGCCCGCCGCGATAGCGCCCGGCCAATCCTAAATTCGGCCAGCCAGGTGGCTTTTGGCTAGATTCCCGCCCATGCGCCCTTTATCGATCTCCCGGCTTGCCGGTATCCTGCTCGCGGTGCCGAGTGTCGCTGCGTCCGGCCAGTCTGGCCAGCTCTCCGCCACGGAGCGCGCCATCGTGCAATCCGTGGATACTCGCAACGCTGCGGCGCTCGCGCTCCTGGAGCGCATCGTCAACATTAACAGCGGCACACAGAACTTTGCGGGTGTGCGCAAGGTGGGCGATGTGTTGCGCGCGCAGTTCGACTCCCTAGGGTTCAAGACCCGGTGGGTGGATGGTGCGTCGTTCAAGCGCGCTGGCCATCTCGTGGCGGAACATGCGGGGCCGGGGCCCAAGCTCGTGCTCATCGGTCACCTGGATACGGTGTTCGAGCCGAGCAGTCCGTTTCAGGCGTTCGAGCGGGTGAACGACTCGACGGCGCGCGGCCCCGGAATCATCGACATGAAGGGCGGCGACGTGATCATCCTGCACGCATTGCGTGCGATCAGGGACGCGGGTGCGCTGGCGCAAATGAATGTGACGGTCGTGTTCGATGGCGACGAAGAAGACGCGGGTAGTCCACTCAGCGCGGCGCGCAAGACTCTCGTGGACGCGGCCCAGGGCGCGGCATTCGCGCTGGGGTTCGAGGATGGGGCCGGCGACCCGAAGACCGCGGTTGTTTCGCGGCGTGGTGCGACGTCCTGGACCCTGCGAACCGGCGGCAACGCGGGCCACGCGTCGCAGATCTTCCATGACGACATGGGCGCCGGCGCGGTGTTCGAGGCGGCGCGCATCCTCAATACGTTCTACGTGACGCTCTCGAAGGAACCGTATCTCGCCTTCAGCCCTGGCCTCATCGTTGGCGGGTCGGAGCTCAAGGTGGACAGTACGGGGAGCGAAGGGACGGTAAGCGGCAAGCACAACGTGATCAGCAAGCAGGTGGTCGTTACCGGCGACATGCGTACGGTTTCTCCGGAGCAGCTCGATCGCATCACGAAGGCCATGCGCGAGATTGTGTCGCATCACCTGCCGCTCACCACGGCCGAAATCACCTTTGGCGACGACGGCTATCCGCCCATGGCGCCCAGTGACGGCAACCGACGGATGCTCTCGCTGTACGATCGCGCGAGCCGCGACATCGGGGCGGGCGCGGTGGAAGGGGTGGATCCGTCGCGTGCTGGCGCGGCAGACATTGCGTTCATCGCCGGCCTGGTGCCGATGAAGATCGACGGTATCGGTCTGTCCGGCCACGACGATCACAGCGCCAAGGAGACGGCGGACCTCCGCATGCTGCCGGTTCAGACCAAGCGCGCTGCGTTGGTGCTTTACCGCTTGTCGACTGGCGAGGGTGCATCGCCCCGTCCGTGATCGCATATTCGTGCCAGCATCCAGACCACTCGTGACCCAGGACCGTTCGTCATGACTCGTGCGATCGTTCGTATCACCCTTCCGTTGCTTGTCGCGGTTGCGGCGTGCCAGCCATCCGGTGACAAGCCGGCGACCGCCGAGCCCGTCCCTGCGGAGGCCATGGCCGCGATCGACACGGCCACCCTGATGCGGCACATCCGCGTGCTCGCCGCCGATTCGCTCATGGGACGCCAGCCGGGCACTGCTGGCGAGGAGAAGTCCGTCGCGTACATCGAGGGTGAATTCAAGGCGATCGGACTCAAGCCCGGCAACACCGATGGGACCTACATCCAGAAGGTGCCGCTCGTGGGCATCACGGTGAAGAACGCGCCGGCGCTCACGTTCAGCAAGGACGGCAAGAGCACGACGCTCAAGTGGCGCGACGACTACGTGGCGTGGACCAAGCACGTGCAACCCACCGCGTCACTCGCCAAATCTGAGCTGGTCTTCGTTGGATACGGAGTGGAAGCGCCCGAGTTCGGCTGGGACGACTTCAAGGGACTTGATGTGACGGGCAAGACGCTCGTCATGCTGGTAAACGATCCTCCGCTTGCAGACACCACGCAGTTTGGCGGCAAGCGCATGACCTACTATGGCCGGTGGACATACAAGTACGAGCAGGGCATGAAGCACAAGGCGGCCGGCGTCCTGCTCGTGCACGAGACTGATCGCGCGGGCTATCCGTTCGCCGTGGTCCAGGGCAAGACGTCAGAGCAGTTCGACCTGGTCACTCCCGACAAGAACATGGGCCGCAGCAATGTCGAAGGGTGGATCACCGTCGATCAGGCGAAGGCGCTCTTCACCATGGCGGGGCAGAATCTCGATTCGCTCAAGACCCACGCCGCCACGAAGGAGTTCAAGCCCGTACCTCTTGGCGTCACGGCAAGCGTGACCCTCGAGAACACCCTTCGCACGATTGATTCACGCAACGTGATGGCAAAGCTGGAAGGCAGCGATCCGGTGCTCAAGGACGAGTATGTGATCTACACGGCGCACTGGGATCATTTCGGCATCGGCGAGAAGGTGAATGGCGACTCGATCTACAATGGCGCTGCCGACAACGCGAGCGGCGTGGCGGGGCTGCTCGACCTTGCGAGGGCCTTTCATGCCTTGAAGACGCCGCCCAAGCGCTCGATCCTCTTCATCTCGGTGACGGCCGAGGAGCAAGGATTGCTCGGCTCGCAGTACTACGCGGTCACACCCGTGTATCCGCTCGCAAAGACGGTGGCGAACATCAACACCGACGAGTTGAACACCTGGGGTCCCACCAAGGACGTGACGGTCATTGGCCTCGGGAATTCCGAACTCGATGACTACGCACGAGCGGCGGCCGCCGAGCAGGGTCGCACGCTCCGCCCGGACGCGCAGCCAGAGAAGGGATTCTACTACCGCTCGGATCACTTCAACTTTGCCAAGGTAGGCGTACCGGCGTTCGATCCCGAGGGCGGCGTGGATTTCGTCGGCAAGCCGGCAGGGTTCGGCATGCAGAAGCGTGAGGAGTTCGACAATACGGACTATCACAAGCCCACGGACGAGATCAAACCGGGCTGGGACATGAGTGGGGCCGTGCAGGATCTCGACCTCTTCCTCACGATGGGCTATCGCATTGCGAACGCGACCAGGATACCCGAGTGGCGCGCCGGTAACGAGTTCCGCGCAACGCGCGAGAAGCAGCTCAAACCGTAGCGTCCGTGATGCACCCGTCCGCGTCCGAGTTGGAGCCAATTGAGCATGCGTCACGCGACGAGCTTGCGGCGCTCCAACTCGAACGCTTGCGGCAGACACTCCAGCGCGCGTACGACTACGTGCCGTTCTACCGGAAGCAGTTCGAGTCGTATGCGGTCCATCCCGGTGACCTGGAGCAGCTTTCGGATCTCGCGCGCTTTCCGTTCACGACCAAGAGCGACCTTCGCGCACACTACCCGTTCGGGATGCTCGCCGTTCCGCGCAAGATGCTTGCCCGTATTCATGCGTCGTCGGGGACCACCGGCAAGCCGACGGTCGTTGGGTACACCACGCGGGATCTCGAGGTTTGGGCTCGACTGGTCGCGCGTTCGATGCGCGCCGCCGGAGTGCAACCTGGTGACATGGTTCATGTGGCATACGGGTACGGCCTCTTCACCGGCGGGTTGGGAGCACACTACGGCGCCGAGGCACTGGGGTGTACGGTTATCCCCATGTCCGGTGGCCAGACGGAACGGCAGGTGAGGCTCATTCGCGACCTGCGTCCGGACGCGATCATGGTCACGCCGTCTTATATGCTCGCCATCGCCGATGAATTTGACCGGCAGGGCGTGAACCCGCGCAACACCTCACTGCGGGTGGGAATACATGGCGCGGAACCGTGGACCGAGTCGATGCGCAAGGCAATCGAGGAACGCTTCGACATGCATGCCGTCGACATCTATGGACTATCGGAAGTGATGGGACCAGGGGTGGCGAGCGAGTGCGTCGACACGAAGGATGGCCTGCATGTCTGGGAAGATCACTTCTATCCCGAGATCATCGACCCTGTAACTGGTGCCGTCCTTCCCGATGGTCAGGTTGGCGAGCTGGTATTCACAACGCTGACGAAGGAAGCGCAGCTACTCGTTCGCTACCGTACGCGTGACCTCACGGCGCTGCTTCCAGGCACAGCCCGCACGATGCGGCGCATGATGCGCATTTCCGGACGGTCCGACGACATGCTCATCATCCGTGGCGTCAACGTCTTTCCCACCCAGATCGAGGAAATCCTGCTCGACGACGCGCGACTGACCGCGCACTACGTACTCGAGGTGCGCCGCGCGGGGCATCTCGATGACTTGACCGTCGTCGCGGAAATGCGCGCCGGTGTGTTGGGCGATGCTACCGATCGCGACGCCGCGAGTACCGGTCTTGCGGCGCGCATCAAGGACCTCGTTGGTGTGACTTCGATCGTGAAGCTCGTGCCACCGGATACGATCGAGCGATCACTCGGGAAAGCGAAACGCGTGCTGGATTTTCGCCAGCCCGAGTAGCCACGCCGCACCGATGCGCGCCGTTCTGCTCGGCGCGCATCGGTGATGGGTTACATCCTGCGGAGGATTCCTGGGGTGCCCGCCATCAGGGAACAGGCACGCATCCTTCCGCCTTCTCACACTGTGGATCAATCGGCGCCAGCTTGAGGCGTGCCAGCTCCTTGTTCACGGCAGCCAGGTCGATCTTCCATACCTTCGCGAGTTGATCAGTGTAGCCTTTCAACTCCGTGGTCAGGATTCCGTAGATCTCCGGCAAGTTGTTCGTCGGCGCGCCATCGCCTCGCTCGGCCATCGAGAGCAGCGTCGCCAGGCGGTTGTTGACCTTGATCGGGAAGTTGAGCGGGTCCTGACCGCTCTGGTTCTGCACTTGATAGACATTCACTTCCACGGCCGTCGCGTTCTTGTTGAGGATCGCGCCGGTGGACTTGAGCGTTGCATCATCCGATTTCTTCTCGCGGTCGGCGAGCTGCGACTTTACGCGACGAATGGCGATGATCGACTCGTTCGCCTTGTTGGCTTCGTCGCGCACTCTCCTGGAGAAGGCGTATTGCGCGCGAAGGTCGGCATCGCTCACGTCGGTGAAGCGCGGATTGCGCACAATGGTGATTGGTGTCGTGAGTGCCTTGGCGTCTACTGTGAGGCGCGCAGTGTAGTGTCCCGGCGGGATGGCCGGCCCATTGGTGCCGGCACCCCACAGGATCATCCCTGGGAAGCTGGCGATTCCCTTGGTGCGCAGGTCCCACGTGATGCGCTGGAGTCCAGCCAACTTGGGGAGTGCCGGGCCTGCACCGCCCCGGCGGCCGCCTCCTGCCGGCGGCGCCGTGGAGTCGGCGCGGGCGGTGTCGGGCTCGAAGCTGCGCAATACCGCGCCTGTGGAGTCGACGATCTCGAGTTTCGCGTTGCGCGGTGCGGTCTTGAGCATCCAGCTGATGGTGAGTCCGGCACCGGACCGCACACCAACGGGCGGGGTAAACATGTGGGCGTCGGACGCAAGGATCTCAGGGGTTGCCTGTCGCAGCGGTGCAATGTTGTCGAGCACCCAAAAACCACGACCGTGCGTGGCAATCACCACTTCATTGCCTTCGACCTTCAGGTCGGAGACCGGCACGTCCGGCATGTTGAGCATCAACGGTTGCCATTCGCTGCCGTCGTTGTACGAGATGTACACACCGTGCTGGGTGGCCGCGTACAGCAATCCCTTTCGGACGGGGTCCTCGCGCACGGCATGGACGAAGGCGTCGGGCCGAATGCCGTTCACGATCTTCGTCCACGTCTTGCCGTAATCGGTGGTCTTCCAGATGTACGGCTTGGTGTCGTTGAGGAGCGGCCGGCGCGCGGAGACGTACGCGGTGGCATCGCTGAACTGGCTCCCATCGATCTGGCTCACGCGACCAAAGTCAGGCATGTCCTTTGGCGTCACGTTCGTCCATGTCTTGCCCGCATCGCGCGTGACGTGCACCAGGCCATCGTCGCTGCCGGTCCAGATGGTGTTCACCGTCTTTTTGCTCGGCCCAACGGAGAAGATCACGCCGTACACTTCCGGTCCGTTCATGTCGCCGGTAATCGGGCCGCCTGACGGGCCCTGTGTCTTGGGGTCATGGCGCGTGAGGTCGCCGCTGAGGGCCGTCCAGGTGCGACCGCCATTCGTGGTGCGCCACAGGCGCTGTGATGAGACGTACAGCGTCTTCGGGTCAACCGGCGAGAAGATGATCGGGTAGGTCCACTGCCAGCGCTCCTTGATGTCGCGGCTTGGTTCACCGGAATAGAACCATGGATATGGATTCACCTCGCGGCTGGTACTCGTGCGCCTGTTGAACTTGTCGAGATACCCGCCGTTGTTCGTGCCAGAGTAGAATTGATCGGGATCGAGGGGATCGGGCGCGATGTAGCCCGGCTCGCCACCACCGGCCTGGTAGGACGCCGTCATGCCGCCGAGTGTGATGTCATTGGCACCAAGTGCCGGAGCGGCTCCACCAGCACCAGCCCCGCGGCCTCCGCGTCCGCCACCACCACCTCGACCACCCGGCGCCCCGAGACCGAACGCGGCTGCGTTCCAATTGAATGGCGTACAGAGCGTGGTGTTGTCCTGCTGCGATCCACAGACGTGATACGGAATGTGTTTCGTTGTCGCTACGTGATAGAACTGCTCCGTGGGGAAGTCCTGCGCTGTCCACGCGCCACCAGTGGTGGTGGATACCGCGCCGCCGCCGTCGTTGCCCACGACGAGATGCCCCGGCGCGTCTGGATCGATCCAGAGGTCGTGCATGTCACCGTGTGTACCGTTCCCGATGTTCGCCAGCGTCTTCCCGGCGTCACGCGAGCGGAACATGGACGTGTTCTGCATGTAGACGACGTCCTGCTCCTTTGGATCGGCGTAGACGTGCGTGTAGTAGAAGGCCCGTTGGCGAATGTCGCGATTGCCATTCACGAGCGCCCAGGTGGCGCCGGCGTCGTCGCTCTTGAAGAGTCCCCCGCTGTCGTGCTCCACGAGCGCATACACGCGGTTGGAGTTTGCGCCGGAGACCGCCACGCCAATGCGCCCGATTGTGCCCGCCGCCGGCAGTCCCTTCGCGCGCGTGATTTCGGTCCAGGTCTCACCGCCGTCCGTGCTCTTGAACAAACCGCTGCCCGGACCACCGCTCGACATCGTGTACTCGTTGCGGAAGGCTTCCCACATTGCGGCGTACATGATGTTCGGATTGGTGCGATCGATGGAGATGTCGATGGCGGCGGTCTTGTCGTCGCGATAAAGGACGCGTTTCCACGTCTTTCCGCCATCGGCGCTCTTGTACACGCCTCGTTCCGTGCTCGGCACGCTGAATTTGCCGAAGGCCGCGACGAAGATGATGTCGGGGTTGGTGGGATGGATGCGAATCTTGGAGATGCCGTCTGTTTCGTGAAAACCGACATTGACCCACGTCTTTCCGGCATCCAGGCTGCGATAGACGCCGTCGCCCGCCATGATGTTCCCGCGTATGCAGGTCTCACCCATACCGATGAATAGCTCGTCGGGATTGGATTCCGAGACAGCCACCGCGCCGACGGACGCACTGTTGATCTGTCCGTCGGTTACGGGGCCCCAGTTCTCGCCGCCGTCCGTGGTCTTCCAGAGACCGCCGCCCGTGGCGCCGAAGTATGCTTCCTTCGGACGACCCTTCACACCGCTCACAGCGATGGAGCGACCACCGCGATCAGGACCGATATTTCGCCAGCGGTAGCCCTTGAGCAGCGTCGAGTCGAGGGTGATTGGCGCCAGCGTTGGTTTCGAGGCATCGGTGGTACCCGC
Organism: bacterium; assembly: GCA_040003455.1. GTDB lineage: Bacteria > Gemmatimonadota > Gemmatimonadetes > Gemmatimonadales > Gemmatimonadaceae > AG11. The sequence continues at coordinate 38,896 of JBDUCM010000031.1, forward strand.
GAGCGAAATGCCCACGGTGCCGGCGATGAGGGCTGGTAGGGAGAGAACGACGAACGTGCGCGAAGGGCGCATATGCTGAGTCGAGTGGAGGCCGGGGAGGAGTGCTGCCCTGACTACGGGCAACATCGTGATACGTTGGCATGTGGTCGAGTTGCTCGCAACCAGTGACACTCGTTGCCGGGCGGGCGACGTGCCGGGATGGCGGCTGGCGCCGCTGTAAGGCTCACGTCATACTGTCCTCCCCTTGATTCAACGGCCGCCATGATGAAACACTCAACCTTCCAGGCGTCATACGACGAGGCGACACGCGACCCGGCGACATTCTGGGGCCGTGCCGCCGAGGCGATTCACTGGGACACTCCGTTTGATCGAATCGTCGACGCAACACGCGCTCCCTTCTACCGTTGGTTCACGGGCGGCGAGCTGAACACCTGCTACAACGCGATCGACCGCCACGTTGAGGGCGGGCGCGCGGACCAGCCAGCTGTGATCTACGACAGCCCCGTCACAGCGACCAAGCGCACGCTTACCTTCGCCGAACTGCGTGACGAGGTCGCCCGCTTCGCCGGCGCGCTCGCCTCACTCGGCGTCACGCGCGGGGATCGCGTGATCATCTACATGCCCATGACGGTGGAGGCGCTCGTCGGCATGTATGCCTGTGCGCGGCTGGGCGCCGTGCACTCAGTGGTGTTCGGGGGCTTCGCGTCACACGAACTCGCCGTGCGCATCGACGACGCGAAGCCGAAAGTGGTGCTCACGGCAAGCTGTGGGATCGAAGTCGCGCGCGTGGTGGCGTACAAGCCATTGCTGGACCGGGCGATGGAGTTGGCGGAGCACAGGCCGCAGCATTGCATCGTGCTGCAACGTGAACAGCTCCGCTGCACGCTCGTGGAAGGCCGTGATCTCGACTGGAACGTGCTGGCCGCGTCCGCGGAGCCGGTTGGCTGCACGCCGGTGAAGGCCACCGACCCGCTCTACATCCTGTACACCTCCGGTACCACCGGCGTACCGAAGGGTATCGTCCGGGACAACGGAGGACATGCGGTCGCGCTCACGTGGTCGATGCAATTCGTGTTTGGTATGTCGCCGGGTGAGGTGTTTTGGGCAGCATCCGACCTTGGATGGGCGGTTGGGCACTCCTACATCGTGTATGCGCCGTTGCTCTACGGTTGCACTACGGTCATTCACGAAGGGAAGCCGGTTGGGACGCCTGATGCGGGAGGCTTCTGGCGTGTGATCTCCGAGTACAACGTACGGACGTTGTTCACGGCGCCCACGGCCTTTCGTGCGATCAAGAAGGAAGATCCACGCGGCGAGCATTTCCGTCGGTATGACGCATCGTGCCTGCGCGCCCTGTTTCTCGCCGGCGAACGCCTTGATCCCGACACCTATCACTGGGCTCGCGCATTGATCGATCGCCCCGTCATCGACAACTGGTGGCAGACGGAGACGGGTTGGCCCGTTGCGTCCAATTGCATGGGATTCGATCCGTTGCCAGTGAAGCCTGGTTCGCCGACCAAGGCAGTGCCGGGCTGGGTGGTGCAGATTCTCGACGAGGAGGGCAAGCAGTTGCCGGCCAATCACGAAGGGGCCGTCGTGATGAAGCTGCCGATGCCACCCGGCGCGTCGCCAACGTTGTGGCAGAACGACGAGCGATACTACAACACCTATCTCGCGCGCTATCCCGGCTACTACCTCACGGGCGACGGCGGCTACATCGATGAGGATGGCTACCTCTTCATCATGGGCCGGGTGGATGACATCATCATCTGCGCCGGCCATAACCTCTCGACTGGCAGTATCGAAGCATCACTGGCAGGGCATCCCGATGTGGCAGAGTGCGCGGTGTTCGGCGTGAAGGACGCGCTCAAGACGCAAGTGCCGCTTGGCGTAGTTGTATTGAAGGCGGGAGTCTCTCGTGATACAGTCACGATCTGCAAGGAGCTGGTGCAGCGCGTGCGCGACGACGTTGGTCCGGTTGCCAACTTCAAGCAGGTGGCGGTGGTCGCCCGGCTACCCAAGACCCGATCGGGCAAGGTGCTTCGCCGCACCATGCGGACGATCGCGGATGGTGAACCCTTCTCGATGCCCGCCACGATCGACGATCCCGCCGTGCTCGACGAGATTCGCCTCGCCCTGGTTGGGCTTGGCTACGCGCGAGAGTCGGGATCGTCCATTGGCTGACCAGACGGGTGCCGGCCCTTGTCACGAGCCCTCTGGCCGAGGGGTGCGCGGTAGGCCTTGTTCAGGCAAGACGTCGGAGGCACTTGATCAGGTTGTTTCGTTCTGTCGCCGACAACACCCCAAAGAACGCCTCGTCCACTGATTCCGCCGCGGGGGTGGCGTGCGTGAGCAGCTCGCGGCCCGCCCGCGTGATCTCGAGGTTGAACGACCGGCCGTCGGTATCACTGCGCCGCCTGGATAGAAGCGACCGTCCCTCCAGTGTCTTCACCACGTCGGACACCATCATCTTGTCCATCTCGAGGTGATTCGCGACGGCCTGCTGGGACACCGCACTGTTCGTCGAGACCAGGTAGCTGGTGGTCGCGAGAATGGAGTATTGGACCTGCGTGATGCCAAGTGCGTCGAGCGCCGCGCGCATCTGTCGCTGCCACGCATGAAAGCTGCGCCAGAACAGGTAACCCGGGCTCGCTTCGGCGGACGAGTACTTCGATCCCTCAAGGATGGGCCGCGTGGGCATGCTGTCTCCGCTCGTGTACGTACGCGATCAACTGGCGGGTCTGCTGCTCGAGGCCATTCACCACACCTTCGGCAACGAGTTTCCGCCACAGGAAGCTGAGCGGCCCGGTCACGCGAATGCAACAACGGAGTTCGAGTCCCCGCTCCGTCTCGTGCATCTCGTGAATTCCCCACATGCGCGCCAGGGGAAAGCGTGTGAAGTCCGTGTACGCGACCATTGGCTCCACGCGTTCGAAGGTGATCTGGACACGTGGACCTCCCTTTGGCTTCAACGTGAACTGTTGCCCGGCTTCGAAAGGCCCATCCATCCGTGCGTATTCGATGTCGGTGTCCCAACGATGCCACCCGTTCACGTCGCGCCAGGCATTCCAGATCTCCGCGCGGGTTACGTCTGGCACCACCACCGTGTATTCGCGTTCCCATGTCATGTCAGTCTCCCGGGTGAGCGAGTATAGTAAGTGCGCTTACTATTCTTGGCAAGACATGACGTCCCGACCGTGTGTCGATCCGGCCGTGGCTCGTTCGACGTGGAGGTAGAGGCAGAAGATCGACCGACCTACACGCCAACTACCCGAAAGGAGACTGGACCATGTCAACAATCACCGCCCGTACCGACGTTGCTCGCCGTGGCACGCGCATCAATGTTCTTCTCTGGACGGTACAGAGCCTGCTCTGCGCGCTCTTCCTGTTCGCTGGCGGATCCAAGTTCGCGATGCCCGCCGACAAGCTCGCTGCGATGTCTGCGGTGCCGCTGAACTTCGTCTATTTCATCGGATGCGCGGAGATTCTTGGTGCACTCGGGCTGGTTCTTCCCGGAATCTTCCGCATTCATCGCGACCTGACGCCATTGGCCGCGATCGGTCTGCTGATCATCATGGTTGGCGCCACAGTCATCACGGCGACGACCGGGCCGATTGCAATGGCCGCGATGCCGTTCGTGGTGGGGATATTGGCGACGGTCATTGCCGTTGGCCGGCGTGACTGGGCCTCATTTCTTCCGAT
>JBDUCM010000295.1:0-4223 GCA_040003455.1 bacterium
CGCAGCTTCTCGCAGTTCCGTCTCTCCAAGGATGGCCAGACGGTCATTCTCAACATCGGGAACGGCAACCGGCCCGCAGATCTCTACTCGGCCAACACCGATTTGTCCGACCTGCACCGGCTCGTCGAAACCAATCCGCAGCTCTCCGCGAAGAAGATCGGACCAACAGAGCTCGTCTCCTTTCTCGACGCTGACGGCCACTCCAAGAAGGCGGTGGTGTACTATCCCGCCGACTACGACAAGGGGAAGACCTATCCAACGGTGTTCGAGATCTACGAGGACTTCTTCGACGACACCTTCGACGTGCGCGCCAACGTGCTCACCGGTGCGGGGTACATCGTGGTGCATCCGTCGGTGGACTTTGATATCGGCTACCCGGGCGAAGCGTGGGCAAAGGGAGTCACCGCCGCGGCCAACAAGCTCATCGAACTCGGCATCGCCGACTCAGCGCGGCTTGGCGTGCAGGGCCAGAGTTACGGCGGGTACGCCACCAACCTGCTCATCACGCAGACCAATCGCTTCAAGGCCGCGGTGAACATCTCCGGCAAGGTGGACATGATCTCCTTCTACACGGACAGCCCGCGCCTTGGCGTTCGCAATGTGAATGCGGCCGAGAAGACGCAGGATCGCCTGGGGGCGTCGATGTGGGCGCAGCCGCAGAAGTATGTCGCGCATTCGGCGATCATGTTTGCTGATCGCATTACCACGCCGCTCATGCTCGTGACGGGAGAGCAGGATTCCAATGTCCCCGCGATCAACACGCGCGAGATGTACTACGCGCTCCGGCGGCTGGGCAAGGAATGCATCTGGGTGAACTACGCCAACGGCGGGCATGGTGGCGGCACGGCGTCGGCCGAGGACTTCCTCGACATGCAGAAGCGGATCGTGGAGTTCTACGATGCGCGGCTCAAGTCGCCAAAGTCAAAAATCGCGACGAACTGACGTTGAACGGCATTCCAACGAAACGAGACACCGAGGGATGAACGATATGAGACGCAATACATGGCTCGTGCTGGCATTCTGCGCGATCCCCTTGGCGGCGCATGCGCAGCAGAAGCCCAAGCCTGAAGACACGGAATTCTACACCCCCGAAGTAAAAGTCATCACGGCCGGGGCCACGAGTGCCGAGCCGCCGTCGGACGCCATCAAGCTGTTCGACGGCAAGGACCTCGCTGAGTGGACGGCCGCCGGCAAGACGGATCCAGCCGGCTGGACAGTGGCGAACGGCGTCATGACGGTGAACAAGAAGGCTGGCGACATCCAGACCAGGCGCCGGTTCACCAACTACCAACTGCATATCGAGTGGCAGATTCCGGCGGGTATGACCGGCAGTGGCCAGGCGCGCGGCAACAGCGGTGTCTACCTCGCATCCGCCGACAGCACGGGCTATGAACTTCAGGTACTCGACTCGTACGAGAACAAGACGTACGTGAACGGGCAGGCCGGCAGCATCTACAAGCAATCGGCGCCGTTGGTGAATGCCATGCGCAAACCGGGTGAATGGCAGACGTACGACGTGGTCTGGACGGCACCCACGTTCAAGGCGAATGGCTCCCTGAACACTCCCGCGCGGGTGACGGCGTTCCACAACGGGGTGCTGGTGCAGAACAACTTCACCCTCACGGGCGGCACGGAGTACGTAGGCACGCCGGTGTACAAGGCGCACGGGCCGGCGCCCATTCTCCTTCAGGCGCACGGGGATCCGAGCGCCCCGATCAGCTACCGCAACATCTGGATCAGGGAGCTGAAATAGCCGCCGATTGAGTGCGGCTGCCTGACGGGCCAGGCGTCGTGATACATCACGTCGCGCGGGTGAGGCCAGGTCGTCTTGTCAGCGATGAATGGCACCATGCAGGCAACGGCCTTGCGCATGCCTCGCCCGTCGGGAGTGGTGAACGCCCAGAGATCCTGTCGTTCGGTTGACAGGACTTCGGTGAGGATCCCCATCACGTCCAACTGGAAGAGCGAATACCCGTACGGTTTCGTCCGGGCCAGCTCCTTGGGGAAGCTGCCGTCCGGTGCCATCTGCTCCGGAATGAGCGTACCGGTGAGGAACTGGCGCATCTCAGCCAGGCGCACCGTGTCGCCGTGAAACGCGAAAAGGCAGCCACCTGAAGCGCCCACGCAGCGCTGTGGTTGTTGCCATTGTTGCGCTCATCCAGGCCGAACTTCGAGGTGGTCATCCACTGTGTGTATTCCCGGAACCACTCCTTCGTTCCGGCCAGTTCGGGTCCGCTGAATGCGCCGAGTCGCTCGAGCTCCAGCGCTGCCTGCGCCACTTCCACGAGATGGATGGTATCGATGATGCCGATGCCTCGACCGGTGGCTACCCCCTTTATGGCCTGCGCATACATGAGGTTGGGGTTCATTCGCGTACTCTCGGCCACGAACCAGGCGCGTAGATGTGTCACGGCGTGACGGGCGTAACGCGCGTTGCCGGTGATCTCGAACGCCGCCGTGAGCGCCGGCACCATCACGCTGAGCCGACGCATTGCCGAGCGATGCACCTCGAAGTTATCAGGGTTTGTCTCACCGTCGCGACGCACATATGGCTTGGACGGATCGGACGGATCCGGCCACCAGTAGTCTCCCTCTGAAAAGAAATCGTGCGCACCGCCGGCACTGCGGGGCGCGGTGACCGCAGTCACGGTGATTGGGGTCTCGTTGAGGAATCGATCGGCCTGCGCGATTACACGCGAGCGCTCGAACGACACCAGCTCCTCGCGCGTAATGTCACTGACGGTGGTGCGTGCCCGATCCGGCGGAGCAGGTCGCGACTGCGCGATCGCTGTCGTCGCGAGGAAGGTGAGCACGATCAGGAATCGATACGTGTCGTACCGGCGACGGTTTACACGTCTAATAGATGAAAGGGTTTTCACGCCCACGTTCTCCGCTCACCCGTGCCCGTACGCAAGAAAGTGTCGACTCCGCGCCAGTCTAACGTCTCCAAGAAGACCCTCAAGGCCGTCGATGGCAAGGGAGGCGCCGACGCCACCCCCATCGGACAGTCAATCGATGCGTTCCGCCGCATTCTCCGCGCCCTTCGCCTGGCCGCCCGCGAAACCGTCAATACCTCGGGCCTCAGCCCCGCTCAACTCTTCGTGCTCAACGCGCTCGGGGAGGAAGAAGAGGCGTCGATGTCGGAGCTGGCGGCGCGGACCATGACCGATCGCACATCGGTTGCTGCCGTGGTGGACCGACTGGTTGAACGGCGGTTGGCCGCGCGCCGCACCGCCAAGCATGACCGGCGCCGCGCTGCCGTGACGCTCACGGCCTCGGGACGCTCGCTGCTTCGCAAGGCGCACCCTGCCCCGACGGTCGCCCTCATGGATGCCCTTCGCTCACTTCCGTCCACGCGGCTGCGCCGACTCTCATCGGACCTTACGCAACTCACGAAAGAGATGGGCATTGCCGCCGAGCCTTCCGTGAAAGCCGTGGCGGAGAACGGCAAGCTGAAGCGCGACATTACGCCGAAGGCCGTGGTGAAACCAGCGGGTCGCCGTTCACTGCGGGCGAGCTGACCTGAAGCGCGTCCTCACCTGATCCTGCTGACGTCAGGGCGCGCGGCTGGCGGTATCCGGTTCGTCAAACCGATAGAGGAGTTCCTTGGTGCCGCGCACCAGCCCGAACTCCTCGCGCACAATCCGCTCCTGGAGCGCCGGATCCGTTTCCACGCGGCGCTTGTACTTGGTCAGCGAGTCAACGACGTGCTGAAGCGAGTCATTCGTGGCGACCAATGACGCGCGCCGCTGTCGCTGGCTCATCAGGTCGGTAGTGCCGTACTCGCCTCCCTGCACGGCGAACGCTATGGCACCCAGCGCGATGGCGGCGAAGAGAAGCTGCGTGATCCGCCGCTTCGCCCCGCCGCCCGACGCCGACGATTTTCTCGCGCGCGCCACGCTGAACTCTTACAGTCCGTAGATGCTGCCGCCGGGATATTCGGCCGCGCCACCCAACTGCTGCTCGATGCGCAGCAACTGGTTGTACTTCGCCACACGATCGGTCCGCGACGCAGAGCCGGTCTTGATCTGGCCCGCGCCCGTTCCCACCGCGAGATCGGCGATGAAGGTGTCCTCGGTCTCGCCGGACCGGTGCGAGATCACCGAGAGATACCCGGCCGAACGCGCCATCTCGATGGCCTCGAGCGTTTCCGTGAGCGTCCCGATCTGGTTGACCTTGATGAGGATCGAATTGGCGATGCCGCCTTCGATACCGCGCGCCAG
>JBDUCM010000032.1:0-42408 GCA_040003455.1 bacterium
CCGCTCTCCACCGATCCGGCCGCCCGGGAGTGCAGCTCGCTCACTCCGGTTGCGCGAACGATTTCTGCGGCATTCGCGGCCGTAACGCCCCCGCCCGCCAGCACAACTATCTTCCCTTCCGATCGGGCGACAAGACGTGCCAAAGCTCCAGCTCCCGCGAGCGCGCTTGCCGCGCCCCCGGACGTCAGCACGCGATCCACGCCAAGTGCAATCAGGGCGTCGAAGGCGGCGTTCCGATCACGCGTAAAATCGAAGGCGCGATGAAATGTCACCGCCATTGGCCGCGCCGCCTCGATCAATGCGCGCATCGTTTTGGCATCGACATCGCCCTCGACGCCGAGCGCCCCGAACACGACGCCATCCGCACCGAGGGATTTCGCGACGGCGATATCGCGATACATCACCTCTCGTTCGTCATCCGAGTACAGGAAATCACCAGCGCGCGGACGTATCAGCACAAACAGCGGAATCGTCACGCGGTTGCGCACGGCCCCGATCAACCCCGCACTCGGCGTCACTCCGCCCTGCAGGAGCTCACCGCACAATTCCAGGCGACCCGCGCCGCCCCGTTCCGCTTCGATGGACGCGTCGATCGCGTCCACGCAGGCTTCAACGAGTACGGGTGGCACGTCAGCGGCCCTGCCTGGGCGGCTTCCACGTTCCGCGCGCAACGGCCGGCATGAAGGCGTCCAATCCACGAGGGGGGAAATCGAGCGTGCGACCCTGTTCGGCACTCTTGTACGCCGTCATCAGCATTTGCACCACTTCCAACCCATCATCGAGCGTGAGCATAGGCGTCTCCTTGCCGAGGAAGCACCGCACGAAATGGCGGTCCTCGGCTTCGTAGCCGTACGCCACCGCCTCATTCGCCACCACCGGCATCAGCCCCATCTCGGCATTCTGCTTTTCGACCAGGTCTTCACCCGCGCGACCTTTCACCTCACGACTGAAGAACAGCTTGAGCCCCGCATCGAGGCTATTCCACGCCATGGAGTATTCCGGTCCGAGCAACTCAGACGACAGCCGCAGGCCGGCACCGACGAAGCTCCACGATGTGGTCGCCTCGCCAAGGACCGTGTATCCATCACTGGTTTCGAATTCGATGGTCGTGCTCGCGAAGTCCTCGCTCGGCGTCCGGGTGTAGTCGGTGCCGGGCTGTGCCTTCGCGAGCTTCCGTGCGTACGCCGGGCGCGTCCACTTGAGCGATGCGATATGGGCGGTGATGCGTTTTGGTTTCACTGTCGCGAGCGATTCACCGGGCTTTGTGAGCAGGTGCCGTACGACGAGCGCCGAATGACACATCATGTCATTGAGGACGCCGCCTCCCTGGAGTGCACCGTTCCAGAACCACGGCATGTGCGGCCCGCTGTGTTCCTCGGCCGCGCGCGCGAGGTAGGGGCGCCCGGTCGTCGCTGCGCCGCGCGCCCAGATGAGGGCTCGGCCCGTCTCGACCTGCGGGGCGAACACCTGGTTCTCGAGGTAACCGTGCATGAGGCCGGCCCGCTTGACGAGGCGCAGCACTTCCCTGGCCTCGGCCACGTTGCGGGCGAGCGGCTTCTCGCATGCAATGCCCTTCAGCGTGCCGCGCCCGCGGTCGAGCGCGTCCACGATCTCCTGCACGTTCTCCACGCGCGCCTGATTTGGCCCAGTGAGCCAGATGGCATCGATGGCAGGATCGGCGACCATATCGCCGATGGACTTGTAGGCCTTCGCGGCGCCGCCGCTGACATCCAGGTCGTTGGCATATCGCGCGGCGGCGGCAGCGTTCTTCTTGTTCGGGCTCCACACGCCCAGCACGTCGGCATCACGCACGCCTTTCCAGCCAAGCATGTGGAACTTTGCATTGAAGCCGCTGCCCACGAAGCCGACGCCCAGCCTGTTCGAGGTCATGTCGCGCGATGGCCGTGCGGCTACTGCTTCCGGCGTTTTGCCAGGCTGGCGTCGAACTCCTCGTAGCTGACGCCGAGCTTCTTCGTTGCCTCGGGCGGACAACCGTTCCATCCGGGGTTGAAGACGTTCCCGATGTACTTGAGGTCCTGCCAGCCCATGGCGCTGGAGAAGAATGCCGACGCCACGGATGCGCGGAAGCTGTTGAAGAATGCCGCGCCGCGGCGCAACTCGGGCTTCACCTTCTTGCCGAACGCAATGTCATCCAGCACCTGGTGCCGCTGCGCGTCCGTGCTCGCAATGAAGTCGGTGGAGAAGCGCGCGCGCATCTCCGTGTCCAGCCAGGCGAGCCCGCCGCGGGCCTGGATCCTGGAGTTCTCGCTTGCGTCCTTCTCCGCCAGCATGAAGTCCATGAACTCCGGCGCCTTGGCATCCGTTGCGCTTCCCGAGCGCTCATCCTTGGGGATGATGATGTCGGCCAGCATGCGTACGGTCTTCCATTCGTGCGCCGTGTAGAACTTCGGCGCGTAGGCGGCGGTGTCCGTTGCGGCATGCAGCCGCTCCACCATCTTCGTGGCGCGCGCCACGCTGGGTGTGGACCAGTCCAGCATGCCGGCAACAGGAACGATGCCGAGCGCCTTGAGTGCGTCGCGGCGATTGATGTCGCTCATAGGGCGCCAGCCTTGCGCTGCTGCGCGATGTAGTCAGAGGTCCGCCACGCCAGCGCGAGAATCGTCCACGTTGGGTTCTTGTCCGCCTGGGTCACGAAGGGACCGCCGTCAGTCACGAAGAGGTTCTTGCAATCGTGCGCCTGACAGTTCGCGTTGAGCACCGACCTGTTCGGATCATTGCCCATCTGCACGCAGCCCAGCTCGTGGATGATGGAACCGCCGGTGGAAAGCCCGTATCCCTGGTCCTTGGTCGGCATGTTCGAGAAGACTTCGCCACCCATCTCGTGAATCAGGGAGCGGAAGGTCTCCTGCATATGCCTGGACTGGTTGTATTCGTAGTCGCTCCACTTCCAGTGAAAGCGCAGCACCGGGATGCCCCACTGATCCACGGTGGTCGGATCGATCTCGCAATAGCAGTCCGCATTGGGGATCTGCTCTCCGCGACCGGAGAAACCGATGGTCGCGCCGTAGTATTTGCGATAGTCGTCCTTGAGGGACTTGCCGTAGCCGCCCCCGCCGGGATAGTTGGCGATGCCGCCCATGAAGCCGGTGCCTGGTGCGCTCAGTCCGCCCCACACCTCGATGTGATAGCCGCGCGGGAAATCCAGCTTCTTGTTGTCGAGCCACCACGGCATGTAAACGTGCATGCCACCCACACCGTCCTCGTTGTGCGGGACGTGATCGACCATGGCGGGAATGAATCCGGATACGTCCGTGCCGGTGGTATCGGTGAGCCCCTTGCCAACCCAGCCGGTGGAGTTGCCCAATCCCTGTGGAAATTTCGCGGACCGGGAGTTGAGCAGCAGTCGCGCGGACTCACAGGCACTCGCCGCGAGCACCACGACCTTGGCCTTCACGTGCTTGTCCGCGCCGGTGCGCTTGTCCACGTAGGTGACGCCCGTGGCCAAGCCGTCCTTGCCGACGGTGACCTCGCGAGCCATCGCCTGCGTAATGAGCGTGAGCTTGCCGGTCTTCAGTGCGGGCCCGATCAGGACGTCCGGGCTGGAGAAGTTGGCCTTCACCTGGCAGCCGCGATTGCACTGGCCGCAGTAGTGGCAGGCCTGGCGTCCATGAATGGGCTTGGTGATGATCGACAGGCGCGACGGAATACAGGTGATGTCGAGCTTGTCGCTCGCCTTCTTCACCAGCAGTTCGTAGCAGCGTGGCCGCGGGGCCGGTTGGAAGTTGCCGTCCGGGTGATTGCGCAGCCCCTCACGTGACCCGAACACGCCGATCAGGTCATCGACGCGATCGTAGTAGGGTGCAACATCGTCGTAGGAGATGGGCCAGTCTTCGCCCAGCCCGTCCTTGCTCTTGCCCTTGAAGTCGTCGGGGCCGAAGCGCAGGGAGATGCGACCCCAGTGGTTGGTGCGTCCGCCGAGCATGCGGCCTCGCCACCAGCTGAACTGCGTGCCGGGCGCGCGCGTGAAGGGCTCTCCCTCGATGTCCCATCCGCCGTCGCACGCGTCGAACTCGCCGAACGGGCGGTTGCGATTGGAGGCGCCGCGCCGGGGTGAGGCGTAGGCGGGCACCATCATCTTCGTGTCCTTGGAGGCGTACCATTCGCCACCCGCCTCCAGCATCACGACCTTGGCGCCTTGCTGGGTGAGGGCATATGCGGTCATGCCTCCGCCGGCGCCGGAGCCAACGATGCAGACGTCGTAGTCCTCTGCTGCTTCACGCTCGACCATCACGATCTCCAATTCAGTGGTGACTGCGCACGTAGGGACTACTGGTAGCGAAGGGCAGCGAGATATCGGTAGCTGCTCCTGGCGGATTCCAGCGGATCAGCGGGTTGATCGTGTTCGACAAACACGTGCTGCATGCCGGACAGGCCCGCGTTCCGGAAGATCGACTTGAAGTCGATCGTTCCGCCGCCGACTTCGGTCATGGTACGCTCCGGCGCGGCCGTCGCGTCCTTGGCGTGCATCAGCGGGAACCGGTGCGGGTACTTCTTGATGAGGGCGATCGGATCGCCACCGCCCTTCACCACCCAGTAGATGTCCATCTCGAAATCGACGAACCGCGGATCGGTGCTGGACAACAGCAGGTCGAGCGCCGTGCCGTCTCCAACCTTCACGAACTCGAAGTCGTGATTGTGGTAGGCGAAGCGGAGTCCCCGTTCCCTGGCCTTGGCGCCGAGCTGGTTGTACCGGTCCGCAATGCGCGACCAGTCGTCCGGCTTGCTTCGCTGGGCGGCATCGAGATAGGCGATCACGACCCACTGGTGCCCGATCTCGGCGGCCTGGTCCAATGTGTGTGACCACGCATCGTCGGTGGCGGGAAAGGGAATATGGGTAGACGGCGAGGTCAGCTTGTTGGCCGCCAGTACGCTGCGAATCTGGGCGGAGGTCCGGCCGAAGTACCCTGCGAATTCCACCTCGCGATAGCCGATCTGGGCCACGCGCGCGAGGGTGCCTTCCGGGTCCTTGGCCATGAGCGAGCGCAGCGTGTAGAGCTGGAGGCCGATGGCGGTCAGTTCCTCTCGCGCGGTGGCGGCCGACAGCGAGCGAACGCGGTTCAACGCCAGTGCGCCCACGGCAACGCCGCCCATGGTCGTGATGAAGTCTCGACGAGTAGACATAGTGTCGCGAATCTGTCCCCATGCGCCGAGCGGCGGAAGGGCAATGCAGAGGGCGGTGGCGAGCAAAACGTGACTGGTTTTCGTATGTTGCCTCATGGCCACGACGACGCGCGACACCTCGCCACACCCGACCACTGGCGCGAGCCAAGCTGGTTCACGCTCCTCCTCCATTGCCGGTGCGCTGATCGGATCGGAAATCCTCAAGATTGCCGCCGACGTGCGCGCGCTCGTGGCCAACGGCCACGATATCTGCAACCTCACCGTCGGCGACTTCAGCCCTACCGAGTTCCGGATTCCCGAGATGCTCGAGCGGGGCATCGTGGAGGCGCTCCATCGCGGCGAGACCAATTATCCGCCATCGGATGGAACGCTGCCGTTGCGCGAAGCGATTCGCGGATTGTATGGCCGCGAGCTTGGCTTCACGCCGGATCTCGCGTCGGTGGTGGTGACAGGCGGTTCGCGGCCCGGTATCTATGCGACGTACACGTCGTTGATCGACCCCGGCGACACGGTGGTGTATCCCACGCCGTCGTGGAACAACAATCACTACGTGCACCTTGGGGCGGCCAAGGGAGTGCGCGTGGCATGCGACGCCTCGTCGAACTTCCTGCCCACCCGCGCGGCCCTGGAATCGGTGGTGCGCGACGCCCGCCTGCTCGCGCTCTGTTCACCGCTGAATCCCACAGGCACGGCTTTTACCGCGGAGCAACTCGGCGATATCTGCGATCTCGTGGTGGAGGAGAACGCGCGGCGCGGGCCGGGTACGCGGCCGCTCTTCCTGATGTACGATCAGGTGTACTGGACGTTGACGTTCGGGGCCACGAGGCACGTCCATCCGATTGGCGTGCGTCCGGAGGTTGCCCCGTACACCATTTACGTGGATGGAGTCTCCAAGGCACTCGCCGCCACCGGAGTGCGCGTGGGCTGGATCGTGGCGCCACCCGACATTGCTGGTCCGATGAGTGGATTGCTCGGACACGTGGGCGCGTGGGCGCCAAAGGCCGAGCAGAGTGCCGTCGCCGCGTTCCTCGCCGATGATGCCGCAATGCGTGGCTACCGGACGGCCATCGTGGCCGGTCTGCGCGAACGCCTCGACCTGTTGCACGACGGGCTCACCGCGATGCGTGACGCCGGCCGCCCAGTTGAGGTGCTTGCGCCGGAAGGCGCCATCTACCTGAGCGCCAGGTTTGCGCTCGCGGGTCGTATTGCACCGGATGGTTCCGTTCTCAAGACAGATGAGGACGTCCGCTCGTACCTGCTGGCGGCGGCCGGCGCCGCGATTGTCCCCTTTCAGGCGTTCGGAGTCGCGGTAGACACCGGATGGTTCCGACTTTCGGTTGGGGCGGTGTCGCCCGACGCGATTTCGCGTATGTTGCCACGTCTCGAACACGCCATGGCGGCCTGCTCTTAGCCCCCGCGCCAGCGGCCGTCATCGTTGTCGCTCGCCAGTAATTTGTAGTTGTCGCACTGTCGATGTCCCACAACATTGCACAGGTGTCTTCATGCGTTGTCGTCAATTCGTTGTCTTCTCGCTTGCGAGCGTGGCGGGAATGAGTGTCTCGGGATGCCTTGCGAGCACCGCCAAGCCGGCTCCGTCCGCCGTCGCCAATCCGAGCATGATCACGGAGACCGAGCTCTCGTCCGCGTCCTCCGAAGGGAACGCCTATGATCTCATTCGGCGACTCCGCCCTGCGTGGTTTGCATCCCGCGGTGCGGTGACGTTGAGCAACCGCCCGGCTACCTCGGGTATCATGCACATCTCCCTCGATGGTGCTGCCCTTCAGGATGTGGAGTTGCTCACGCGCATGCGCTCGACGGAGCTCAAGGAAGTGCACTTCCTCAGCGCCACCGATGCCGCGCAGCGTTTCGGCGCGACCGCCAGTTCGGGAACGGTGCTTCTGATCGTGCAGCAGTAGTCCCGAGCGCCGGATTTCGTCGACGAGCCCTTCCATCCCCGTGTAGCCGCCTGGATATTGCCGCGCCTCCTCAACGGGTTCGCGTGTGCTCACTCTGATCGGCATCCTCATCGTCGTCGTCGGGTTCGGGCTGCGGATGAATCCGCTGCTCGTCGTCACTCTTGCCGGACTCGCCACCGGACTCGCAAGCGGTCTCGGCCCCGTGGCGGTCGTCTCCGCGTTCGGCAAGGCATTCACCGACAGCCGTTACGTCGCGATCGTCTGGCTATTGCTCCCTGTGATCGGACTCCTGGAGCGCGCCGGACTCAAGGAGCGAGCACGCGCGGTCATCGCCGGCGTGCCTGCCGCCACTGCCGGACGCGTACTCATCGCGTATTTCGCGGTCCGGCAGCTTTCCTCGGCGCTGGGCCTGGCGTCACTGGGCGGCCACGCGCAGATGGTGCGGCCTCTCATCGCGCCAATGGCGGAGGGCGCCGCAGAAATGCGGTACGGTACGCTTCCCGATGTGGCGCGGCATCGCATTCGCGCCCACGCGGCCGCAACGGACAACATCGCGTACTTCTTCGGCGCAGACATCTTCATCGCAATCGGATCCATTCTCCTGATGAAGGGCTTCCTGGAGCAGAACGGCATTCGCGTAGAACCCACGCAGCTTGCTGTCTGGGCCGTTCCTTCGGCCATCGCAGCACTCGTGATCCATATCGTGCGGCTGGTGTTGCTCGATCGTGCCTTGAAGCGTGAACTCACCGTGCCGACAAGCGACGCATGATCACGCTGGAAGTCGTCTATTGGGCAATGGGCCTGCTGGCCGGCGGCGTGGCCATGATCAACGCGCGGGACCCAGTCAATCCGCGCCGCTACAACAATGCCGCGTTCTGGGGCCTGTACGCCGTGACGTTCCTGTTCGGATCGCGACTTCCCAACTTCGCGAGTGGATGTGTCGTCATTGCCATGGTACTCGTGGCGAGTGTCGGCAAGCTCGGTCAGGGCGCGGGAGAAAGTGTGTCTCGTGCCATGCGCGAGATGAGCGCGCGGGCCTGGGGCAATCGACTGTTCATACCCGGGCTCACCATTCCGGTGGTGACGCTGGCAGGCACCTTCCTGCTGAAGGGCGCGCAAGTGAACGGGACGATGCTCGTGGATCAGAAGCAGATCACGCTGATATCGCTCGGGCTTGCGACCTTCATCGCACTCGTGGTCGGCATGCTCATGCTGCGCCCGCCCGTGCTTGCTCCGCTCCACGAGGCGCGTCGCCTGTGGGATGCCGTCGGATGGGCGGCGATTCTTCCGCAGATGCTTGCGGCGCTGGGCGCACTCTTCGCCACTGCCGGCGTCGGCACGGTGGTGACAGGCCTCGCGGAGCGATGGCTTCCCATCGGGAGCCCGTTGGCGGCGGTCGCGGCGTACACTGTAGGGATGGCACTGTTCACCATGATCATGGGCAATGCGTTCGCCGCGTTCCCGGTGATGACGGCGGGCATCGGCCTGCCCCTGATCATGACCCGTTTCGGGGGCAATGTGACGGTGATGGCGGCTGTGGGAATGTTGTCCGGGTTCTGCGGCACCCTCATGACTCCCATGGCGGCAAACTTCAACATTGTACCGGCCGCACTGCTCGAACTGCCTGATGAATACGCGGTGATCAAGGCGCAACTTCCCACGGCCATCCTTCTCCTGCTCGCCAACACCGTGATCATGTACCTGCTTGTCTATCGGCACTGATGACCGACCTCTCCCTTTCGCCACAGGTGGCATCGGCGTTCGCGCAGCTCACGTTCTCGCACCTGGAGCGCGAGTATCCGAACAAGCTGGATCACGTGTTGAACGAGCCGGACGACGTCCGCTCCCCTCGCGCGCTGCACCCGATCTTTTTCGGGAGCTTCGATTGGCACTCGTGCGTGCATGGCTACTGGTTGTTGGCGACGGTGCTCCGTACGTACCCGAAGCTCGCCGAGGCACCACACATTCGCGTGTTGTTCGAGCGTCAGTTCACGGATGCGAATGTGGCGGTGGAACTCGCATACCTTGACCAGCCCAACCGCGGCGGCTTCGAGCGCCCGTACGGCTGGGCATGGCTGTTGATGCTCTCGGCCGAATTGCGGCGGCACGACGGTGCGGATGCGCGACGATGGGCCGCATCACTCAAGCCGCTGGCGCATGCATTCGTGGCGCGCTTCACCAGTTTTCTTCCCAAGGCAACCTATCCCATTCGCGTCGGCACGCACTTCAACTCTGCGTTCGCCGTGGCCCTCGCGCTGGAGTATGCGGATACGGTGAACGACAAGCGATTTGCGCGGTTGCTGCGAGGGCGCGCGGTTTCCTGGTTTGCGAAGGATGTGGATTGTCAGGCGTGGGAGCCCGGCGGGGATGATTTCCTGTCGTCGGCGCTGATGGAAGCGGAGTGCATGCGGCGCTCGATGGAGCCGACGGAATTCGGGGCGTGGTTTGATCGTTTCCTGCCGCGGCTCGCCGCGCGCGACCCCGCTACTCTCTTCGCACCCGCCACTGTCACGGATCGCAGCGACGGCAAGATCGCGCACCTCGATGGCCTGAACCTGAGTCGCGCGTGGTGCTGGCGTTCCCTGGCGCGTACCTGGGACGCCGCCGATCCCCGCCGGGCGCTCGTCCTGGACGCTGCGCGAGCACATTTCGAGGTGGGCTACGCACATCTCACTGGCGACTATGCCGGTGAGCACTGGCTGGCGACATTTGCAATGCTCGCGCTCGGCGCGGTGTGAGACGACCCGCATCGCGACATATTTCGATATCCGCTGACTCAACGCACACACACTTGCCGCACTCCTGATGTACATACCCCGCAGCTACGCGGAACAAGACTCCACCGTCCTGCACGCATTCATCGAGGCGCACCCGTTCGCCGCCCTCATCACGGCGACGGGCGGGCTGTTCGCCACGCATCTGCCACTCGTCTTGCGCCCCGGCGATGGAGATCACGGCGTGCTTGAAGGCCACATCGCGCGTGCCAACCCTCACCATGAGCGGGGGGACGGACCCCTGGAGGCGCTCGTGATCTTCAGCGGAGCGCATGCGCACGTGACGCCCACGTGGTATCCGTCCAAACTCGAGAACAGCCGCGTGGTGCCGACGTGGAATTACGTGGCCGTGCATGCCTACGGCACGATCCGGTTCCGGGACGATGACGAATTCCTCCGAGTGCACCTCGCGCGGTTGAGTAACCGGCACGAGCAGGCACGCGGCAGCGACTGGACCCCGGACGATCCGCCAGCCAAGTACGTGGCGCAGCAGCTTCGCGCGATTGTTGGACTGGAGATCACGATCAATCGGCTGGAAGGAAAGTGGAAGATGAGCCAGAACCGGTCGGAGGCAGATCGCGAAGGGGTGGCAGATGGCCTGCGCCAGTCCGGAACGCCCGCCGACGCCGACGTCGCTCAGATCGTCTCCGACCGCCTGGGCCGCTGATCGTCCGCATCATTCAACCACCGGGAGTCCCACCAACTATCCGATTCATGCGGAGCAATGTTCAAACGGCGGACCTTCGAAAAGGTCCGCCGTTTCCGAGTGAACCGTGCGGCGGTCCCTCAGTCATTTCGAGCATCATTCCGTTGATCGTTATTTCGCGCGAGGGCCTGCCTTCACGGCGAACGTCTGCGTGAAGCTCTGGCCATTCACAGAGAGCCTGGCAGTGAAGGTTCCTGTGAGAGGCTCGCCGCCTCCGCGGCGTGGTGCGCCATCCACACCCGGTGCTCCACCGGTGACGGGTGCCACGGGATTCCAGACAGCGCGATGCAATCCGGCCTCTGCCGAGAATCGTTCCGGTGTCGTGCGCCAGAGGGGTGAGGTGTTCGGAATGCCGCCACCCGCACCGCCGCCGCCACGACCACCGCGTCCGCCACCTCCGGCTGGCTGCGCATTCGGGTCACTCGAAAACAGTTGCATCACCTTCCCGCTGGCATCGAGAATCTCGAGCGTCACAGGTGTGGTGGACGTTGCCTTCAGGTAGTAGTCGATGAATACCCCGATCGGTGGATTCTGTGCTTGCGGCTCATCCTTCTGGAGCGGTGTACCGTTGTCGCCACCCTGGACGTAGTTGACCGTGTCACTCGGCTTGAACAGATGGGCGTCGGACTTGAGGATCGCGTCGTTCACCTGCCGCAGGGCGCTGATGTCGTCGATGACCCAGATGCCGCGACCGTGCGTGCCGACGATGAGATCGTTGCCGTAGATCTGGAAGTCGCGCATGGACGTGACGGGCAGGTTTAACTGGAGTGGCTGCCAGCCGTCGCCATCGTCGAACGACACGAACACGCCGCGCTCCGTACCGGCAACGAGCAGCCCGCGACGCACGGGATCTTCACGCACTACATGGACGTACACGCCGGCGGGCAGGCCTGTCGTGATCTTCTGCCAGGTCTTCCCCATG
Organism: bacterium; assembly: GCA_040003455.1. Taxonomy (GTDB): domain Bacteria; phylum Gemmatimonadota; class Gemmatimonadetes; order Gemmatimonadales; family Gemmatimonadaceae; genus AG11. The sequence goes on from JBDUCM010000032.1 coordinate 11,461, forward strand.
TCGCGCGTGCGATAGATGTACGGATCGTAGTCCTGGAGCTGATGGCGATCGACACTGGCATACGCCGAATTGACGTCGAAGTGCGATGCTTCGACCGTGGTCACGCGACTCCATGCAGCGATGGCGGACGGCGTCACATTGTGCCATGTGGTGCCGTCGTCAGGCGTGTGGTGGAGCAGCCCGTCGTCGGTGCCCAGCCAGATCACCGGTGCGCTCAGCGGTGACGGTGCCACGGTGTAGATGACGCCGCGCTTGCCGTTGCGATCGACTTGCGCCGCGGACGTTGTATCGAGCGTGGTGGGTGGGGCGCCTTCCGGACGCGTGAGGTCGGCGCTGATCTGCTTCCACGTCTTCGCGCCATCCGTGCTCTTGAACAGGTATTGTGCGGCGTAGTAGAGGGCCTTCGGGTTGGCGGGAGAGAACACCAGCGGCTGCGTCCAGTCGGCGCGCAGCGTCTCGCCTTGCGGCGGCCGGGGGGCCGTGGTGCCGGGCTTTGGCGTGTTCGTCTCCAGGTCGTAGCAGCTGCCCGTGCCGCCGTAGATGACGCCAGGATTCAGGCGATCACCCGCCGTATATCCGCTCTCGCCACCGGCACCCACGGGTTCCCAATCGCGCACCGAAATCTCCGCAAACTTCCCGCGCGATCGAACGCCAACGGCACCGCTATCCTGCTGCGCGCCGGTGACCCAGTATGGAAAACGATAGTCGACGGAGATGTGGTACATCTGCGCCGTGGGCTGATTGAGCCATGAGCTCCACGTGATGCTGCGGGCGTCGTCAGCCGTCGCGTTCCTCGTAATGATCGCGCCCTGATCGCTCGCCACGATCATGGTGTTCGAGTCGTCGGGCGACACCCACGCCTGATGATAGTCGTCACCGCCGGGCGACCCGCGCATGGCCACCCACGTCTTGCCGCCGTCCCTGGACCGGTTCACGGCAACATTCGGGACGTACACGATGTCGGCATTCTTCGGATCGACGGTGACTTTCTCGAAGTACCAACCGCGGCCCCACAAGGCCTGGTCGCCCGACAATTTGGTGAACGTGGCGCCGCCATCGTCACTGCGAAAGAATCCGCCCTGTCCCGGCGGGGCCGCTGCCGGGCCTCGCGCACCTGCTCCCGGAGCCGGCGCGGGGGCGGTCGGATCGGGCACCAGGCAATCGACCACGGCATACACGCGTTGGGAATTGGTGGGCGCCACTGCAATGCCCGTTCGGCCAATGCCGTCGGCGGGCAATCCGTTGGTGAGCTGCGTCCACGTCGCCCCGCCGTCGGTTGACTTGTGCATGCCACCGCCGGGCCCGTTCGTCGGCGCGTAGGTGAACCAGGGTGGGCGACGCGTATTCCACAGTCCGGCGTACACCACCTGTGAGTTGTTCGGGTCGATCACGACCTCGATCGCGCCAACGTCGTTGTTCTTGAACAGCACTTTTGCCCAGGTCTTCCCGCCGTCTGTCGTCTTGAACACGCCGCGTTCGGCACTCGGCGCGTAGAGATGCCCGATGGCGGCGACGTACACCACGTCCGGGTTCCGTGGATCGATGGCGATCTTGCCGATGTGCTGTGTGTCCGCGAGTCCGATGTGCGTCCACGTCTTGCCGGCGTCGGTGGACTTGTACATGCCGTTGCCGTAGCCCACCGAGTCGCGGAGCGACGACTCGCCACTCCCGACATAGACCACATCGGGATTGGATGCCGAGACGGAGATTGCGCCGATGGAGGCCACCGGCTGCGCATCGAACACCGGCGTCCATACCCGGCCCGCGTCGATCGATTTCCATACGCCGCCGTTCACGGAGCCGAAATAGAACTCATTCGGCCGGCTCGGTACGCCACAGGCGGCTGCGACGCGGCCGCCGCGGAAGGGGCCGAGGAGTCGCCACTTCATGCCGCCAGTGATGGTGGCGAGATCCGCGGGGGCGGCGCTCCACATTGTGGCACGCGGGTCCACCGGCATGGTGGTGGCGTACGCCGCGCTGCGCAGGAAGCCGCTCAGCCCTGGCGCGGCAATAGTGAGCGCGGCCGCAACCTGGCCTGCGCGAAAAATGAAGTCGCGACGCGAAAACGATGACTGCTCGTTGTTCGCATCAGGCGACGCGCCTTCGTCCTGTGTGGTCATGTCGTCTCCTCGGTGGCTCGCACCGACAAAAGGCCTTCACTTCTGTGAGGCGCCGAGATGCACGGTGCAACCCAGCATACGCGTCTCGCATGGTGCACGTTGTCGCACCTCGTGTGCTACGACCGGGCAATCCGGTGCAGTGCTGACTCATCGATGATCTGGTACTTCCCACCTCCGGTTGAGCGGATCACCCCCTGATCGCGCAATGCACGGAGCCCTCGCACCACCACCTCCCGCACGGTTCCGATTTCCTCTGCAGTCACCTGCTGTGTGGCACCAAGAGTCACAGTCGCTCCGCGAGAGGCTGTTGCGCGCATGAGCAACCGGTCAGCCAACCGGCCGAGTGTCGAATGGTTTGCGCTGCGCTCGATGCTGTCGACCAGCGTCCGGACGCGGCGCGCGAGCTGGGCCAGGATCGCGAGTGCCAGCTCAGGGTCGGCGCGAACAGCGGCAAGCACCGTGCTCCGGCTGAGGAAGAGGCATCGCGTGGGTTCCGATGCGATGGCCGTCGCCGGATATGTGGTCCCCTCGAACAGGGGAACTTCGCCCAAACATCCGCCGGCGACTTCATCATGAATCATCACCGGACGGACCGACCCGCCGCGCATGAGCCGCACGCGCCCATGGATGATCAGCTGGATGCCCGTTGCCGGGGTGTTCGCCAGATACAGGACTTCATTGGCCCGGTAGTGGCGATCGGTCCCTGCCCGAAGGAGGGCGAGGCGCGTGGTCTCGGATACCATGCCGTGAAGCCACGGGTGGTCGGCAATATCTGCTGAGACTTTCGTCCCAGCGCGCGGTGACGGCGTCATCTATCGTTTCTCCAGCAGATCGCAGGTATTCGCGATGCAATCACCGTCTCCTCGAACCGAGGCTTCCACCGATGCCTGGACATCTCTCATCGCGCCACACGTTCCTGGCCGTCTGTTGCCTGATCGGCGGGGCGACACGCACACGGGCCCAGGATACCAGCTTCGCCGCAATGCAGGCGAGGGGCAAGGTGGCGATGGGCGTCGATCAATACGCTTCCATCCACCGTTTCGACGATCTCTCGGACGGCGGGCGCATTCAACTCCAGAACGACAAGAAGGACTCCGTTGCCACACGCGTCATCCGCACACATCTCCGCGGCATCGCGAAGGCGTTCTCGTCGGGCGATTTCAGCACACCGGCGTTCGTGCACATGACGAGTGTTCCGGGTTCGCAGGCGATGACGAGCAGGCGGGAGGCCATCCGCTATGCCGTTGAAGACCGGCCTGGTGGCGGGGCACTTCGCATGGTCACTTCGGACACGACGGCAATCCGCGCCATCCATGAATTCCTTGCATTCCAGCGCAGCAAGCATCATGCAGCCGGACACGACATGCATGGCGGGATGCCGCCCATGCAGTCTCCCTGACGCGAAACGGCATGTAGTTTTCTCCCGGTCTCGAGGCCCGTCCACGTTCAGACCGAGAACTCCATGCGCACACTCGTTGCCTTCGCCCTGTTTACTGCCGTTGCGATGCCGCTACCCTTTTGTAGCGCGCAGACGGCGCAACGCCCACCGGACCGGGCGGAGCATCACGAGTTCGTCCTCCAGAACTTCAAGACGGAGAGCGGCGTCACGTTGCCGCGTGCGGTGGTGGTGTACGGCACGTATGGACACCTCAATGCCGCGCGCGACAACGTCGTCTTGTTGCCGTCCCACTACATGGCAACACATCACGGCTACGAGTGGCTCATCGGGCCAGGCAAGTCACTGGATACGACGCAGCTCTTCCTGGTGGCCACGGAGTTGTTCGGCAATGGCCATTCGTCGTCGCCGAGCAACACCGCTGAGCCCTTTCATGGTCCGCGATTTCCGGTCACGACTATCCGCGACAACGTGGCTGCGTGCCGGCGCTTGCTCGAGGAGGACCTGAAGGTCACGCACCTGCGCGCAGTGATCGGCTTTTCGATGGGCGCGCAGCAGGCGTTCCAGTGGGCGGTGAGCGCGCCGGGCTTCGTTGATCGCATCGTGGCGACATCGGGAACCGCCAAGACGTATGGACACGGCATCCTTCGCCTGGAGGGACAGATTGCCGCGATCACCGGAGATCCCGCGTTCAATGGTGGCGACTACACCACCGCCCCGCTGAAGGGGGTGCAGGAGTTCGGGTTCATTTGGGCAGGGTGGCTCTATTCGCAGGAGTGGTGGCGCAAGGAACTGTGGCGCAACCCGGCGCGGCCGAATCAGACGTACGAACAAGTGGTGGACAACTATCGCACCAACTTTTTTCCGGCCACCACCGACGCCAACAACCTGATCCTGCAGGCCCGCACGTGGGAGCAGCACGATGTGGGCAAGACGCCGGGCTTCGGCGGCGATGTGGAAAAGGCACTCCGCTCCATCGAGATGCCCGTCCTGTACATGCCATCGGAGACCGACCTGTATTTCCCGGTCGCCGATGCGCGCTATGAGGCTCAGTTCATCAAGCGCGTGACGCTCGCCCCCATTCCATCACTGTGGGGACATCCCGCAGGAGCGGGGGCGAGCCCGGCCGACGCCAAGTTCCTCAACGACAACATCGCGAAGTTCATGGCGGCGCCGAAATAGCGCGCTCGAGCGCTACTGCATCACTGCCACCTTGCCGCCGTCCTTGCTTGCGTACTTCTGGAACCAGCTTCTGAGGTAGAGCTGGGTCCGCATGTAGTTCGACGGCTTGGACGACGTGCCATGCCACTCGTCGTTGAACCGGATCATGGCCGTCGGGACCTTTCGGAGCTTGAGCGCGCGGTAGAACTGCTCCGTCTGCTCCATCGGCGTACGGAGGTCGTTGACGCCCGTCATCAGCATGGTGGGAGTGGTCACGTTACCCACGTACATGAGTGGTGAGCGGCGCAGGTGTTCGCTCGGATCTTCCCAGGGCAGCTTCTCGAAGTTGTAGTACCACGATGCACCGTCCGTGGTACCAACGAAGCTGATCCAGTTGATCACCGGGCAGTTCGACGATGCGGCGGCGAACCGATTGGTATGGCCCACGATCCACGCCGTGAGCACGCCGCCACCGCTGCATCCATACACATTGAGGTTCTTCGGATCCACGTAGCCGCGTCCGATAACTGTGTCCACGCCGGCCATCAGGTCATCAAAATCCTTGCCGGGATAGGCATTCTTGATCGCGTTGCCGAACGCGCTGCCATATCCCGTGCTCCCACGCGGATTGGTGTAGAGCACCACATAGCCGTTGGCCGCGTGGTCCTGGCGTCCGAAGTTGAAGCCCAGGTTGTACATCGCGTGCGGGCCGCCGTGGATGTCGAGAATGAGCGGATACTTCCTGGCCGGATCGAAGTCCGCAGGCTTCACCACCCAGCCCTGAATCTTCATGCCGTCCTTGCTCGTGTACCAGATCTCCTCCGTGGTCGCGAGCTTCTTTCCTTGCAGCACATCATCGTTCACCGCAGTCAACCACTTGGGTGTCGGGGACGACACACTGAAGCCCACCACGTCCTGCGGATGTTGCATGGTGCTCATCACGCCCACGGCCATCCCGTTGGGATTCATCGACGTTACCGTCAACACCTGCTTGCCCGTGGTCACCGGTTTCACGTCGCCATTCATCGTTGCGACGTAGAGATTCCGTGACCCCTCACTCTCCGCATCGAAATAGATGGACGTTCCGTCCTTGCTCCATGTCATGCCGCTCGGCGCACGATCCCACTTGGGCAGCAGTAGCTTATGGCCCGTGCCGTCCGCGCTCATGAGATAGAGCTTCGCGTCGGTCCATGTATCGCTCGTGGAGTCGTAGCCCGTATAGGCAATCCATTTCCCGTCAGGCGAAGGGGTGGGATTGTTGTCGGGGCCGCGGCGGGTGGTGAGCTGCTTGATCGCACCGCTCGCTATGTCCACCCGATAGATGTCCGACTCGCGCCACTGGTACTCGGCATCTGCCATGCGCAGGCCGCTGAACACAATGGACTTGCCGTCCGGCATCCAGCGCGGTGCGCCGTGGTTGTACGCGCCACTCGTTATCTGGTGCGGCGTGCCGCCGTTGTCGGCAGAGAGGGTAAAGATGTGGGTATTGCCATCTTCGATGAACCCTTGGCGGTCCGCGCGATAGTTGAGTTTCTGCACGATACGCGGCGGCTCCGTCCACTTGGCGCCCTTGGGGGCGGCCGGCATGTCGATGCGCCAGGTATTCGCCGCGGGCACGAGCATGGTGAAGGCCAGGTTCTTTCCGTCTGGCGACCACTCGATGTTGGACGGGACTTCCGCCAGGTGTGTGAGCTGCGTGACAGCCCCCTCCGCATCCATCCAGCGCACGTAGATCTGGGGCTTCTCGCCCGTCGCGCCGACGGGGGTGTTCGTATATGCCACGCGCGCCCCATCGGGCGACCACTTCGGACCGGAACCGTTCACCAGGAAGCGTGCACGAGTGCCGTCGGCGTTCATGATCCACAGCGACGACTCCCATTTGTCGTTCACCTTGTCGATCCACCGCCGGGTGAACACGATCTGCTTCCCGTCGGGGGAGAGCTGAGGGTCCTGCACGTCCTCCCAATCGAGGTAGTCCGAGATTGCGATGCGATCGGTGCGTCGCTCGGCCATCGGGGCCTGTCCGTGCGACAACGCAGGGACGAGCAACAGGGCAGCGACGGCAAGTACCGAGCGCGAGCGGGTGTGATGAGCGCGAGCCATGGAACCTCCGGAGCGGGACAGGCGATATGAAGCAGGTACGCTGCATCCTCCTCGGCACCAGCGCCAGGGAGCTCAGCATTGCTGACTGTGACCAGTTGACGCGTACTGCGGGTCAAGACATACATCGATACGCAACGCGCAAACGATTGATAGAGCAGCGAAGCTCGGCGCAAATCGCCTCGCCGTCAAATCTCCCGGGAGAAACCCTTGTGAGAGTGTTCCACACGCTCGTCGTCTCCGCCTGTTTGGCCGGCACCGTGGTGCTGCCCCTTGGCTCGGCAGCAGCACAGTCGCTGCTTGATCGCCCGGACAACATTTCCGGCGACTGGGTCGGCAATTCAGGCACCGTGTACTTCAACTTCATCCACCGCTTCAGCCAGAGCGCTGCGCCGGAAAAGAAGGTCACCAACTTCCCGACTTTCCTCATCGCCACCGGCATTGCCTCGCGCGGGCTGCTTGGCGTGAACTACGCCAGCAACTCGGCGCTCACCCCCCGTTATCCGAACGAGTGGGAGTTCTTCGGTCGTTATGCCGCTCTCCAGCAGGAGGAGGGCGCGCTGCTCGATCTCGGCGGCCAGGTGGATTACAACCTCGCCGTGCAGGGAGTGGATGGCGAGGTGTCCGTTGGGCGGCGGGATGGTCCCGTTCGCCTCATCGCCGTTGGGCGCGTGATCGCTGACACGATCAAGGGTGGGAAGACGCGATTTGCCTTTGGCGGCGGCAGCACGATTCGGCTCAACCGATTCGTCGCCCTCGCAGGTGACGCCGCGACGCTCACGAGCCGCGGTGCCGGGGAGAAGGTTGCGTGGAGCGCGGGCCTTCACATCGCGCTCCCGAATACCCCGCACACACTATCGCTGCACATGTCCAACGCCAACACAGCCACCATGCAGGGATTGACTCGGGGCGGCGCGATCAAGCGGTATGGCTTCGAGTTCACGATTCCCATCACGATGAGCCGGTTCACGAGCAACCCGCCGGCCGAGGCGCCTGCTGCGCCGTCCGCCGAGGCAGCTCCTGCCGCCGCGGTGGCTCCCGCGCGAGATACCGTCGCGCCGACCAAGCCCGTTCCGGCAAGGGCCGACTCGGCGACGAGCGCCCCCGTTCGTGCTGCGGGGCAGCCTGCGGGGCAGCCCACCAGCCCAGCGGCAACGCCCGTTACGCCAACGCCGCAGCCCACCCGCGCGACGGCTGATACGTCGCGCGCGGCCGCTCCGCCGGCGGTTCGACGGCCTGTCGCTGTGGCGCCGAAGTCAGTGAATGCCCGGCTCAAGGGTCAGGCATTCCTGCCAGACCGCATCGAGATTCCAGTTGGCAGCACCATCACCTGGAAGAATCTCGACCAGTTGGTCCACACCATTGCCGCCGTGGACAAGAGCTTCACGTCACCCATCGTCGGTACGGACGGCAGCTACAGTCACACATTCGCCAAACCGGGCACGTATCCGATCTACTGCACGGTGCATCCGTTCATGAAGGCAACCGTCATCGTCAAATGAATTACGGCCTTCCTTCCCGGTGGAGCGCTGCGGCGTTCCTGGCGTCGTCACTCGTGGTCGTCACGCTCGGCGCTGTGGCCTGCTTCTCGGAACGGTCTACTGCCGCGACGAGTACGGGCACGGCAAACTGTACCGTGCCGTCGAACGCCGCTGGTGCGACCATTGTCTTCATCAGCAAGTTTGCTTTCGTTCCGCCTACAGTGCACGTGAAATCGGGGCAGAGTGTCGCGTGGGTGAACTGTGAAACCGACGCCACGCCCCATACGGCCACGGCCGACGGTGGAGGGTTCGACTCCGGCACCCTGCATACGCCCGACGGCTTCGTTCGCACGTTTCCCGCCGTTGGCACGTTTCCGTACCACTGCACCATTCATCCGTCGATGAAGGCGACGGTGATCGTCGAGTAGTCAGCAGCGCTACCGCGGGGGCGGTGAGTGATCGGGCAGTGCGAACGCCACGTACGTACCGCCCGACTCCGCGCCATTCTTTCCTCCGCCGCAGGCGATGACGACGTATTCCCTTCCGTTCACCATGTAGAGCGAAGGCGTCGCGTTCCCGCTTGCTGGAAGCTGCGCCTCCCACAGGAGCTTTCCTGTACGCTTGTCGTACACGTGGAACTTCTTGTCGTACGTGGTCGCACCAATGAAGAGCAGGCCGTTGGCCGTCACCACCGGACCTCCGTAATTATCGGTGCCGGTGTTGCGAACGCCCTTGGCCGCGAGCTTGGGATATTCACCGAATGGAATCTTCCAGCGAATGGTGCCCTTGTTCAGGTCAATGGCGTTCAGCGTTCCCCATGGCGGCGTGGTGGCTGGGTATCCGTCGGGATCGAGGAAGATCTTGTAACCGTCGTTCCGGTACGCGAGATAGTTCGGGTTGTTGGCGGCCGTCTCCGCCACGTCCTTGCCGGTGAGAAGGAAGTTCACCACGTCGTTGATCGTTCCGCTGTCGAACAACTCTCCGAAGGCGGGCATGCGCGCACTGCCTGCGCGAATGATGAGTGCCATCTCGTCACGCGTGCGACGCGAACCGATGTCCACCAGTGACGGTACGTTATTGGTGTTGCCCTTGAGGTCCGCACCATGGCAGCTCGCGCAGTTGTTCTGGTAGAGCGACTTGTCGCTGCGCGGCACCATGCGCAGCAGCCAGGCCATTTCGTTGGCGTTGACATAGAGCAGGCCCGACTCCGGGTCGTAGGCTGGGCCACCCCATTCTCCGCCACCATCGTATCCGGGAAAGACGATCGTTCCCTTGGTACTCGGCGGATTGAACAGGCCGTTGGAGTCATACTCCTTGAATGTCCGCACAGCGGCGGCATGCGCGGCGGGGGTCCGTCGCGTGAGCATGTCGAAGGTGATGCGTTGTCGCGTGAAGGCTGGCGGGAGTACAGGTAGCCGCTGCGTTTCGGCGGAGCGTTCGCCCGGAAGGATGGACGCGGGGACTTTCCGGTCCGCCACGGGAAACAGCGGGTCGCCGGTGCGGCGGTCCAGCACCCAGACATGTCCTGTCTTGGTAATCTGCGCGAGTGCCTGGACCGGCTTGCCATTTCGCTGCACCGTCACGAGCGCGGGCGGTGCGGGAAAGTCCAGGTCCCACAGGTCGTGTTTCACGCCCTGGAAGTGCCACACGCGCTTTCCGGTTCGCGCGTCGAGTGCGAGGATCGTGTTGGCGAAGAGGTTGTCGCCGAGCCTGTTGGACCCATAAAAGTCGAAGGAGGCGGATCCCGTGGCGCCGTAGACAATGCCGAGGGCATGATCCACCGTGAGCCCTGCCCAGGCGTTCGTGCCACCGCTCACCTTGTAGGCATCGGGCGACCAGGTGTCGTAGCCGAACTCGCCGGGTCGCGGGATGGTGTGAAAGCTCCAGCGAAGCGCGCCGGTCTTCACGTCGTAAGCGCGGATGTCGCCGGGTGATGACGGCAGGCTTTCGCTCACGGTGCTGCCGATGATGTAGAGGTCCTCGAAGATCACGCCGGGTGTACTGGCGCTCACGCTCACGCCTTCGATGGGCCGGTCGAGTGCCTTGCGAAGATCTACACGTCCGGAATCACCGAACGCACGCACGGGCTCGCCGGTCGACCTATCCAGCGCCCATAGCCAGTTGCGATAGGTGAAGAACACGCGATCGCCATGCACGGTGACACCGCGGTGCCGAAAGCGGCCGGTCTTTGCATTGGACGGATTTGGATTGAAGCTCCATATCTCGCGTCCGGACGCGGCATCGAGCGCGATGACGCGGAGCTTTGGTGTCGTGGCAAACAGGATCCCATCCACGACGATGGGGTTGGATTGCATTTCCGATCCAGGAAACTCGTCGTGCGTCTCGTAGGTCCACGCCACCTTCAGCGTCTTCACGTTGGCGGGCGTGATCTGCGCGAGCGTGGAATACCGACTGTTGTCGGTAGTGCCACCGTACAGCGGCCAGTTTGCCGTGGTACCCTGTGCCTGCGCCAGCAGCGGCGTAGCGACGGCGGCGGCGGCGAGGATGAGAGTTTTCATAGGCGGCAAATGCTAGCGCCAGGAGGCGTGTTCCGGTACTTCTAGGCTCTGGCCAGTTCGCGTGTCGCTTTCGCTCACCATTTCAGTAGAGAGGAAATCGTTGATGCTGCGTTCGTCCCTGCTTTGCGCGGCTGTGCTGGCGTGCGCGTATCCAACCATCGCATCGACGACGACCATTGTGGCCGATGCCGCGCCAACGACGGGCCACAGACCACCTGGCATCATCGCCATCGGCATCGAAACGTCGCTCGGTATCATCGAGGCGGAGCTCGACTCCGCAAAGGCGCCGATTTCTGTCGGCAACTTCCTGCGCTACGTTGACGCCCGCGCGTATGACAACGGCCGCTTTCACCGCACCGTGCGCATGGACAACCAGCCGGACAGCCCAGTGAAGATCGAGGTCATCCAGGGCGGTGCGGCCGCCGACAGCTCGCGCCCACGCTGGCCGGCAATCGAGCTGGAACGCACCAACGTCACTGGCCTTCGTCACACCGATGGTGCGCTCTCCATGGCGCGTGGCGGGCCCAACTCGGCTACCTCGGACTTCTTCATCTGCATCGGCGCGCAGCCTGAACTGGACTTCGGCGGCAAGCGCAACCCCGACGGTCAGGGGTTCGCCGCCTTCGGACGCGTCACCAAAGGCATGGATGTCGTGCGGACCATCCAATCGCAGAAGGCCGAGGCGCAACGCCTCACCCCCGCCGTCGCGATTACCCGAATCTTCAGGCGGCGGTAAACCTCCGGGGTCATTCGCGGCGTCTGCTGAGTGACTGCGGAACAGAGAAACTGTTCCCTCGCCCCAACTCGCCGCCTCGCCGCCCATGCCGACTACCGTCTGGCGTCATTACGCGCTCCTCATCCTGCTCGCGGTCATGTACGCCGTGAGCGGGTATGCCTACAACTTTCACGGGTTGGCACCTGCACTCGGATGGCGCACGGCACTCTGGGCCGGTACGCTCGTCTCGCTCGCGCCGCACAGCTCGATCGTCACGTACCTTGCGCTCGTTCCTGCCATCGCTGTGGCTACCGGAAGGTTGGGAAGGCGTGGTATCCGCTCGGCGGCAGTGATGCTTGTGATCACGCTGGTGTTGATGGTCGCAATGGACACTGTAGTCGGACCAGCCGCATGGCGTGCCTCCAGGTACGCATCCATGTCGTCGACCCCCGCGTGGCCGAGCACCTTCGTGTATGACAGCACCATCGTCGGCCCGCGGACCGACACCCTTGGCTATCTACGGGCCGGCGTCCAGCTCCTGCGCGAACGGCCGGCGGCCCTCGACGAAGGACTTGGCCGTTCGTGGTCGCAGGACCACCCGCGCGCCGTTGCCTCGGAGGCCGCTGTGCATGTGCCCGAGTTTCTGCTGCCCTTCATCACGATGGGCGTCGTGCTGGGCGCGGTCTCGTGGATCCGGCGCCGCGTTTCCTTTCACACGTCGGGGGATGAACTGGTTGCCCGGTGGTTCATCGGGTGGGTCCTCGCGGCGTTCGTCTGGGCGGTGATCATCAGTTGGTCGGGGCGGGGAGGATACAACGCGCTGCACGCTCGCAACTACTGGCTTCCCTTCAGGCCGTACCTTCCCTTCCTTGTGCTGGCCGCGCTCGGATGGCGCGCGTCGGCGCGCGATGCGGGGGAGCGTGAGACGTGGTCGGCGCCACTGCCTGGGGCGAATGAACATGCGGTTCGGGCCTGACGCGCTCGCATGTCGCGCGAGCTTGGAGATCTTTCCGACTGGATCGGCCGCTACACGCCGCAGTTACTCGGTGTCGCGCAGGCATTCGCGCGCGATGCCGACGAAGCCGAGGACCTGCTCCAGGAGCTCTGGATCGCCGCGCACGACAAGGCTCGCCAACGATCATCGGACACGCCTGTGTCCGCCTGGTTGCACGCCATACTGCTCAATATTGGCCGCGCGCGGTATCGACGCCGGCGACGACGCGAACGGCTATTCGCGATGTGGGCCGGCGGGGGTCGTGAACACGACGGCACGCACCCTCCCGACATTTCGGGGGCACTCCTGCGCGCGCAACTGTGGAGGGACGTGGCCAATCTTCCTGGGCTTCAACGACGGGTCCTGCTGTTGCGAATCATCGAAGACATGAGCACGGCGCAGACGGCCCATGCGCTCGGGGTTGCCGAAGGGACGATCAAGGCGTCGCTGCACCGCGCGCTACGGACCCTGCGTCGCGCCCTCGACCCTGCGCCAGTCGCGGTACGATCGGCAGACACTCCGCCTTTGACCGATGAGGAGTTCGCGAAATGAACGGAACGGAATCACGGGAACAGGAGGTGGACCTGCAACGCGTGCGTGACACGCTCGTCGCGAGCGTGGCCGTACCGCTCGGCATGACGTCGCGCCTCGAGGCGGGAGTGTTGCGTTCGGTGCGGGGCGACTGGAGGGTGGGATGGGAGCCGCGACTCGCCGTGGCGTGCATCGTCTTCGCGTTCATGGGAAATACACCAAGCGCCATGACGTCAGGGCCGTGGGTGTGGGCGACGGCGCTGATCGCACTTGCTTATGTGTGGCTGGTGAACGCGCCGGCGCCTCGGTGGAGCAGGCGGAAAATTCCGGGCAGGGTTCGATCTTGACCGCCACTGCTTCGTCTGACTGACGGGCCCGATCGCCCTCCCTTGGCGCTACTTTCCAGTCATGTCGTATTTCGCTGTCCGTCGATGAAAGTCCGTTCGAACGAAATCATCCAGCGCGCCCAGGTTGCCAATATCATCATCGGCGGGGCGCTCTTCGTGTTGCTCTCGGGATTCTTTCGCAGCCAGGTGCTACAGCAGCAGAAATACGCGCTCCAGTCCGAGAAGAATCGTCTCCGGGAACTGCCCCTCCCTGCGCCGCGCGGCCTGATCTACGACCGCAATGGCAAGATCATCGCGGACAACGTCACGGGGTATTCGGTGTCCGTGCTGGAACTCCGCGAGGACTCCCTCCGTGCGATCCTCGAACGGCTTGGCGGCACCATCACCATTACGCCAGGCCTGATCGACCAGTCGGTGCGCCGCTTTCGTCGGGCGCCGGGCCGTCCTACGGTGATCCTGCCGGACGCCAGCTTCGATGTGGTCAGCGTGCTTGAAGAGCATCGCACGCAGTTTCCCGGGCTCATCATCCAGGCGTCGCCACGCCGCTTTTATCCCGATGGACCGATCGTCGCCTCGTTCGCCGGCAATTCCGGCGAGATCAGTGAAGAGGAGCTTGGGCACGCGCAGGGCACGGACTACAAGGCCGGCCAGCAGATCGGCAAGCGGGGCCTGGAGAAGCAGTACGAGTCAGTACTCCGCGGCAAGGAGGGCAGCCAGTTCGTGGAGGTGGACGCTCGCGGCCGCATCGTGAAGAACGGCGGTGCGCGACCTGACCTATCGCCCGTTCCGGCCCCACCCCTGTACACGAGCATCGACATGGACTTGCAGCGCGCCACCGCCGCGATCTTCGGCGATACGCTGCAGGGTGGTGCTGTTGCAATGGACCCGCGGACGGGCGAGATCCTCGCCCTGTACAGCGCGCCAAGCTGGGACGCCAACCGCTTCATTGGCGGTATCCCGGCCCAGTATTGGGATTCGCTGAACGCCGATCCGCGACGACCGATGTACAACAAGGCGCTCCAGGGAACGTATCCGCCCGGCTCCACGTTCAAGCTCGCGACGTCGATCGTGGCGCTGGAGAATCACGTCGTCTCCATGGACGAGCACATGCCCATTCCGTGCACCGGCGGCATGCAGTACGGCTCGCGCTACTTTCGCTGCGACGGCAAGCATGGCAGCCTCTCGCTGGCGGGCGCCATTGCCGTGTCATGCGACGTGTATTTCTACCAGTTGGGGCTCAAGCTCGGGATCTCGAAGCTGCTCGCCGGCGGCGTGGACCTCGGCTTTCGTGAGCGCACCGGAATCGACCTGCCGGACGAACACCGGCCACTCTGGCCGGAAACCATCGACTACTACAACCGCCGGTATGGCAAGAGCGGGTGGACGTCCGCCGCAGTGCTGAACCTGTCGATTGGCCAGGGCGAAAACTCGCAGACAGTGCTCAACATGGCTCGCTTCTATTCGGCGCTGGCCACGGATGGCATGGCTCCTCGCCCGTCGGTCCTCAGGCACGCGCCTGAGCGGAAACGCATCTTCACACTGCCCGCCGACGAGCTGGCCCAATTGCGCGCCGCGCTCGCAAACGTGGTACAAACCGGAACGGCGGCGAGCGCGAAGATCCAGGGGGTGACGCTGGCGGGAAAGACCGGCACAGCACAGAGCGGCAAGTACGGCCGCGACGGCAAGGAGCTGAACCATGCCTGGTTCGTTGGCTTTGCGCCGGTGGATGACCCGAAGATCGTCGTCGCGGTGATGCTCGAGCACGTGCCCTTCCATGGCGTGATCACGGCGCAGCTCGCATCGAAGATCATCGGGGCATACCTGCATGTGAAGCCGGTCTCCGCCATCGTGAACTAGCGCCTGCGGGCGGCGCGGAGCCGAAACCCGGATGGTGTCCTGTCGCGCCCCGAGATCGGCTGTATACTGAAGCGACCCGCTTTCGTGCTCTCCAAAGGATTGCCCATGCGTACTCGACCGTTCGTGCGTCTGGCGGCATTCGCCGCCGCTGCACTGCTCGCCGCCTGCTCCTCCGACAGCATTGGTGCGCCAACCACGCCACCGTCCACGACGACGTTGAGTCAGGTGTTGAGCGAGATGTCCACTCCACCCGTGTCTGGTGCGTCGTCGGTGGGTGTGGTGACGCCCGTGCCGCTGGCCAGCGTGCCGGTCCCGTCTGCGTGCAGCTACAGCGCGGCGTCGCAGAGTTTCAGCTGCCCCACCGTGGTCGCGGGCGGGCTGACGATCACGCAATCGTTCACCCTGCTCGACGCCAGCGGCAAGCCGCAGTCGCAGTTCGACGCGGGGAGCACGGCGGCGGTGCGCGTCAAGTCGAGCCTCGCCGGAACCGTTTCGGCATCCGGAAGCACGCTGACGATCGATGAACAGCAGGACTTGACCATGAGTGGCCTGCTCACGCCGACACATGTCCTGAACGGCACGATGGCGATGCGGATGAACGGCACCATCGTGAGCGGTTCGCTCTCCTCGCCGATCGCATCGAACATGACGATGACGATGTCGAACCTGGTATCACCCGCCGGTATGTCCAGTGCGAACCCGTGGCCGGCATCCGGGACGATTACCGAGGACGCCACGACGAGCGTCGACAACCTGCCTGCCATCACGACGCACATGACGATGACATTCAACGGCACGAGCACCGTGGCCATTGTGGTGACGATTGGCGCGACCACGCAGCATTGCACGGTGAACCTCTCGAGTGGCGTCTCGGGATGTTTCTGATGAAACCGGTGCGATGGCGGCAGGCGTTTCTCGCTGCTGCCGTCGCGCTTTTGCCGGCCTGCTCGCATGCATGGGGCCAGCAGGCGACTTCTGCGCCCCCGAACGCCGAAGTGTACGCCATTCGATACGGAACGCTGCGCAACTTTCGCGTGGCATCGCTCGTGGCGGGCGCCGATACCAGCCGGCGAATGGACGTGGCGTTGACCATCTGGTTGATCAAACGGACGGATGGACGCATCGTGCTGGTAGATGCGGGCTTCTATCGCGACAAGTTCATGGCGAGCTGGAAGCCGGCGGACTACCGCAAGCCGTCGGACGCGGTCCGGGCGTTCGGTGTGAAACCGGAAGACATCACCGACATCATCGTGTCGCATGTGCACTGGGACCACATGGATGGCGTGGATCTGTTTCCCAATGCGCGCGTCTGGATTCAACGTGAGGAATACGCGCATCACGTGGGCGACACGGGCCGTTCCCTGGACCGGGCAGCCGATTCGCTGGACGCGGCCATGCTGTTCGGCCTCAATCAGGCGGGCCGAGTGCAGTTGATCGACGGTGACGGCCGCGAAATCCTGTCGGGCATCACCGTCTACACCGGCGGCAAGCACACCTTCGCTTCGGAGTATGCTGCGGTCCGCACCGGGAACGGGACCATCGTGCTGGCCTCCGACAATGCGTACCTCTACGAGAATCTCGCCAAGCACGCCGCTATCGCGCAGACGCTGGACGTCGCCTCGAATCTCGCCGCTCAGGAACGCATGGCGCGCCTCGCGACGGAGCCGCGCCTTATCGTGCCAGGCCATGACCCTGACGTGTTCACACGATTCCCGTCACCGGGCAATGGCGTGGCGCGCATTCGATAGCTCGGTGTCCCTGGGCGCTATCGGCGCGGGCGCTGCTTTGCCGAGATGGACTTGATGACGGTGTAACCGCGCCCCGTCTCTGGCAGCGGCGTCTTTCCCTGGTCCACCGCCGCCTGCAACAGTGACTCGACCTCAGGATCGTCCAGGACGGCGAGCGTCTCGATGCGGATGAACCGCCCCTGATTGCCGGCGCCCTGAAGCAGGCCTTCCGGATCATGCAGCTTCTTGCCGTGGGTAAAGTAGAGCACCGCACCACGACTGGTGCCGGCGACGGATACGATGACCTCGGAGGTGCGCCCGTTCGGCGTCCAACCGATGGCAAGCGCATTGTAGTTGTCGTAGACGAGTTCGATCGCGGTAGGAAAACGCGCGCGCATTTTCCTCACCGCGCCGAGGATGATCTTCGCGTTGTCGCGGTCGAACTTCGCGATGAACCGTGCCAGTTGCCTTGCGGGAGATTCCGTCGCGGGAGGTGCCGATGTATTCCGTGTGGGCATGCCGCGAATCTACGACGCCACGGGCACCGCGCAATTCACCTGTGCCGTTCTATTTGGTCCACGGTGGCTTTACCCCCACGGACCGCGCGTACGCGATGAGTTGGCCGAGGTGTTCGTGCATGTCGCCGGCCATGGCGAAGGCGGCTTCGTCGAGGGGGGCATTCCATGGCTTGATCTTGCCCGTGAGGCTGGCCGCATTCACCGCGGTCAACTGCGCCTTTGCATGCGTCCATGATTTGTTGAGGTGATCGATCACCTGCGCCTTCGCCGTGACCTTTTCGAGCTTCGCCTGCGATTCCTTGAGCACCCCGAAATCAGCGGGCGGCTTCATCGCCACGGAGCTCGGAACGTAGTAGTACCACTCCACCGCGCAGTGCATGAGCGCTTCCGAGACCGAACGTACGCCGGTCGCCGGACGCCAGGAATATTTTTCGGCGGGAATCGCGTTGGCGAGTGCCATGATCTTCACGTGCACCGTATCGAGATCCTTCAGGTACTCGTCACGCAGGTGCGTTGCCGATTTTGCGTCGAGCACATCCTGACCGCGGGCCGCGCGCGACGGAACGGCAATAGCCGCCACGAACGCGAGCGGAATGATGAATCGGCTGAGTGGAACGGAGAGTGGGGATGACACAAGAGGCTCCGGTATGTTGTGGTGACCACCAATACTCAGTCCGAATACCGCTGACGCCAGCCTTTCGTTCGCACAACGTGTGATTCGCCAATATCGTTCCAGCTACGTTTTGCCATGATGGTTCCTTGCATGCGCACTCGCTGCCACTTCGTTTGCGCGAGCAATATCCGGGGGCGGCGATGATGCGTCCCCATCAGAACCAGGTGTCCTCGCGGTAGCTGCGATAGTCGTCGCCAAAGGCATCTTCCAGGACGCGTTCCTCGCGGCGAATGCGGATCACCTGCAACGCGCCCAACGCAGCGGGGACCATGGCCAGCACAGGAATCGCCGCGTAGACGACCATGCCCACGGTTACGCACAGTCCGAACGTGTAGATGGGATGACGGAGGCGCCGATAGAGCCCGCCCGTCACGAGCGCCCGTGCCTCCGCCCTCGGCGTGAACGCGTTTCCGAGCTGATAGCGTGCAATCGCCCAGAGGACGAACGAAGGCACGATGATCAGCAGTCCGATGGTGTGATGCCGATGCCATCGACCCGCAGACAGGACGTGGACGTCAGCCCAGAGGGAGTAGAGCAGCGACAAACCGGTGACCGACGCCGAGAGCGCGACCTTTCGATAGGTCGCGCCCTGGTGTTGCGTCCCGGTGCCGTCTACGCGGTCGCGAGTGCGCGCCTGAATACGTCAACTGCCTTCCGCATCTCGTCCATCGTCCCGATGGAGATGCGGCAATAACTGTTCAGGGGCGGAAATGGGCGACCCACCAGGACACCCTGTGCCTTGCATGCATCGCGAAACGGTTGCGCATCGCGCCGCAGGTTGACCATCAGGAAATTCGCCTGTGAATCCGCTGGGGAAAATCCTGCGTCGGCGAGCGCCTTGATCGTGAATGCGCGTGCCGCGCGATTGAGCACCCGCTCCTGCTCGATGTGCGCCTTGGCCTTGAGGGCGGCCGTGGCTCCGCTGGCACCAAGCTCGTTGACGCCGTTGGGTAGCGTGCATGGCGCCAGGGTCTTGATGGTTTCCGGCTTGGCGAGCGCGTAGCCAACGCGCATACCGGCCATACCGTACACCTTGGAGAACGTGCGCGCGACGATCACCCCCGGATTTTCCATCGCGAGTGGAATGGCCGTGGCGTAGCTCGGGTCATCCACGTATTCGTGGTACGCCTCGTCAATGAGAATCGTCGTGTCCGGCGAGTCCTTCATGATGCGGTCCACGAAGGTCTTCACCGCCGCCGCGCCATGTACGGTGGACGTGGGGTTGTTCGGGTTGCACAGGTACACGAGCCCCGCTCCCCGTGCCGCGACGGCCATCGCGTCGAGGTCGAGTTTGAGGTCGCCGGTGACTGGCACTTCGCGAACCGGCGCGCCAATCCGCTTCGCGTCCGTGCCCGGACTCTCGAAGGTGGGGGAGGCGACCACGAGGGCGCGGTTGGGCCCCGTGTACGCGTAGACCGATGCGCGGAGGATGTCGGTGGACCCGCAACCAAGCTGTACGTTTTCGGGCGCCAGCTTGAAATGGTCGGCGACGGCGGCACGCAGCCCCGTTTCCGATGATCGCGGGTACCGGTTCGCTTCGGCAAAGGCGGCGCTGATTCCACCGAACGCCACTTTGCCTGGCCCGTTCGGATTCTCGTTGCTGTTGAGCCGGATGGAACCCGACGCGAGGAGCGCGTCGTCGCTGCGGGGGTTGTCACCGAGCGTGAGCGCTTCGAGGCCCCGCCCCGAGACGAACGGCAGGAGGAGCGACCCGACGGCGCCGGCACCGGCGACCTGAAAGAAGTTGCGGCGAGAAAATGACACGATGACCTCCCGGTGGGAGCGGGTTGGGTATGATGGCACGAACATACCGTCCGTGGCGTCCCACGCCAGTTAAGATATCTTCGTGCCCATGCGCCTACTCTCCTGTTGTCTCGTTCTTGCCGCCGGCTCGCCGCTTGCCGCGCAGGCTCCCCTCCGCCAGACGGAGTCCGATGCGTACACGCGCTATGAGCTGCTGGCGCCCGGATCGGCAAAGTTCCGCATCATCTATGAGGTGACCGCCTCGACCCCGGGCGCTACGTACTACTTCAACCCCATTCGCAAGGGCAGCGTCGCCACGGACGAGAGTGTGTCGGACCGCGCGACGGGCAAGCCATTGGCATTCGACGTGGTCGGCGTAACCGAAGCTCGCGCCGGTGGAGTGCGCAGCAACGACACGACGCAGACCTACATCCGCGTGAAACTCACACGTCCCGTCCCCGCCGATGGCGGCGAAGCACGGGTGCTGATTCTCAAGACGTACGAGGACTCCGCGAGCTACTTCCGTCGTGGCGACACGATCGTCTTCACGCGACCGCTTGGCATCAAGCGCAACGCCGTGGTGCTGCCGAAGGGATACGAACTCGTGTCGTCGAGCTTTCCCGCGCAGGTACTTCAGGAACCGGATGGCCGCGTGGGGATCAGCTTCTGGAACGAGACGCCGTCCGAAGCAGCGGTGACCATGCGGGCCGTTCCCGTTCGCGAGGGCAGCGCGCCGAAGTCGAGCATGGCAAACCGGCTGGATGAACGCGCACATCAGAACCGCGAGATCGTGTACTCCCTGCGGCAGCCGGAAACGGGCGCCTTCGATCTCTATCACGATTACACCGAATCCCGCCCAAGGACGAGCACCTATCTCAACATCGTGCGGGCGGGCAGCACCGTCTCCAATCCTCGCGCGCGAAATCTCGACACCGGCGAGGAACTGGTGTCCGAGACACTCAAGGGCGACGCGATCACCCGCGCGAAGCTCGATGTGAAGGACGTCACACCGCAGACGGAGGTGGTGGTCTTCCGCTTCCCCGCGATCACCGCCGGAACGTCCGTGCGGCTGCGCATGTACGAGACCTACACGGACACCGCCCGCTTCAAGCTGGCAGGCGATGAACTGGTGTGGGATCGCAGCTTCGGCCGGCCCACCAACGCCGTGATTCTTCCGGCTGGATGGATGCTGACGAACAGCTCCATCCCCGCCGCGGTGAGCACCGGCGTCGACGGCCGAGTGAGGTTGGACTTCGTCAATCCTCGACCCGACGAGATCGCGGTGCTCATCACGGCTCGACGGCGTTCGCGGTAAATCCGTCCGGTGCCGCCGGGGACGCATGAGCTGCAATGAACCACAGAGGGCACGGAGGAACACAGAGCAATGTTCAAGAGCCTCCTCGTCGGGATGTTAGCGCGATTACTCCGTACCGGACGCTTCGGACGATTAGACTGCGAGGATGATCGAACTGATTTGCATTGATGTTGACGGCACCCTCGTCGGAAGCTCGGGGATCGTTTCCGACGAGATCTGGATGGCCGCCGCTCAGGCGCGCGCGCGCGGAGTCCGGTTGGCGGTATGTTCAGGCCGGCCGGGTTTCGGCCTGGCGCGCGACTTTGCCGCTCGTCTCGACAACGACGGATGGCACGTCTTCCAGAATGGCGCAAGCGTGGTCAACCTGCTCGACGACACGACACGGTCGGAGGTGATTCCTCCCGCCATTGTCACCCAACTCGTCTCCACTGCGCGCGCCAACGGCTGGGTACTCGAGCTCTACACCGACATGGACTTTGTCGTCGAAGTGGACTCCGATCGCACACGGCGCCATGCGGAGTTGCTTGGCGTTCCGTTCAGGAAGCGCGATCTCGAGTCTCTCCTCGAACCCGTGGTTCGCGCGCAGTGGCTCGCACCGCACGGCGATGTCGCCGATATCATGGCCCATCCCGTGGACGGGCTGACCATGCTCGGGTCGCTCTCCCCCGTGATGGCGGACACGACCTTCGTCAACATGACCGTGGCCGGCGTGGACAAGGCGCTCGCCATTGGCGTGGTTGCCCGGGCGTACGACATACCGCTCGCGCATGTGATGATGGTGGGTGATGGCGCGAATGATGTATCGGCATTGCGCATGGCCGGCGCCGCCGTGGCCATGGGCAACGCGGAGCACGAAGCGCTCGCCGTGGCTCGCTACACCGTGGGCCACGTGGATGCGGGCGGCCTGCTGGAAGCGTTCGCCCTCGCGCAGTCACTCTGACCAACCTCGATTCCACGAACCGGACACAGATCATGACGACACTCTCGCTCACACCTGACACCACGGCGCTCGTGCTGATCGATCTCCAGCATGGCATCGTGGCCGGGGAGAAGTTTCCACATACCTCGGAATCCGTGGTTCAGAATGGCGCTCGGCTCGCCGCGGCGTTTCGCAGGCGGTCGGCTCTCGTCGTCCTCGTGAATGTCGATCCGGGCCCAAAGGGCGAGCTGTTTCCCAACCCGCCCGCCGACAAGCCGCGTCCGGCCATGACGTATCCTGCCAATTTTGCCGAACTGGTGCCGGAACTGGATCGCCAGTCCACGGACGTGACCGTGACCAAGCATCAACCGAACGCCTTCTATTGTACCGACCTCGAGGTACAGTTGCGGCGCCGAGGCATTCGCACGGTGGTGCTGGGCGGCATTTCTACCAACCTAGGTGTGGAGGGTACGGCACGCGCCGCGCACGAGCGCGGCTTCAATCTGGTATTCGTGGAGGATGCGATGGCCGCCCGCGCTGAGGTGCTGCACACGCACGCGGTGACGCAGTTCTTCCCTACCCTCGGCTATGTCAGGACGACCAACGACGTTCTCTCGGCGCTGGGTTGAACGGGCGCCGTGTGCCGGGACGGCCCACTCCTACAATGCGGACAGTGCTTCGGGTGAGGAGACACGGTCTTCATCCACGCGGAACTCCTTGCGACGTGGAAGGAGCGCCGCGAATCCGCTCACCCACGCCTCGAACGTGGCCTCGGACTGTTGCATGGTATCGACGAACCGGGGCAACAACATTGGCTCGGCGCTGCGGCTTGCCAGATCCGGAAGGCATGTAGTGGAGTAGCGGACGCCGCACTCGCGAAGCCACGGGAAGAACTCGCCGTAGTAGTCGCCACTGGGATAGCAGAACTGTTCGAGCGACACATCCGCACCACGCAGTTCGTGAATTACCGCGGCGTTGTCGCGGATCTCGCGCTGAAACAGTGCGCGGTCTCGCGGCGTGCGATGCCGGTGCGTGTGCAATTGCACGTCGATGAGCTCGGGCGGCAGGTTGCGCACGGACTCTTCCGTCATGATGGACAACAGTTCGCGCGCCTTGATCTTCGCGTAGTCCACACCGAGCATCTCGGTCACGCGGCCGATCAACGCATCCTTCTCTTCGGCGCTCAGTCCGAGTGCTGTGGCGTGGTCCCGGAACACGTTCTTCACATGCACGCGCGCGGGAGTCGAGTCGCCCACCAGGCGCTCGGATGACCCGATCAGGGACGCCACGTCCACCTTGCCGGCGCGCCCCTTCCACAACACGTAGTTCAACATCGTGTCGAACACGGGGAGCCGCGTCTGGCAATAAAACGACGTGAGGTACACGGTGGCCGGCATGTTGAACTCGCGCAGGACCGGTAGCGCGCGGCGCTCGAAGTCCACAGCGCCGTCGTCGAACGTGAGTGCCACGGCGCGCGGCGGCAGCGTGCCGTCATACAGGCGGCGCGTGGCTTCCGAGAGCTGCAACACCGTGTATCCGCCACGCTTCAGGATGCGCAGGCGGTTGCGGAGCTGTTCCTGCGAGATGTAGAGCGTGGGCGACCACTCGTGCTCGTCGTCCACCGACACGCCATGATAGCAGAGAATCATGAGGCGCTCGCGACGCCACCGGCTATCGCGGACCAGCGCCAATGCTCCGACGCTCCTGGCTGCTTGAATGACGAATTCCTTCGGGCGCACGGTCTCGCTTATGCGGGAGATGAAGCCTTGCATGGATGATGACGAACTACGTGAAGGATAGGCATGCGCTGCTTCGTTGTCACCGGCGCGGCGTCAGCAACTCCATCACGTCGAAGGTCTGCGACCACTGCATCACGACGGCGTAGCCATTGTCATGCGGGGCAAACGGGCTCGCATTGGGGGTCCAGTGGTCGGCGCGAACGCTCAGCTTGAGGAGCGTGCCCGCGGCGGGGCGAAAGCCACCTCCGATCTCTGCGTCATTGAACACCACCGGATTTGCCGTCCATATCGTCGCCGTAGCCGGCCCGATGAACGGGTAGTCATTGCGCTCATAGCGCGCGGCCAGATAGAACCGCGGCGAGAAGGTGTATTTGGGTTCCAGATAGAACAGGAGGCCCTGCACCGCCGGTTTGCCAGGAATATCATAGCTGCTGCGTGCGAGCTCGGCGTGCCCCTCGAAGTATCCCCGGCTCACTTGCGCATCCGCGGCCACGATCCGCTGCTTGTAGGCCGTCCACTCCTGCGCGCGCAGCAAGGCAGGACTGAAAGCGTCATTGAGATACGGGCCCTCGGTTGCCGAGACGCCAAACCTGATCCCCGTGGTTGGCGTGATGCCGGCCCCGATGGCGGCGCGCAACCTGTTGCCGGGTACGGGAGTGTATCCCGGCCGGTAGAGTGGCAGGCTCATGACGCCGATGCGATAGTCCACCATGCTCCGGCTGCCGTCCACGCGCGCGCCGTAGGGATAGGATGTCGCGTAGCCATCGGGCGTACCCACCAATGGGTTGCGAAAGGAGAGCTGTCGCGATGAAAATGCGCCGACGATCTGCCGGATTTTTCCCGTCTCGAAGGTGAATGCGTCGCTGGGCGAATAGCGAATGCCGTATTGTCTCGCGTCCACCCCACCACCCGTCTCGGTGCGCGCCGAGCCCGCCTCTCCCCAGAGTTCACCGAACAGAACGAGGTTCCGCACTGGTTCGATGGCAGACCACACGTCCCCGCGGAAGAGAGGCGCAAGATGGCCGCTGCCGCGCGCAAGGAGCGCCGATGCCGAGTCGGTCTTCCAGAGCTCGATATCGCCCACCCCTTGCAGCAGGAACCCACCTTGCGCGCGCAGTTGGGGCGGCAATATCGCGGCGGCGAGGAGTGCTACCAGTGCGCAGATGGCGCGGCGAGGGGCCGGTCGCATTGCGTTAGCCCGCATCCACAGCCGATGCGAGCGCGGCGCGTGCATCGAGTGTGGTCCGTACGGTTCGTGCCAGATCTGCGGCGCTGAACGGCTTGCGCAGCAAGACGACATCTTCGTCGAGCTCTACCCGCATGGTCTCGTCGTCCATGTATCCAGTCATGTAGATGATGCAGGGCTCGGCGAACTTGGCCAGGTAGCGCTCCACGAGTTGTGGTCCGGTGAGCTGGGGCATGATGATGTCGGTGAGGAGCACGTCGATGCGATCGTCCGCGCGCACGATGGTGAGCGCCTCTACCCCGCTGTGCGCCTTCACGACGGTATATCCGCACTCTTCGAGAGTGCGTCGTGCGAATTCCAGCACGGCATCTTCGTCATCGACCAGGAGGATGGTTTCCGTCCCTCTCGGCAGCGCGGCATCCGCGTCATCGTTGACGTCAGTCACCAGGTATTCCGTGGCGATGGGGAACGCCACGGTGAACGTCGTGCCCACCCCTACCGTGCTCTCCACTTCGATAGTGCCGCCCGACTGCGCCACGATGCCGTACACGGTGGAGAGACCCAGTCCCGTTCCCTTCCCGACCTCCTTCGTGGTGAAGAACGGCTCGAAGATCCTGTCGCGAACGGCAGGGGGAATGCCTACTCCTGTGTCGCGCACGCTGAGCGTGGCGTTCTGGGCACCGGTGCGATTTCTTCGGAAGCCAATCTCGATGGTGAGGGTACCGCCTTCCGGCATTGCGTCGCGTGCGTTCACGGCCAGGTTGAGCAGCACTTGCTCGAGCTGGCCCGGATCGGCCTTGATGCGCGCTGCATCCATCGAATGCACAACCTCCAGCGCGATGTGGGATCCAATCAACCGGTGCAGCATACTCTCCATGCCGTCTACCACCTGTTCAAGGTCGAGGACGCGCGGCTGCATGACCTGTTTGCGGCTGAAGGCCAACAGCTGGTGCGTGAGCCCTGCCGCGCTGTGGGCGGCCTCCGACACTTGCTTGAGGTCATGCACCGCCTCGTGCTCCTTGCCAAGCCGCATGAGCGCCATCTGGGTAAAACCGGAGATGACGGTGAGCATGTTGTTGAAGTCGTGCGCAATACCGCCGGCCAGCGTGCCGATGGCTTCGAGCTTCTGCGACTGCCGGAGCTGCGCTTCGCTCTCACGGAGGGCGCGCTCCACGCGTTGGCGCTCCTTGATCTCGTCCGTGAGGACTTCGTTGGCAGCGGCGAGTTCGGTGCCGCGCCGTTCAAGTTCCTCGCGCTTGCCCCGCACCGATGCCATCAGCCGGTTGAACGACAGATTCAGCGCCCGGATCTCCAATGACGCGTCGTCCACGTTGAATTCGTGATGAACGTCGTCGCGGTTGGCGCCTTCGTGCATGAAGTAGATGAAGCCGCGGAGCGGCCGCAGCAACGATCGGGAAAGCAGCGCCGCACCCAATCCCGCGAACACCACGGCGAGTACACCATAGACGATGAAGTCCCGCCGGAGCGCTGACGTCAGCGCCGCGACCGCGGGAGTAAGTGGTTGCAGCAGGAGGACACGCAGGTCCGTACCAAGCTGAGTGCGCCCCAGGTGCACCACACCGGCGACGTATTCATCGTTGCCGAGTGAAAGCAGTCGTCCCGCTCCGCCGGAGTCGCGCGCGGCCTCGAGCGCGTGCACTGCCGGTAGCGTGCTGCCGACGACGTGCGTGCCGGCGGCGATGACTACCTGCGTGGCAAAATCAGTCCTCAACGAGGCCACGAGCGACGAATCCACCGGCGTTCCGAATACGATGGTGCCGATGGTGTAGCCGTCCAGAATCAGGGGCGCCGCACCAACGCTGAAGTAGTGTCCGCCAACCTCGAGTCCGGAGAGATAGGCGTCGTTTTCCTTCATATTGATGGCAGGATCCAGCGCGTTCCGTATGGCCGGCAGCGCGGAGAGGTCCTCACCTGCCATCGGATGGGGTGAGGCGCTCGTATATCCGGCAAACACGCGGCCATGCTCGTCCGTGGCGAGCAGAACTCCGCCGTTCAAGTCGCGCCCAACCTTCTCCAGTTCGTCCTGCACGGTGACTGTAAGGTCCGCACGCTGCTCGGCACCCGCCTGCTGTTCGACACGATACGTCGCAA
Source organism: bacterium (assembly GCA_040003455.1). Taxonomy (GTDB): domain Bacteria; phylum Gemmatimonadota; class Gemmatimonadetes; order Gemmatimonadales; family Gemmatimonadaceae; genus AG11. Next base: position 38,614 of record JBDUCM010000032.1, read on the forward strand.
TGGCGGAACGCAGTGTGGGGCTCTCCGCGAGGAGTGCCGCCGTGAGCACCAGCTGGCGCCGGCTCGTGCGCTGCAGGTTGACGAGCGTGCGGTTGTTGCGTGCCAGCTCGTCGGCAAAAAGGGTGCGCGTACTCGTGCGCACCTGCATGCTCAGGGCAACGAACGTGGCGCAGGTAACGAGCGCGGCGAGTGCGGCGCTGAAGATGGCCAGACGAAAGCTGAGTGGCGTGCGCCGAAACGATCGCAGTGCCCCTCCAGATGGCGCCGCAGTGCGCGGTGCGCGGCCGTCTTCGTCAGCGGGTTGCATCCCCTGCCGGCGGAATGGGGATGTTGAAGTCCAGCTTCACCGTCTCGCCCGCGACCACGCGCACCGTCTGGGTGATCGCCTTCACGCGCTCGTGCCACCCCACCACCGTGTATTCGCCGGGCGGCACGTTCTCGATCATGTAGTGGCCACCGTCGGTGGGCACGGCGAAATACGGATTGTCGAGCACCAGGACCACCGCGGTCATGTCCGAGTGGATGTGACAGAAGAGCTGGACTGTTCCGCTCCGGTCGAAGGTCACGCTCTTCGACGCGCCCTTGGGATAGCGGCCGAGATCGAACGACTTGGCGCTCGACAGCGAGAAGACGTTGTGAAACACGTCGTCTGCGTTGGGAAAATCCACCGTGGTACCGCGGTACACCGGCAACACATGCGGCAGGAATTGTTCGTCGTTCTGCGCCACCGAAAAGCGGGGCTGTGTCACGGTCTCCGGAACGCTCGCGTGCTGGACGTACAGCACCACGTTGCGCATCTCATCCACGATCGGGACGGGAGGACGTGCGCCAGGTCCGGGTTCGGCATAGATGCGGAATCGTGGGCGGCGCGCCGTCAGCGTCGAGGACAACAGCACCTGGCCCTCGATCCTGCCGGTGGCGGCCCGCCGAGCGGAAGCAGGTCGAGCCGCCATCGCGAGGGGCGTGACCGCCAGAACCGCACAGATGAGCGTGAGACGTACAGTGCGTCCGCGTCGGCGCGGCGCTTCGTGCGGTCGAATCACCCCGGTCACTCCTCTGTCATCCAGATCGCTGCGTCCGTTTCTCCTACTGTGCAGACGCGCAAACCTGGTGGACAGCACACGCGGCAGACACGCCTTCTCAGGGAAGGCCAGTCCTTCAAGTAGCGGCGTGGTCTCGTCGGGACTTGAGTATCACCGGAGGGGCGGGGCTGAGGCCGGTGCGTGGCGGTGCTGTGTGGCCTGTTCGTACGCGTACGCCAGACCGATGATGGTGGGCTCCGCCCACGCGCGCCCGAGGATCTGAAGACCGGCGGGGAGTTGCCCCCGCGTGTAGCCCATCGGCACGGTGATGGCCGGAAACCCCGTACTCGGCGAGAACAGCTGGCTGTTGTCGCCGTGCGGCGTGTTGAGATCGCCAATGAGTCGCGGCGGGTTGCTCCATGTTGGGTAGACGAGCGCGTCCAGCTTGAGCGAATCCATCAAGGCCGTCACCCCAGTGCGCAGCCAGGCGCGAAATTCGTCCCGGCTCGCGCAACCCGGATTGCGTGCGGGCGGAATGGTGTCCGCCTGCGCGGACTCCAGGTTCGTGCGGATACTGGGATGAAAGCGTCTGGACGAGATCACCTCGGCTAGTGTGTGCACGGGCGCGCGGTCGCCCTGCCGCGCGAGCCAGTCATTGATCTCCCACTTGAAGGGGTTGCACCCACCAGCGGTGCGCAGGCGTTGTTCGAGTCCCGCGACGGCTACCGGATCCACGATCGTGGCACCCTGGCGGCGCATGTCTTCAAGTGCGGCGGTGAAGACACGCACGATCTCCGGATCGGTGGTTTCACGGTCGTAGGCCTGATGGAGCACACCAATGCGCGCCCCCTTGAGTGCGTCACGGTTGAGCGCCACTCCATAGTCTGCGGCGCGGTGACCACGCGACCGGACGGTGATCGAATCGGCGGCGTCTTCACCGGCCACCACCTGAAACACAGTTACCGCATCCGCCACCGTACGCGCGATCGGCCCCGCAATGTCCGAGGCGAGGTTGAGCGGTGCCACGCCGTCCCGGCTCGTGAGTCCCATGGTGGAGCGGATGCCAACAAGCGCCTGATGCGAGGATGGCCCCCGAATGGAATTTCCTGTGTCCGTGCCAAGTGCCACTTCGCCGAGGCTCGCGGCTACTGCGGCGGCGGATCCGCCGCTGGATCCCGCCGTCACGCGGTCCAGCGCGTACGGATTCCTGGTATAACCTGCCAGGATGGAGCTCACTGTTTCGTAGGGGGTGAAGGCGAACTCCGCCATGTTGGCCTTGGCCAGCACGATGGCTCCGGCCTCGCGAAGGCGCTTTACCATGAACGCGTCCTGTCGCGGGATCATGCCCTGGAGCGCGAGCGATCCTGCGGTGGTCTGGAGGTCCTTCGTCTCGAAGTTGTCCTTCACGATGACGGGCACACAGTGCAGTGCACCAACCAGTCCGCCGCTCGCGAACCGCTTGTCGAGCGAGTCGGCCACTGCGAGCGCGGCAGGATTCACGATGACGAGCGAATTGATGGCTGGTCCATTCTTGTCGTACGCGGCAATGCGTGCGAGGTAGGCGCTGACCAGGTCTCGACAGGTGAGCGAGCCCGCGCGCATGGCGGCGTGGATCTCCGCGATGGTCGTCTCGGTGACATCGAAGGCCGCTCGGCGCGGCGCAGGCGTCTGTGCGCGCGCGATCATCGGCATCGTGATCAGAACCAGCAGGACCGACAAGACCGACAGCGTGCGTGAATGGCGACAGGTCACGTTCAGGTTGGAAAGAGGTGGCATAGTTTTACCTCGCGCGCCGGTGCATCTCAAGATGTGTCCCCCGTTTTTCTCGTCGCCGCCGCATGGTGCGATGCCTGTATTGTCCAACAAATGATTGTCTTTGCACGGGACAATCGCAGAGAGTGACCGTGGCACGAGGCATTGGGTCGGTTGTATCAGCGAGCCTCTTGCGCGCCACTTCGTTTCACGCGAATCTCGGGTGCTGCTTCCGGGAACTTTCGCACCGCTCGGGAGACTCCTACCGGCCGCCGATGACCGGTGAAGACTGGCGTGCTATTCACGCCTCGGCTGCGTCGCGTTCCGTCGTATGCTCCACATATATGGCGAGAGCTGAGCAAGATATCTGTTTCAACCCCACCCCCCTCGGGAGACACCTCCGATGAAATGGCTGACGTCACACCGTGTCGTCACTCGATTGCTCGTGCTTGGGCTATCGATGACGCCTGTCGCTGTCGCAGCAGCGCAGGGAACACTGTCAGGAACGATTACCGCGCAGGGCGCAGGAACGCCGTTGCAGGAGGCGAGAGTTCTCGTGATCGGCACGAGCATCTTCACGATCACGTCGCCTGACGGCAAGTACACGTTGCGCAAGGTGCCAGTGGGCACGGCGGAAGTACGCATCATCCGCGTGGGATATACGGAGCAGAAGCGTTCCGTTGCCATCGTTGATGGCGGGGCGGCGACGCTCGATGTCGCGATGCCCACGTCCGTGGTGCAGCTCAGTGAAGTGGTGACGACTGCCACGGGCGAACAGCGGCGCGTGGAGCTGGGCAACGCCGTCGAGAACGTCTCGGTGTCGGCGCTCACGCAGGACGCGTTGGTGCGCAATGTCTCCGACGTGCTCGCGGCGCGCGTACCCGGCGTGATGGTGCAGTCCGGATCGCAGACCGGCTCCGGCCAGCGTATTCGCGTCCGCGGCATCAGCAGCCTGAGTCTCTCCAACGAACCGATCTTCATCATCGATGGCACGCGCATGAGCTCCAACATCGGCTCAACG
>JBDUCM010000033.1:0-41810 GCA_040003455.1 bacterium
AATCGCACCACTCCTTCATCATCCAGGATGAAGTAGCTCGGCGTCCCGAAGTTGCTGAACGCATTCATCGCATCGCCCTGTACATCGTTGTACACGGGAATACTCAGTCCCTTTTGCCGGATGAAGTCGCGAAGGTCAGGCGTAATGGCCTCGTCCGTAATGGCGACGAGACCGATGCCGCGCGCATGCAACGTAGCCCAGAGTTTCTCCAGTTTCGGCAACTGATCAAGCGACGGCCCGCAGAATCGCGACCAGAAGGTGACGATCGTGGGCTGGCCGTTCACGAGCGAACGAAGCCCCACTCGGCCGCCAGACAGTCCTTGAAGCGCCGGGTCACCTCGCAATGTCATGCGGGTGCCGTCGCGCATGACGATTTCACGCATCTCGCTGCGTGCGGCATTCGTCCACGGCGTCAACCGATCTGGCGCCACGTGCAGTGTGCGAGTGAGTGAATCGAGCGTGGCGGGCGACGTGGCCGGATCCACGGCTATGCGGGCAAGATTCTGCGCGACGCGCGCTGTATCGCCTGCGGCACTCCATGCGGTGGCCGCTTGCCGCATGAGGCTCACCGACCATGAGCGCCGCGCGGCAATGTCGAGCGAATCGGCACCCGCCGCCTTCGAACCCTGCATCACGAGCGAGTGCCCGATCGTGGCGAGGATGCGCGATTGTTTGCCTTCGAGTTCGCGGCGCCATTCAATTGCCGTCATGCGAAGTGGCCGGGCGCCGTCGCTGCCGCCGAGCGCAGTCCGTGCGAGGGAGCGAAGCCGGTCGAGCTGCGCATCGCGAAGGGCGGGCAATGCCACCAACTGCCCACTGACCCAGGCGCTGTCATCCGGCGCGCGGCGGTGCTCGAGATACCGTGCGCCCCACCGCGCGGCAGCGTCCGCGTCGCGCGCCGACACCGCGGCCCACAATCCGAGCCGCAATAACGACTCGCCCTGCCGATCGAATGCGCTGGGTGTCGCGGCCAACTCCTGATACAACCCATCATAGGCCGCCAGCGCGCGTAGCGAATCCTGTCGGACCGCCATCGGGATGTCCACGATGCGGTTCTGCACTGTGAAGGGATCCGCGGGCCACTCGCGCTCCAGGCGATCGTGCCAATAGTGCGCGATCACCGTATCCTCCTCGCTCCGCGCGTAGAAGAACATCTCACCCATATCGTTTGCCGGCACGGCTTTCTGCGCGGAGAGTTTCGTGTGAAATGCACGCAGTCGCGGCAGGTGCTCCTTGCGCAGGCTGTCGGTTGCCGCTGTGCCGAGGACGGCAGCCTGGAAGAAGGCGAGGTGGTACCAGCTTCCCACGCGATCCGGATATCGACGTGCGGCTTCCTTCGCCGCGGCAAAGGCTGCCTCCCAGCTCCGCCCCATGTTGTCGTTGGAGTGCTGGTCAAGCGCCTCGTACGACGGCATCGCCGGGTTGTATGGGGCGCATTCGGCGATGTGCCAGAGCCGGAGTTCGTGGCTGTCCACCCACGAGGCGTCGGGAGTCTCCACGGCGAACGATGCGTACACGGCATCCGTGGGAAACTGGAATTCTCCCGCGTATTCTCCCTTGCCGTTGGAATGCAGCATCGCGGCAACGCGGAGGCTGCCACTTCCGTAAGAGCCCGACGTCGGCGTGCGGACGCCAGCGCGGAGTACCAGTGAGTCGTGACCGGCAACGCCCACCGGAGCACGGTAGGTCACGCGGATGCGGTCGCCCCTGTGCACCAATGTGTCGGAGAAACGAAGGGTGCCTTCCGAATTGCCCGCCGTGCTCTCGCGCGGACCTGAAACGGCGAAGCCGATAATGAGCGTGGCGGCGATCGCCGTACCAACGATGCGCGAGGCGCGACGCGACGTGTTGCGTGGCGGCGCGGGGTCGTCCACGGCGATGATGCTGCGTTCGCCGGCGGCGTGACGCGCGAGCACGCGCTGAAGCAGCGCATCGTTCGCGACTGGTCCGCTGACCTGCGCGGCCTCTGCGCGTGCCGAGCGCAGGAAGGCAACCTCACCTCGGCATTGTGGGCAGTGTGCCAGGTGCGTGAGTACGGCGTGGGACGCGGTGCCGTCACCGTGCGCGAACTGTGACAATTCGGCGGGATGCACATGTCCCAGGTGACCACGCGAGAGGGTATTCGCGAGGGCGGATAGCGACGAAATCATCAGGATTCTCCCAATGCGGCGCGCAATTGGCGCACCGCTCTATAGTGGCGGACCTGCGATGTCCCTTCGCGGATGGCGAGCAGCTCGGCAATCTCGGCATGCGAGTAGCCTTCCACTTCTCGCAGCACGAACACCACGCGTAGCAGGTCGGGCAGGTCGGCAATGGCCCGCTCGAGCGCGATGCGCTCCACGGGTTGGTCCGCTTTTCGGTCGGGCGCTTCGGGCGCGGTATCGGCGTCCACTTCGCGGAAGCGCCGCTCGCTGCGCAGCTTCATGAGCGCGGCGCGGACCGTCACGCGACGTAGCCAGGACGAAAAGGTGCCGACCTCGCGATATCGCTTCAGCGCGGAGGTCAGCCCGAGGAAGACATCCTGGAGCACGTCTTCGGCGTCACCGGCATTGCCGGTGAGCCGATATGCTGTGTCGAGCACGAGCTGGCCGTGCTCGCGGAAGATTCGCTCGAGTTGCTGCGCATCCGCGTCCGCGGACTGGGTTGGCCGCGGGTCGCGGCCACTCGGTTTCATCATGAGCTGAGGCACGTCGTGAGGCTCACCAGGACAGGGTCAGCTCTCAAATGCGGCCGCTCGCGGAATACTTACGTCAGGTTGAGTCGGCGTGCGCCACTCACGAAGCGCACGCCGCCGACACGTAGTCCCTACCGCATCGCCGTGGTCTTGCCCGGCACGAGATTCTTGTACACCACCCCGCCCTTCATGACAAAGCTCGGCTTCTCCATCAGCTTGATGTCCTTGGTGGGATCGCCCGGCACCGCCACCACATCCGCCCACTTGCCCGGCGCGAGTGTGCCGATGTTCTTCTCCCAGCCAAGGAGCTTCGCGGAGGTCAGCGTACCGGCGGTGATGGACTGCATGGGCGTGAGTCCGCCCCACGTGACCAGCAGCGTGAACTCGTGGCCGTTCGCGCCGTGCTCGCCCACGCCGGCATCGGTGCCGAGCGCGATGGGCACATTGTTCTTGAGCGCGAGGCTCACGGAATTCCGCATCCCTGCGGCGGCCGCGAGCGCCTTCTCGGCGCGCAGCCCCTTGAGGCGTCCGCTCTTCGCCGCGTTCTCCACGAACTCGCCGGCACTGATGGTGGGGACGAGGTAGGTGCCGCGCTGCGCCATCATCTTTGCCCCTTCCTCATCGAGGAACGAGCCGTGTTCGATGCTGGCCACTCCTGCCTGCACGGCGAGCTTGATCCCTTCGGTGCCGTGCGCGTGGGCGGCCACCTTGCGATCCAGCTTCTTCGCCTCGTCCACGATGGCCTTCATTTCTTCCAGCGTGTACTGGGTGGCGCCCACGGCGTCGCCCTCGGAGAGCACTCCGCCGGTCGCGCAGATCTTGATCACATCCGCGCCGTACTTCACCTGGTAGCGCACCGCCTTGCGGCCTTCGTCGGCGCCATCGGCCACACCGGTGCGATAGTCGGCGTCCATGAGGCCTGGCTTGTACCCGTTCTCGTCGCAGTGGCCGCCCGTAATGCCGAACGAGTGTCCGGCGTTCTGCATGCGCGGGCCAATCACGGCGTTGTCGGTGATGGCCTGGCGCAGCGCCATGTCGTCGAAGTTCGGTGAACCCAGGACGCGAATGGTGGTGAAGCCGGCCATGAGCGTCTTGCGCGCGTTGTCCACACCGACGATGGCGCCATACGCTGCGTAGTCGCGCACGTTCTGGTCGTCCGACCTGGTGTCGCTCAGCGGGCGGCCAATGATGTGCGTGTGCGCGTCGATGAAGCCGGGCAGCAGCGTGGCGTCGCCAAGATCGATCACGCGCGCGCCGGCGGGGATGGAAACGCTGCCCTCCCTGCCGGCGGCAACGATCTTGTCGTTGGTCACCACAACTACGCCGTTCTGGACGACTGCGGCGCCGGTGCCGTCGATGAGGCGCGCGGCGCGAAGGACCACGGTGCCCGAGGCCGGCGCCTGCTGCGCGGCGATGGCGAAGGGAAGGAATGCCGCTGCGGCCGCGAAAGTACGAGTGCGCATGTTGTGAGTGCGGGGGAGAATTACGGAGTAACCCAGCTCTTGGCGGTCTTCCACCTGGCGGGGTCGAACAGGGCGTCGTCCAGCACGAGATTCGTGCGAATGTCGCTGTAGTCTTCGTGGAAGGTAAGCTTGCCGTCGGTGTGTATCTCCACGCGCGCGGCCAGCCACGCATCGCCTTCCTTCTGGTACTTCACGAACCGCGTGTCCTGCATCTTCGTCGAATCACGACGCGTACGCTCGATGATGCGCACGAACACCAGTCGCTCGGCATCCACCCAGAACTGCTTCCGTTTCACATCACCTCGCTCTGCGCCCACCACGATCATCGGCCGCCCCTCGAACTCGGCCGTATGCACGCGAGTGAAGTCGAAGCCCTCCTTCTTGAGCAGTGCAGCAGTGCGCTCGGGCGGATTGCCGTAGACGTCGAAGCCAAGGAGCAGGAGTGGGTTGATGCCAGCGTCGCGACGCTGGACGCGACCGTTCGTGACGACATACTGGCTGTCACGCGCGTAGAGCACGCCGTTGCCGGAGTTCACGGAATCGAAGACGATCCGGAGGCGGCCAGGAACGCGCATGGCTTCATACCACGTCTGCACACGCCAGGTGGTGTCCAGCAGCGTGGATGTCTTCTGCTTGAAGGTGAGCGTGTTGTACCAGGTGGCGCTGTACCGCGCGTGCATGGCGCGAACCAGGTCGTCGCCGCTTGTGTACCTGGTGCGCGCGGACGGCGGGACGGCCACCGGCGCCGAGGGCGACGCCGTGGGCGTGGTGGCCGGCAGGGGGGTGCGGCACGCCACGAAGGCGGCCAACGGCAGGGCCGCGAGGATTGCGGCCCGAGGGGTGAAGAAGCGCATCGACGAAACCTTCTCGACGACAACGCCACGCGCAACGGGCGTGGCTAGGACGGCCGCTGCCTTCTCCGGCGCGCGACGCCGATGATCCCGATCAACCCGGTGGCAAACAGCGTGACGGTTGCTGGTTCGGGCACCACGGCGGGCACCGGCAGGTTGGCCACTTCGTCGGCCGTGAGGACGGTGTTGTAGGTGGCGAGGTAGTCAACGAACCCGGCGGCGGCCTCGGGCTGGCCGAGGTAGAAATCGTCCTCGAAGAAACGGGCGACGCCATTGGGTCCGGTGAATTCGGCATCCTGCGCGCCATCGCTGATGGAGAGGCGCTGAAGGCCGTTCACGTACACCGTCAACATGTGCGTGGTGGCGTCGTTGGTGAGCACCGTGAGCGCGGAGACGTTCGGGGCGTAGTCCGTGTTGCCGGTACCGTTGTGCGGATAAAAGTCCGCCTGGCCGAGGTACGAGTAGTACCCGTTGTCCGATGCCTGGTCCTTGAAGTCCACCATTTTCACGTAGTTGGTGGTGCTGGACAGGCTGAAGAAGGTGGAGCGGAAGGCGAGGGAATAGCTGGCGCCCGCCGAGAAGACGTTCTGGAGCACCAGGCCCTGGTTGGCGCCGAATGTGTAGCCATTCGGGCCGAGGGTGCCGCCGTCGGAGGTAAGGCTGGGTCCGCCGAAGAGATCGGCGAACGTGCCCTGGAGTGTGTAGACGTGCGTTTGCGCCTGCGCGATGGACAGCGGCGCTGCGAGGATGATGCCCAGCATCATCGCACGGATCCGAACCGTCTTCATATGCCTTCCAGGATTCACCGAGTGACGTCATCGTCGCTCCCAGTGAAGGAGAGCGGATGACTCTCCTTCATGCAAAAGGGGTGCTTCACTACGGCCGCAGGAAATTCGAGCCAAACGAATACGCCACAACGCTTTACGGAAAGTGTCCCGCGGCTTGGCCCGGCAGGCGAACACCGGGTGGTGCGGCTCCACCGCGACAGCTGTAACGAATATGCGACGAATTTGGCGAGCTGGTCGCGAGCGGCGAAAACTGTACGTCCATTTGTCTGGTGCGCTCAATGTCCCTTCCCTAAGCTTCCCGCCATGAGCGACGACGCCCCCTCGTTCGTGCGAGGCATCTTCGCCGGTGCGATCCACGACGACCTCCTCTTCCCGTTCCCCGCTCCCCTCACCGAGCGAGATCCGGACGAAACGCGTACGGTTCGGCGACTGCTTGCCGATCTCGAACGCATGCGGAACGGCCTGATTGATCCGGCGCGCATCGACGAAGACGAAAGCATTCCGGAAGAGATCATTCGCGAACTGGCCGCCACCGGCTTTCTCGCGCTCACCATCCCGCGGGAATACGGCGGGCTCGGCCTCTCACCCACGGCATACGCGCACGTCTTCGGCGCCATCTCCAGCTTCGACGCGTCACTCGGCGTACTCATCGGCGTCCACTGCGGACTGGGCTCCAAGGCTATCGTGCTGTTCGGCTCGGACGCGCAGAAACAGCAGTACCTGCCGATGTTGGCGCGCGGAGAGACGCTCGCGGCGTACGCGCTCACGGAACCCGAGACGGGATCCGATGCACAGAACATCGTGACGTGCGCGGCACAGAATACGGACGGAAGCTGGACGCTCAATGGCCGCAAGCACTGGATAGGGAATGGGCACCGGGCGGGAGTGATCGCCACCTTCGCGCAGACTCCCATCGAGCGGGGCGGCAAGGTGGTGAACCGCCCCACTGCGTTCATCATCCGCCCCGATATGCCGGGGTTCCGCGTGGTGGGGACTGTGCGAAAGCTCGGCATTCGCGGGTCGACACAGGCGGAGCTTGCCTACGAAAATCTCCAGGTGCCGGCCGACCACGTGCTCGGTACGGTGGGCAAGGGTTTCAGCGTGGCGGTGAAGGTACTCAATGGCGGACGGCTCACGTTGGCGGCAGGATGTACGGCAGGCACCAAGGCGCTGTTGGGAGACATGGTGTCATTCGCGGAAGGGCGCGTGCAGTTCGGACGCCCCATTGCCGAGTATGAAATCACGCAGCGCAAGCTCGCGCGCGCCGCGAGTGACATCTACGCGGCCGATGCCATGCTGGGCGAGTTGACGCGGCTGGCCGGTGCGCCGGATGGCGAATACGCACTCGAGGCAGCGTGTTGCAAGGTGTTCACGAGCGAGATGTTGTGGCGCACGGCCGACGAGATGGTGCAGGTTGCGGGCGGCCGCGGATTCGTGAAGCCGTATCCGTACGAACGGCATCTACGCGACGCCCGCATCAATCGCATCTTCGAGGGGACCAACGAAATCCTTCGACTCTTCATCGCCCTCAACGGCGTGCAGGGACCTGCCGCCGCGCTCAAGGAGCTGGGCGTCGCACTGCGGCGGCCGCTCCGGAACTTTGGCATGATTTCGGGGTTCGCTGCGTCGCGGCTTGCCAGCCGCCTTGGCGCAACGCCCACGCTCGACGTGCACCTCCACGAACGGCTTCAGGCCCATGCGCGGCATTTCGAGAAACACGTGGCCGAACTCAAGGATGCGGCCGAACGTCTCATTCGCGTCTATCGTGAAAAAATCGTCGAACGCCAGCAGGAGCTGGAGCGACTGAGCGACATGGCCATCGAACTGTTCGCCACCGCGAGCGTTATCGCCCGGACGCAGCGACTGCTTGCCGAGCGGGGCGAGGGGTCGTGCGCGCACGAGCTCGATCTTTGCGACCTGTTCGTGGTGGAGTCGGGACGACGGTTTCGCGCGAGTCGCGGCGCATTGCAATCTCCGCAGGACGAAGGGCGCCGTGCCGTTGCGAAGGGCGTGCGCGCCGCGGGCGGATACGGTGTGAGCAGTGTCATTCTTCCAGAGGAACGGTCCGCCCCGGCGGACGAATCGCGATGATCAGATCCAGTACACGTATCTACGACGTTTCCGTCACGCTCCGCACCGGCGGCCTGGTGTATCCCGGCAACCCCGGCATCTCGATCACGCCGCAGCAGGCCATATCGCAGGGTGCCGGGGCCAATGTGTCGCGTATCGACCTGGGCTCACACACCGGAACGCATGTGGACGCGCCCAAGCACTTCTTCGACGACGGCGCCGGGGTGGATGCGCTGTCGCTGAACGTGCTCATCGGCCCGGCACGCTTGCTCGCGTTTTCGGATTCTGTCACGAGCATCGGCGAGGCCGAGTTGCGCGCGCATGACCTCACAGGGGTAACGCGCGTGCTGCTCAAGACGCGGAACTCGGCGTGGCTCGCCAGTGGCAGCACGGAATTTCATGCGGACTACACGTATGTGGCTCCCGATGGTGCGGCGTATCTCGCAGCGCTTGGCGTTCAGCTCGTGGGGGTGGACTACCTGTCCGTGGAGCAGTTCCATTCCGGCCATCACCTCACGCATCGGACCCTGCTGGAGCGTGGCATCGTGATCGTGGAAGGACTCTTGCTCAGCGAGCCGACGGCCGGCGACTACGAGTTGTACTGCCTGCCGGTGAAGTTTGCCGGGCTCGATGGTGCGCCCGCGCGGGCGGTCCTGATCCAGCGTGGGAACTGACGCAGCACCGAAGTTCGCTTCCGCATTCCGTACAGTGGCTTTCCTCCAACATGGTGGCGAATGCAACTCGCGATGATCGGCCTTGGAAAGATGGGCGGCAACATGACCGAACGGCTCATGCGCGGCGGACACTCCGTCGTGGCGTATGACCGCGACGCCGCAACGGTGGCGCGATATCAGGATCTTGGCGCCAGTCCCGCGAAGGATCTCGCCGACATTGTGGCCCAACTCGCCGCGCCACGAATTGTCTGGATCATGGTTCCCTCGGGCAAGCCTACCGACGAGACCATCGACGCCCTCTCGTCGCTCATGTCGTCCGGTGACATCATCATCGATGGTGGCAATTCCAACTTCAAGGACTCCATTGCGCGCGGCGAACGGTTGAAGGCCAAGGGCATTCACCTGGTGGATTCAGGAACGAGCGGCGGGGTGTGGGGGCTCGCAAACGGATACTGCCTCATGGTGGGTGGCGACGAGGCCGCCGTGAAGCACTGTGAACCGATCTTCCTCGCACTGGCGCAAGACGGCGGCTACGCGCACATGGGGCCGAGTGGCTCGGGTCATTACGTGAAGATGATTCACAACGGCGTGGAGTACGCGTTGATGCAGTCGTATGGCGAAGGCTACGAAATTCTTGCCACCTCCAAGCTTTTCCCCGATCTCGACCTCCAGAAAATTGCCGAGCTGTGGCAACACGGCAGCGTTGTTCGATCATGGCTGAACGAGCTCGCGGTTGACGCCTTCAAGAAGGACCCGAGGCTGGACAAGCTGAAGGGCTATGTGTCCGACTCGGGCGAAGGTCGATGGACGGTGCAGGAAGCGATCGACATCGACGTGCCGGCTCCCGTGATCACGCTGTCGCTCCTCATGCGATTGCGCTCGCGCCAGGAGGATTCGTTCGGCGCCAAGGTGTTAGCCGCGTTGCGCAACGAGTTTGGCGGTCATGCGGTGAAGGGCTCATGAGCACGCTGACTCCCGGTAGCAACGCACGGATGAACGTCCGCTCTTCGAGCCAGTTCGGAACGCTGGGCCGTCCCACCGAACGCGCCGACCAGTGCACGATGGTGATCTTCGGTGCCACGGGCGACCTGACCAAGCGCAAGCTCTTCCCCGCGCTCTACCAACTCGCCGCCGAACATCTGCTCTCGCCGGATTTTGCGGTACTGGCGGTGGGCCGCGAGACGACGGAAACCGACCAATCGTTCCGCGAGAAGATGCGCGCCGCGCTTGCCGAGTCGGATGAAGTGAAGAACGTGAACGACGAAGTGTGGCAGGTGTTGTCGCAACGCGTGTTTTACACTGGCTGCAACGCCACCGAAGCCAGCGACTACGACGCCATCAAGGTACGCCTGGACGAGATCGAGCATGCTCGGCCGGACACGGAGCGCAACCGGTTCTTCTATCTGGCCGTGCCGCCCAGTGTGTTCGAGCCCATCGTGCGGCACCTGGCCGACAGCGGACTGGTGCCGCGCCACATTGATCCGCAGGCACGTCCGTGGGCGCGCGTGGTGGTCGAGAAGCCCTTTGGGCACAGCCTGGAAACCGCGCGATCGTTGAACGCGCTCGTGTTGTCGCTGTTTGCCGAGCATCAGGTGTACCGCATCGATCACTTCCTGGGCAAGGAGACGGTCCAGAACGTGTTGGTGCTGCGCTTCGCGAATTCCATCTTCGAGCCGTTGTGGAATCGTCGCTGGATTTCGCACGTGCAAATCACGGCGGCGGAGGCGGTGGGGGTGGAAGCGCGCGGCAAGTATTACGAAGAAGCCGGTGTGGTGCGGGACATGTTCCAGAATCACTTGATGCAATTGCTGGCGCTCACCGCCATGGAACCGCCGCCGAGCATGACGGCCGATGATGTGCGCGACGAGAAAGTGAAGGTCTTGAAGTCGGTGCGCTGGCTGACGCCGGAGTCCATTCCCACCAGCGCGGTGCGCGCGCAGTACAGTGCGGGCGCGGTGAAGGAGAACCTCGTCGCGGGCTATCGTGAGGAACCCGACGTGGCCAAGGACTCGCCCACGCCGACGTATGCCGCCGCGCGCTTCTTCATCGACAACTGGCGGTGGAAGGGTGTGCCATTCTATCTGCGCAGTGGCAAGCGGATGGCACGGCGGTATTCGGAAATTGCCGTTCACTTCCAGGCGCCACCGCACCTGATGTTCGGCGGCGAAGCAGGCAATCGCGCGCTGGAGCCCAACGTGCTGGTGTTGCGCGTGCAGCCCAACGAAGGGGTGTCGCTGAACTTTGAGGTCAAGGTTCCGGGCGCGGCGGTGGCACTCACCCAGCACCTGGAAGTGGCGCCGGTGGACATGGATTTCAGTTACACCGAAGCCTTTGGTGAAACGTCCGCGCCCGCGTACGAGACGCTGTTGCTCGACGTGATGATCGGGGAGATGACGCTGTTTACGCGAAGCGACGAAGTGGAAGCGGCGTGGAAGATCATCGACCCACTGCTCAACTATTGGGAGGAGCACCAGGCCAGCCCAATGCCGACATATCCCGCGGGGAGTTGGGGGCCGGCGGAAGCGGACCGGCTGATTTCACTCGACGGGTTCCGCTGGCGCATTCCTTAGGACCGGTGCATACTGGCCGCATGGCCTCTTTCAAGGATGCGGCTCGGCGGCAGTCAGCGCCGGTGGAATCGGACAGGCAGCTGTTCGAGCGCGTCCGCGCGGGCGACGCCGCGGCGTTCGAGGTACTCTTTCGGTCCTACGCCGCTCCCCTGTGCGTATTTGCCAGGGGCTACGTGCACACGCCTGACGTCGCGGAAGAACTCGTTCAGGACCTGTTCTGCTGGCTGTGGGATCATCGGTCGGAGAACGCGGTTCCGGCCAGCGTGAAGGCCTATCTGTTTGCCGCGTTGCGCAACCGCGCCATCAATCATCTCCGGCGTGAACGCCTGTCGCTGGACTTCAAGGCCAGCACCGCGAAACAGGGGTCGGTGACGCCGTTGCATCGCGACGCGGATGCCGACCTGATGGCGGAGGATCTGTCCGCGGCATTGGCCGTGGCGATCCGCACCTTGCCCACGCGCTGTCGCGAAGTGTTCTCCCTGGTGCGCGACGACCATCTCACCTACGTCGAAGTGGCCGATGTGCTCGGTATCTCGCCAAAGACGGTCGAGATTCACATGTCGCGCGCGTTGGCGTCGCTGCGCGAGCAGCTCGCGGTGTGGCTCGCGCGGTAGCACGCGCTCGTCTCGGTTCACTGCGCGCCGCTCGCGGCGTGGCGGCCGTACCACTCGGCAACGCTGGGCGTCAGTAGCGGAGTAACTATGCAGATAGTTGACACGACCCTGCGTCGCGGCGTAATCTACTATCACCATAGTAAATCATTGGTCACACGCGTCGACGCCCCTGCCACTGCCGAGATGAAGCGCATTCATGCCGTCGTCCCCCCGTCCACGCGGCAATTGGCACGCTCGCGTGCCTTGCGGCGGTGTGTGACCGCCCTGTTGCTCGGGCTCGCCCCATCGCTCTCGGCTCAGGAGCGCGGCGCGGAACAGTTGCACCTGCTCGTTCGCGGGCTCACCGTCACGCCACGCGTATTGATCCTCGGCACGTTGCCGGAGGATGCCGACGCCGACCTGATCGCGTGGCTCGCGCGCGGACACCTCGTGGAAACGGGATACCTGTCCGTCTCGCGCGGAGAAGCCCGTGAGAACTATGTCGGACGCGAGACGGGGGTGACGCTAAGTGCACTTCGCACCGGTGAGGCGCTCGCCGCGCGACGAATCGACGGTGGCCGCCAATACTTCACGCGGGCATTCGACATCGGATATGCACGGACCGCGGATGCCGTCTTCAAGCTCTGGAATCGCGACACGTTGCTGTCGCAACTGGTGGTGGTCATTCGCGCGGTGCGCCCGCATGTGCTGATCAATTCATTCAGCGCATCCCTGAAGGATGGTGACGGGCAGCACGATGCGTTAACGCTGCTCGCGAGCGAAGCGTTCACCGCGGCGGGCGACAGCGTGAAGTTTCCCGCGGCGCAGTTCGGAGCACCATGGTCGCCGCTCAAACTGTATGAGAACGGGCCCGGCCTCGTCATTGACGCCAACGAGTATGCCCCGGTGCTCGGCCGCACCTACAACGACATCGCGACGGAGAGTCGTGCCCAACAGCGCACGCATGGAATGTCGGACGCGTCGCTGCGGAGCAGCGGCCTGGTGCAATTGCATCGTGTTGCCACCCAGGTGAACGCGGACACACCCGCGGCGAGCGAGAAGTCGCTGTTCGATGGCATCGATACATCATTCGCGCGGATCGAAGCCGGTTTTCCGCGTGACGTGAACCACACGCTGCGCCTGGTTGCCACCTACGCCGACTCGGCACGGCGCGCGCTCGACCTGGAGCAGCCCGCACGTGTGGTGCGATATCTCTCGCGCGCTGCAGATGCGGCCGCGAGTGTGCGCATCAACATGCCCTGGTGCCGGCACTCGGCACAGGACGCCCAGGTTCATCTTGGCGTAGCGGGGAGGTGCACCCCGCAGTCACTCGACCTCGACGCCTCCATCGACCTCGTGCAGCACCGCGTGAACGAGGCACTGTTCAACGCGGCCGGCATCTCCGTCGAATCCAGCTCGGATCGCGAGTTGATCGGCTCGGGTGATTCGGCGCTCGTTACAGTGACCGTACGGAACCACGGGACCATTCCCGTGACCCTTCGGGAGGTGACCATTACCGGAGCCGTCACACCCATCGGAGCACCGGTGATCGCCATTCCACCGGATAGCACGGTGCGGTTGAGCCGCAAGGTAGCGGGACTGGTAGATCCCCATCCATGGTACATTGGCCAGCGCGCGGGAAACTTCTACTATCCGGCAGAGAATGGGCTGAACGGGCTTGCAATGACCACGCGTCTCACGGGCGCGTGGAGCATGCTCGGCATGACGCAGCCGGAGGACATCCATCGTACCAGCGACGTGACGGTGCTGGTGGACATTGGCGGAGCATTCGTCTCCATGAGCGCCGGTCCGGTGCTCTATCGCGTGGCCACGCCGCAGTTCGGCGCGCGTGCGTATCCGCTCGCCGAGGTGCCTCCAGTGACACTCGCGTTCGAGCGGGCACTCGAATGGGTTGTGGCGCGCAAGAGCGTGACACGGGAGTTTCGCGTTACCCTCAAGTCGTGGTCCGATAGCGCGCAGCAGTTCACCCCGAAGGCCATCCTTCCGGCCAGCCTGCATCTTGATTCCCTGCCATCGACCATCACGCTGGCGCCCCACGAGCAGCGCCTCTTCTTCCTGCACGCGCGCGGCAGCCTCGAACCGGCGCGTCACGAATTCGGATTCTTCGGATTATCCCGCACGCGCGTGCCGTTCACCGAAGGATTCCGGACCATCGAGTACCCGTACCTCCCGCCCATTCGCCCATTCCGCACCTCAGCCATGTACCTTCGCGCGGTGGAGATCGAGGTGCCGCGCTCGTTGAGCGTGGCGTATGTACAGGGCATTGGAGACGACGTTGCCGCAGCGCTGAAGCAGATCGGCGCTATCGCCGTCGTCATCGATCCGGATGATCTCCTGCGTCTGGATCTGTCCTCGTTCAGCGCGGTGGTAATCGGCCCGCGCGCGTTCGAGGCGCATGAAGGGCTGTTCGGGAAGATCGGGTTACTGCACGACTTTGCCCGGAAGGGCGGCACGGTATTGCTGATGGCGGAATCGCCGGCCGTGATGGATTCGCGCCTTCTGCCCTTCCCTGTTTCGTACGCGACGCCGATTCCCTATCGTGTGACGTCGCCCGATGCACCGGTTGTGGTCGCCGATCACAAGTCGCGCCTGCTGAACTGGCCAAACGTGATCAGCGCCGACGACTGGATGGACTGGAGTGGAGATCGCGCAGTGATGGTGCCCAGCGCGGCGGATTCACATTATGCCCGCCCCATCGAAATGCACGACCCCGAGCAGGCGGAGAACCGGAACGCAATTCTCGCGACGGCGCTGGGCAAGGGGTGGTTCATCTATACCACCCTCACGCTTCCGCAGCAGATTGCACTCGGCGTGCCGGGCTCGATGCGGCTGCTGGTGAACATGTTGAGCATCGGGTTGGCGCCGGACGGACGGAGCACGCCGATGAGCCATTAGGGTCGGATTTGTCGCGAGTGTATTGAAGACGGAGCCCCGAGTGGTCTCGGGGGTTGGCGTTCCGTCATTCGTCGTCCGTTGTGCGTTTTCCTACCCGTTTTCCGTTTTTCGCTATTCGTTGTTCGTGGTCCGTCAGGCGGAACCATCCTCGCTCCGCACAAGTCACGAATTACGAACCACGGAAAACTTGCACGGAGGACGGGTAGGAAAACGCACAACGGACGACGAATGACGGAGTTTGCAGTGGCACCAACCGGCCGCGCATACCGTAGCGATGACGCAAGCGCAAATCCGGATTAGGGGTCGTTCTGCCCCCGATTGTCTCATGGGGTATGCCGTCATTCCACCGCGCTCCCACGGACGCTGAACTCGCGCAGTACCTCACGCGTGATTGTTCCGGTCCGGAAATGCATCGCATCGACGAGTGGCTCAACGAGGATCCGTCGCACCGCGCGCGACTGGATTCGCTGCGGCTGCTCTGGGACACTCCCGTGGCCACGACGGAGGTGGATGTGGATGCACTCTGGCTGCGCGTGCGCACTCGTACCTCGCGCGTCGCACCAAAACTCAGCCCTGCGTCGCTGCCCGTCCCATTGCGGCGCCTCAACGACTACTCGGTCAGCACGCGCTTCCTGAGCTCCATCGCGGCAGTAATCGTGGTGGCGGTGAGTGTGGCGCTGGTGATGGAGCGACAGCAGGCGCAGCACGCCAGCCAGGTTGCGGCCTCCACACGCGAGTATTCCACCGCCCGCGGCGAACACGCCACTGTGCTGCTCCAGGACGGCAGCCGTATCACGCTCGCGCCGCTGAGCCGCGTGAAGATCCTGCCCGGATTCGGCGTGGCGTCCCGCGAACTCGCGCTCGAGGGCGAAGCCATTGTGGACGTCGTGCACGATGCTCGGCGTCCCTTTCGGGTGCACGCGGGATCGGCTGTCGCCGAGGATATCGGTACGCGCTTCGACATCCGCGGCTACGCGGACGAGGCGGCGGTCACCGTGGCGGTCGCCGAGGGGGCGGTCTCGCTCGGCCGGCGCGCGGACAGCCTGTTCGCCGACAGCGGGCACTCGGCCGAGGGTGTGTTGATCCGGAAGGGAGCGGTGGGGCGTCTCGATGGGCAGGGACACATCACGTCGCGTGAGGACGTGCGCATCAACGAGTACTTCGGCTGGGTGGATGGTACCCTCGCATTCGACGACGCGCCGATGGACGAGGTGCGACGTTCGCTGGAACGATGGTACCGCATAAGCATCACCGTGGACGACACCGCGTTGCGCGCACGAAGAATTACCGCCCGCTTTGACGGACAGCCGGTGCGCGCGATCATTGACGCCTTGGCGACCACGCTCGATGCGAAGGTGGCGTGGAGTGGTACGGTGGCAACGCTCACGCCGAGATGATGCGGCGCGCATCGGCGGTATTGCTTGCGGTGGCGTGCGCAGGACATGCGATGGCGAGCGCGGCGCAAGACACCACGCGGACATCGGTGGCGTTGCCGAGGTTCTTCCAGCAGTCTTCCGATGCGGATGGGCGCTCGACCCCGCTTGATCCGGCGAAGCTGCCGGCGCTCACCAAGCGCATCTCGCTCGACCTCCGCTCGGCAACGCGAGCCGAGGTGCTGCGGGTCATCTCGCGGGCGTCGGGAGTGGAATTCGTGTACGCAACGGACCTGCTGCCGGCGGGGAGTGTCAGCCTCGTGGGCGACACGTTCACCGTGCGATCAGCACTGGACGCTTCGCTGCTCGCCACCAACGTGGATGTCGTGATCACGAGCGCCGGCAGTGCGGTACTCGTGCGCCGCGCCTCCGACGGGCCTGGTCCATTGCGTGGCGCGGCGACGGTGTACGTGCGCTTGCAGGAAGAGGCGACGCAGATGCCCCTCGCCGGCGCCATCGTGGTGCTGCTCCGTGACTCGCGGGTGGTCGCGCAAGCGCTGTCGGGCGACTCGGGCCGCGCGGTGTTCCGCGTTCCGGAGCCTGGTACTTATCAGCTTCGCGTGCACCGCATTGGCTATCAGGCGCTGCTTACGGACCCTTTCGCGCTTTCACCGGGGCAATCGCTGAAGCGCGAGATCTCCATGACCAGCGTGCGAACTCTGCTCCCTGCCGTGACCGTGCGCGCCCTGAGTCGCTGCGACGCCGGAGACACGGACGGCGAGCTTGCCGTAGCCCTCTGGGAACAGATCCGCCTGGCCCTCACAGCGAACGTGCTCACCCAGCAGCAATGGGCGGTACCACTTCATGTGACTGATTTTCGCCGAGATGTGACGCTTGATGGAACGATCGAGCGCGAGCGAACGCTGCGATCACGTGTGGTGCGTGGTCCGGCCTTCGGAGCCTTTGCCGCGGAAGTGTTGTCGAAACGCGGTTATGCATACCTGTCCGCCAACGGTGACCTGTCCTTCGCCGCGCCCGACGCTGCGTCGTTGTTGTCGGACGCCTTCGTGAACACGCACTGCTTCCGCGCCGTGGCCGGCACAAACGCGACGGTGGGACTGATGTTCGAGCCCATCTCGGATGTCGAGCTGCCTGATGTGCGCGGTACGCTCTGGGTGAATCGCGCCACCAGCGAGCTGCAGTCGTTGGAGTACCGGTACACTGGGCTGTGGCGCGATCTGGAGACGTACGACCTTGGCGGCCGCCTGGAGTTCTCGAAGGCACCCAGCGGCGCCTGGATCGTGAACTACTGGTACATTCGCATGCCGCGCGTGCGCCCGAGGATGACCCAGAACCCAATATTCCGGAACCGTCTTCCGCGGGAGGTAAACCTCGACCTCGATCTCGCCGGCTATTTCGACGAGGGTGGACGTGTGAAGTTCGCGAACGCGACGCCAGCCGGCACGGAAGGGGGAGTGCTTCGCGGCCGCGTATTCGACAGCACCACTGCGCATGGTCTCGCCGGCGCGATGGTCCACGTGGAGGGCCAGGCGGATTCCGTTGTGACTGACGAGGAAGGCCGTTACGAGATAGACGTTCGCGTCCCCGGCGCGCATCGCGTGCTGGTGCAACATGAGCATCTGGGGTTGTTGAACGACAGCACCTCGAAGGGGTTTGTGTTGAACGCCGGTGATTCGGCCGCCGTGAATTTTGCGGCCCCGTCACTGGCCACCTTCGTGCGCCAGTTGTGCGGAGCTGCGAAGTCGCGCTCAGGCTTTATCGGCGTGGTGGTGGATGCTCAAGGAACGGGCACAGAGGGCGCTGACGTACGCGCGCGCTGGAGTCTTGCCGCAAACGGGTCGCACGAAGAGTACGCACGCAGCGGACGCAGGGGCGTATTCGCGCTCTGTGATATTCCGGTGGCAACCGCTGTAGGACTCCACGTCGCGGGACCAACCGGAGTGTCGATTCAAGCAAACGCCCGGCTCACAGAGCAGAAGTACGACTGGCTGGAGCTCCGCCCGGCGGCGCCGTGAGTCGCGCACCGAACGCGGGGGCGCACAAGACGCTGGTAACCCAGAGGATCTTTCGTATGCGGTTTCCGGCCCGACACACCTGCGCCGCCTTCATCGTGAATCTGCTTGCCGCGTGGTCGCTGGCAGCAGGGCAGTCACGAACAGTCTCGGGTGTCATCCTTGATTCCATCACGCGCCGTCCGCTCAATGGGACAGTCGTTGAACTCCGTAACGGCTCCGCGCAGCGCATTGCCCGGACGGATGAAGCTGGCGTCTTTCGGATCAACGCGGTTCCCGTTGGGACGTATCGTTTCGTCACCCGTCGTATTGGCTACGGCGAGTTCGCGCGCGACCTGGACGTCACCAACGATACCTCAATCACCATCGCCATTTGGGGGCGCGCGCAACAGCTCGATACCTTGCGCACCAGGTCCGCCGTCACCGCAGTCTACGGTACGGTGGGCACGTTTCCAGGCATGCTGCCCATTGCTCGCGCGCGCGTGCAGGTGATGGGCCTGAACCAGGCGACCACCACCGACTCGACGGGGGCGTTCTTCATCCCCCTGAAGAAGGCCGGACAATACCTGGTGCGCGTTTCGCATGAAGGTTACGCGGACCAATTGCTGTCGTTTGACCTGCCCGCCGAGCGGGCCACGGAGGTGACCGCGCTGCTCGAGACAAGCGACGTCATGCGTCAGAACGACGCCGAAGGGCTGTGGGCAGACTTCGACCGGCGGGCGGCATGGTTGGGGCAGAAAGGCACGGTGGTATCGGGTCTGGAGCTGACGCAGTCGGGGGGCACCACCCTTACCGATGCGATCCGGGGCTCGCCGTCGTACGTGAGGAAGGGACTGCGGGTTGGACCGACCATATGCGTCTTCGTCAACGGCAAGTCGCGCCCTGGCCTGCCACTGGATGCTACCCCCATCGAGAACGTGCTCGTGGTGGAGCTGTACGCGTCGGGCGGCGACCCCACGCACACGCTGGCGCGCGGGTGGCCGCGAGGCTCTCCCTGCGGCGAATCCATAAACATCGGCATGGGCCCGGAGCGGATGGGCAACACGGCAGGCCTGGCGAAGTGGGCGGTGATCTGGACGAACCAGTAGCGCGGCACCCCCGGTGACGCCCTACTGCGGCGTGCGTGAAAACGTTGTTTCTGCCTTGCGCCGCACTGTGGAGAGTATGTCGGAGAGTTCCGGCCGCGCGCCCAACGAGATCAGGTTGTGGTGCTCGCCGGGATCGCTCACCAACTCGTACAACTCCTCGCTGAGCGCGCCCCAGCGGGTTTGATAGAGATACTTGTAGACCTGACCGCGTGTGCGATACACCACCGCGTGCCAGGGTCGCCCGCGGTCGGTCCAATGCGTGCTGAAGCTTTTGGGGTCTGCTGTCAGCAGCGAGTGTCCTTGCCAGTCCGGGGGGATGGGCAAGCCAAGCCGATCGAGCACGGTTGGGGCGATGTCACTCTGGCTCGCGAATTCGAGATTCCGGTATGTCGTGTCGGAGTCGTCGTAGATGAGCAACGGGATGTGCAGCACCTCCTGGTACAGGTACTTCGTGTGCGCAAAATGTCCGTGCTCACCGAATCCTTCACCGTGATCGCCGAGGATCACGACGATGCTGTTCTTCAGGTAGCCCCTTTGGTCGAGCGCGCCGAATATCCGCTGGATGGAGTTGTCGGCTTCGAGAATGCCGTTGTCGTACGCGTTCACCAGAGACTGCACCGCATGCCCGTCGGCACCTACCTGCGCGGGCAACCAGTGCTGGAACTGCGGGAGTTTGTCGCCCAGCGATGTGGTGGAACTCAGGAAGAAAAAGAAGAACGCCGGCCCGGTTGCAGCCGGCACGGCATCCAGCGCCTCGAACGCCGAGCGGTCGTCATTCAACGCAAACCGCTTCGAGTTGAAGGCGTCGAAGAAATAGTCCACCGTCTGGCCATAGTGCACGCGCAGCGTGTACCACGATGAATTGTCGGTGGACGCGATGAAGTTCACGCGATAGCCGAGGTCGTGCAGGATGTCGTGGACCTTGAGCGACCCGGGCTCCAGCACGCGCGTGTCCCGGGACGCCAGCGTGCTCAGAATGCCGCACGCCGTGAAGGAACAGGTGGACATGGCGAGCTGCACGCGTCGGAGCCGGCCGGTGGTGGCAAGGCTGTCGAGGAAAGGGGTTGTCTTTCGGGCGTAGCCGTACACGCTCGTGTGATCGGCCCGCAAGGCGTCGGCGAAGATGAGGACGACATTGCGATGATCGAAGTTCGCGACACCAGCATACGCTCGGCTGTACGCTCGGCGCGCGGCCAGGTTGCGCGCACGCGCCTGCGAAGGATTTGGAAGTCCGGGTGCGGTGAGGAGCGCCGTGAATGGTTCCGCGGCGGCGCGTGGGGAGTATCGCGCGATCGCGATGAACGTCGCCGTGGCCAGTACCGCCACTGCCGGAAGTAGCGCCTTGACTGCGGGCCGGTGCATGAAGCTCCGGCTACGCGTGGAACGTGGCCTCCGTGACGTGGGGGACCCAGGACGCCGGAAGAATCGCAGGGACACCCGCCACCACGCCGCGAGGATGGCAAGTTTGGTCGCGATGTACAGTGTGGCGCCTGCGTACAGCCAGCCCCGTGAAAAGGGCAGATTACCGATAATGGCCGGTAGCGACGACGCGTATTCGCGCGCCAATGAGAGCGAGACACTCCATCCCCAGGCCTCGTTGGTGACGGCGCAACCGATGAGGATGACCAGGTACAGTGACGACGCCGTGGCACCCACGATGGCAATGAGCCATCGCGTGCGACGGGACGGACGTGGACCTGCCCGTGCAGCGATGCTGCGAATGAGCAGGCCAACCACTACGCAGCCGAGCGCGACCTGGGCCACGTGAAGCGGAACGATCAATGGCGAATAGCCATAGCGCGCCGCGAAGATCGCCGCGTAGACCAGCGCCAGCAGCAGGTGCGCTCCCGCGACGATCGTTCCGGCGGCCGGTGCGCGAGTGGTGCTGTTCATTGTCACGCGCGGTAGTTTATGGGATGCACTGCTCTCGCGCGACGGAGTGCGCGTCCTCACGGTGACGCCGGCTTCCAACTCTGCCCTGGGCGGGCCCCTGCTGCTCTTTGGTTCAAGGTCGTCACGCGCCGACCGGGCGTTGCGAGTCTGCGCCATTGCAATCGCCGCATGGCTCGTGATCACGCTCAGCGCCGTGGTACACTACGCGCGGTCCGCTGGCGACATGACGGCGCTTGTGGCGCACCTGCTTGCGCTGGGCATGGTGTGCTTCGTGGTTCTTCGCGACGAGCGCGCGCCGCTGCTTCTCCGCGATTGGCTGCCCCTGCTCTTCCTGCCCTTTCTCTATATCGAGGCGCGCTGGCCCATTGCCGGTCTCGGGCGGGCGCACGCGGATGCGACCGTCCATTCGTGGGAACTCGCGTTCTTTCCGTCCGATCCATCGCGCACGCTTGCCACGCAGTGGCACGCGTTGCTGCTGAGCGAGGCGCTGCATCTCGCGTATCTCTCCTACTACGTGCTCATCTACCTGCCGCCGGCGGTGCTGTATCTGCGGGGCGTGCGCGGTGGATTTGCGGAAACCATGCTGGCCCTCTCGGTGGCGTTCGGCGCGTGCTTCACGGCGTTCCTGCTCTTCCCTGTGGATGGGCCCCGTTTCGTGAATGGCGGAGCGGCCGCACCGGACGGGCCAGTTCGCGCGCTCACCCTGGCGCTGCTGAATGGGGCATCCACGCGCGGCACGGCGTTCCCGTCGTCGCACGTGGCGGCGTCGGTAGTGGCCACGGTGTGCGCACTGCGGTTCTCGCGTCCGCTTGGATACCTGCTGATCCCGGTGACGCTGGCGTTGATGGTGGCCACGGTCTACGGCGGTTTTCACTACGCTGTGGACGTGATGGCGGGCCTGGTCGTTGGCGCTGCTTCACTCGTTGTCGCAGCTTTCATCTGGAAGGCGCTTGAATGAACAATCCTCCCGAACAATGAACTCCATGCGATTTACGCCATTTATTCTCCTGGCACTCGCCGCTCCGTTGGGCGCGCAAGGCACCGTGCCCACGCCGCCCTCGGCCATGTCTGCCATCAAGGAGGCGGACATCAAGCGCGACATGTACGCCATGGCTGGCGATGCCATGCGCGGCCGCGAGGGCGGTACGATTGATGAAATGCGCGCGTCCATCTGGGTGGCCGACCAGATGCGCACCATCGGCCTCGCGCCGGCCGGCGAGGACAGCAGCTTCTTCCAGTGGTGGAACATGCGGCGCACCCGCATCTCCACCATCTCGAGCTCGGTGAAGGTTGGCGGCAAGGCACTCACACTCTGGACGGAGATCACGCCCACATCCAACGTGGCGGCGGAGGTGTCCGGACCTACGGTGTTTGTGGGGGACGGGCGCGACACGACCATCGATGTTCGCGGCAAGGTGGCCGTGGCGACGCTCGTTCCCTCCGCCACCCCGTTGCGCACCACCACCAACACCTATGAATACCGCTACGCGCGCCAGGCCATCACATCACAGGGCACGGCGCTCATTCGCCGGGGCGCCGCTGCGGTGATCATCGTTGCCGACTCGACGGCCGACATCGCCTACGAGGGCGTCTGGAAGATCCAGGAGCGCGGGACGTACGACGTGATTGGAGGAGTGCCGCGGAATGGGCCGACCGCCGGGGGCGCGGCGGCAAACGCGAACCCCGCACAGAACAGGATCACGGCGCCGGTGCTCTTCGTGCACCGCGCCGCGTTGGAGTCGTACAGGGCGAATGGCCAGCCGGTGGACATTCGCATTCATATGGAAAGCTTCGACGCGCCGTCCGTGAACATCATCGGTGTTGTCCGCGGCACCGACCCAAAGCTGCGTGACGAGTACGTGCTCTACAGCTCGCATCAGGATCACGATGGCGTCCGCTTCACGGTAGACGGCGACTCGATCTGGAATGGCGCGGATGACAACGCGAGCGTGAGCGTGGCATTGCTGGCCAGTGCGCGGGCATTCGTGAAGCAGCCGGCCAAGCGCTCGGTGTTGTTCGTTTTCCACGGCTCGGAGGAGCGTGGTCTGCTGGGATCACGGTATCATGCCGCGCACCCTGTGGTACCGTTGGAGAAGATCGTCGCGGTGCTCAACGGCGACATGATCGGCCGCAATGACCCCGATTCCGCAGCGTTGTTGGGGGTGCAGCCGCCACACCGGAACTCCACGCAGCTCGTGCAGATGGCGCTCGATGCCAACATGGCCACGGGCAAATTCAAGATCGATTCGCTCTGGGACCGCCCCACACATCCGGAAGGATGGTACTTCCGCAGCGATCACGTGCCGTACGCGCGCCTCAATGTGCCGGCCATCGAGTTCTCCACCAATTTGCATCCGGACTATCACACGCCGCGCGACGAGCCGAAGAACATCAATTTCCCCAAACTTACGCGCATGACACAGTGGATGTTCATGACGGGGTGGCTTGTGGCCAACGCCCCGGAGCGGCCGGCCCTCGACGCGGGGTTCAAGCTGGAACGATAGCGCCGGCGCTAGCCAGTGATCGCCTCAGCCACCGCCCCAGGACGCGATCATTGAGCTGAAGGTGTGCTGCCCGGGGCCGGTGACGTACTCCCGGCTCCGCGTGACAGCACGATACATCAGCGTCAACCGGTCGAAGCGAAGGCCGGCGGCCAGCTCGTGTTGCGCAACCGTTGGCACGCGCTCCACATGCCGACCGCCGCCGAAGAGACGGCCGTCCAGCGAGAAATCCTCCAACACATACTGTCCGCCGGCGCCCGCGCTCACGAATGCTTCCCATTGCTTCCGCCCGCGCCACGCTCGCTGGTCCCACGGATGGGAGAGATCGTAGCCCACACGTGCCGTTGCGCCCGCGTCGGCCTCCGTGAGGATGTTGCCCAGCGTGCCGCCGGCGCGCGGCGCCAGGTCGTAGGCAAAACCGTGCCCCAACGTTCCGCGGGTCACCAGCCACGTCTGATGATACGCGGCCAGCAGGCCGGGCTCGAAGCCGACCTGCGTTTCCCACCCCGTGGCCTTCACGGTGTACGGCCGTGAAATAGTGTGCGCGATGGACTGCGCAATCTTCCCGAGCGCGGGGGGACCAGTCACTCCGCCTGCCACTTCAACTTCGCGCAGTTCCGTTGACGAAATCACCCGCGCAGTTCCGCTCACCCGCAGCCACGCAGCGTACGGGCGCTCGGATTCCCAGTTTGGCTCCGAGTAGGGTGGTCGATTCAGGTTGGGCGTATACAGGTCCTGCGCAATCGCCAGCACGGTAGCCACGCAGCGTCCATCGCGCCCAAGCGGATCGGCGCAAGCGGGCAGCCGAGGGGCAAGGCGTGCCCCCCACCATGGCGCGCGCATGGTTTCCAGAGAGAACACCACGCCATTGGTGTACTGCTCATCGGTCCGCGCGCCGGGATTGAGCCAGAAATTGTAGGCGTCATTGTCGAGCTGGAGCCGCGGAGACCATGCCGACGACTGCGCGTTTGCGATGGTCGCGGAACTTCCAAACAAGACCAGCAACAACAGGCCACACCGCAGCTTCATCAGAGGCTCCGCACCTGCTCACGCGAGGTCACCGAGTTGGCTTCCACACCCGACACGACACCGCGACATGACGCCGCGCCGCATGCGCAATCGAACGGCTCGCTCTCGTCGTTCATGAACGTGGCATAATCCAGCGTGAGCTCTTCGTTCATGGCGATGGCCCGGGAAGCCACCACGTCGAGTCCGTCGAATTGCGTGTTCGCCTCACACGAATGATTCTGCGGGGCCCATTGGTTCGGATCGGTGTCCCACAGCGCGAAAACCTCGCTACTCAACGGATAAGCGTACCGACGAAACTGCAGACGCTCGGCATCACTCCACTCCGAGGCATGTCGAGCGGTGACGATCCGTTGCGCGCGGCCCTCGCCGCGGAATACGACTTCACCATCAACGATGGGCCGGGTCGCAAAGATGCCGTACCCTGACACACCATTTCCGCGCATCGCATACGGCTTCGTCCTCCGCCGGTGCCGCGCCATGCCTTCCGCAATGATCCGTTCGGCAAACCCCAGCCGACCCATGCTGTCGTTCTTCAGGATGTAGTCGGCCGACCCTTCGTAGCCGTCGCCATAGAACACCGAGCAGGTAAAGTTCACTTCGAGAAAGTACAAGTCGCCCGCGGCGTTCATGCGGAAGTCCATTCGGGCGTAGCCCACGCCACCAAACGCGTGAAACACGCGCACCGCCGCCTCTTTCAGCCGAGCGGCCAGGTCGGTGTCATGCACGGGGACGTTGGCCTCCGGATGCAGTTCGGAGGTCTTGAGGGCGTACGTCTTGAAGCGCGGGCCGTCGGGAAAGATGAACTCCACCGGGGTGAGCGCGATTGCCCGGTCGCCGTCGTTCACGCCGGCTACCACGAGCACCGTGAACTCGCGCCCGTCGATGTACTCCTCGACCAAAGCCTCGCCGAACGCCTCGATGATTGCGCTCGTTTTGTGCTCGAGTTCGTGCGCCGCGGTCACCAGGGACTGTTCGTCGATGCCGAGACTGTCACCGGCGTGCGAGGGCTTCGCGAACAACGGATAGCGCAACGCGCTCGTGGCGTGCGACGGGTCCGTCATGCCGTCCAGTACCACGTGCGCCGGCGTGGTTACTCCCGCCGTGTACGCCACGTACTTCATCAGCATCTTGGAGGGATCGTACAGCGTGGGAGTCGGGCCCGTATACGGCAACGAAAGCCGCTCCATCGCATCGATGACATCAATCGATGGCACGTCCCAGTCGAGGTATCCCTCGCAGAGGTTAACGAAGATGTCGTACCCCTGCGTGGAGAGCGTCTTGAGCTGCCGGTACGTGGTGAGCTTGTTCAGCGCGACGTGATGAACGGTGTGTCCGGCGAGCAGCTCCGAGAGATCGCGCCGCGGGTCGTAGTGCTGATAGTCCACCGCCGACGTGGCGTAGTCGGGCTGGAGCACGCAAATCTTCATGATCCGCTGAATGATGGCTCCGCGGGGCGC
This sequence comes from bacterium, assembly GCA_040003455.1. Classification (GTDB taxonomy): domain Bacteria; phylum Gemmatimonadota; class Gemmatimonadetes; order Gemmatimonadales; family Gemmatimonadaceae; genus AG11. Next base: position 25,974 of record JBDUCM010000033.1, read on the forward strand.
CGAACCACGGCGCCGTCGATGATCTCCCGTACGAGCCCGGCGAAGGAACGATTGGCGAACCGCAGGATGGCGCCAATGGACGTGTAGTCCTCGTCCTCCGACAATCCGCACTGCGCATTCACCTCCAGCACGTACAACTCGCCCGACGCCGCATCCATGCGCAGATCCACGCGGCCGTAGCCGCACCCGCCCACGGCGACGTACGCGTCCCAGCTCAGCGATTGAATGCGATCGCGCAGCGACGCGGGCGCAGGACGGTACTGCCAGAGGTACTCGCCGTCACCCAGCGGTGTTTCCCGCTCGTAGACTTCCCACAGACGGTCATACGACAGGAACTGTTCGTTGGCGGGTAGCGCGGCGTGAAACGCGCGCTCGATAGGCGGGTAGACGGTGCGCCTGTCGGGATCGTCCGCAGCGCCGACAATGAAGGTGGTAAACTCCGGACCGGCGATGTAACGCTCCACGAACACGCCGCCGCTCACGAGGTCCCAGCCGCGATAGCCGTCGTGCAGCAGTCGCACTTGTTCGCGGAGCAGGGTGTTGCTGCCAACCACCGATTTGATGGTGATGCCCATGCTGCCGGCCGACACGGCTGGCTTCACGATGAGCGGCATGCCAAGCCGGTCGAAGAGATGCGAGGTCTTTCGCTGGTCGCGCTTGATCACTTCCCACGGCGACGTGGACACGCCGGCCAGATCGAACGCCCGCTTCATGTCGATCTTCGAGGTGGTGCCCTCGTAGAACGACGCGTCGGCACCTGTATAGACGAGGCCCAACTCGTTGAGGCAATGGATGACGGAGATGCCGGGCACGTCGTTGGTTTCGTCACCGTCGCAGAGGTTGAATACCACCGTCGCACGCGATGACATCTCCTCCGCGAACGCGGTCAGCACCTCGCGAAATGTGCGAGGCGTGACCGGCTGCCAGCGCCACGGGAACCCAAGCTCCGCAAACGTGCGCGAGAATTCTTCGCGGCTCTGGCTGTAGTCGTTGTAATAGTCGAGTGACGGATCGGCTGTCTCCGTGCAGGGCACGAGGACGAGCACGAACGGCGGCACGCTCACCGGCCCCCTGCCCATGGAATGGGCGGAGGGAGTTGGTCGGCGAATCGCCACGGTGGCAAGCCGTCGCGTGTAAGTGGCAGCTTCTCCAATCGCGCCCGCACCATGGCAATGGGCATGGCGCCGCCCTGGAGCACGGCATCATGGAACTCGCGCTCCGTCATTTTCTTCGAGTCCACGAGTTCGTGGTGTAGTGCGCGCAACTGCAAGCCACCCAGCATGTAGCCGGCCTGGTAGAGCGGCGAATAGCTGCCATTGAAGGACCGGCGCACTTCGCCCTCCGCGTTTGCGCGCTCGAACCCGACGGTGTCCACCAGGAATTGAATCGCCTGATCGGGGGTCATCTTTCCCATGTGGAAGTTGAGCGAGAAGATGATGCGCGCGCTGCGGTGCATACGCCAGAACAACGCGCCAATGCGGTCTTCGGCGCTCGCGTGGAATCCATGATCCCAGAGGAACATCTCCCAGTACAGCGACTGCCCTTCATTCCAGAACGGCGTGGAGAACAGCCGGCGATGCGGATTGTAGCGCGTCTGCATGAAACCCTGGAGGTGATGACCGGGGTTCAATTCGTGAAAGACCGTGGCATGCGAGAAATGCGGATTGTTGCCGCGCATGCTCATCAGCTTGTCCTCGTCCGTCATGTCCGCAGTGGGATACGACACGAGGATCTGCTCACCGCCGAGAAAAAAGGGACTCACCTTCTGGCGCTCGGGGCTGAGCATGTCCATGCGCCAGTCTTCCTTCGCCAGCGGCGGAATGGTCACCCAGTCGTGCGCGTCGAAGTACGCCTCGGCCTGGCGTGCGAGGTCGCGGATGAGGTCCGGCTGCTTGCCGGGTTCCACGTACGTGTTCTTCACTTTCTCCATCGCCGCCTTCCAATCATCACCGAACCCAAGATCGCGAGCGGCCTTCTTCACTTCGCTCAACGAGAACGCATACTCACGCTCGGCAATGGCGATCAGTTCCTGCGGCGTATAGGGAATCATCTCGTGATCGAGATCTTCCTTCAGGCCGTCGGCGCCAATGGGGTCGCCGATGATGGGCCCGTCGTTGTTGTTGCCACCACCACCACCGCCGCCGCCGCCGCCACCACCCCCTCGGCCCCCCGCGGCCACCTGTTGCTGCGCCACGGCTGGTGGAATGCCGACAACACGCTCCCGCAGCGTGCGCGCGTAGCGATTGAGTGATGAATCGAGCTTTGCGTACGGTGACTTCACCCACCAGGAGAACATGGGATCGAAGCCATCGTAGTATCGATACCAGGTGGTGACGATGCCGCGCACCTGATCCACATTGTCTGCCGCGCGATTGGCTACGGTGCGCGATACCCTTGGCGGCTGCGCTCGCGGCTTGGGTGCGCTGTCACCCTGGGCTGCTCCGGCGGCTCCGCCGCGCCCGCCAGCCGGCGGTTCGAATAGCGTGCGCATGCTGTCCACCTGCTTCATCACCTGCGCGAGCACTCGCGCCGACGTGGTGGGATCCACGGTCGTGAGATTGCGCCGAGTGTCCTGGAGTGCCAGCAGCTTGTCGGCAAAGGGAAGCAGGGCGGTCGTTTCGGAGCGCTTCTTGTCTTGCCGGTCGAGCTCCGCAATCTGGTGCTTGAGGTGATTGTCCAGCAGGACGTAGTCGGCCTTGCCTTCGGGGTTCAGCTTGTCGAAGTCCAGCTCCTTGAGCCGAGCGCGCCACGAGGTCGCGAAGCCGCGCATGCGCTTGCGCTGGTCCGGAGAATCCGTCGCGTCGTAGCGCCGCGACAGCGACTGCTGGTCGGCGGAAAAGCGTTCAATGATCGGGGCGAGGTCGCTTTCGGCCCGTACAAGGATGGTATTGAGCTTCGGCACCGCCGCCATGGCATCCACGGGGGGCGTGCTTGCTCCTCCTTTCTGTTGCGCTGCTGCCAGAACGGGCAGCAGGGCGGCGAGAGCGAGCGTGATGAATGGCCGCGCGACGCGCGAACGAGAGAGGGAGTGATGCATCACAACGGCCTCGTGATCTGGTCAGCGCGCCAGGGGACGAACAACGCGCGCGTTATTCTACTGTGTTCCCGGCAGGGCGAATAGAGACACCGGCCGCACGGAGTGCTTCCCGAACGCGCTCCGCCAGTTCAGATGTCCTGTAGGGTTTACGCACGAACCCTGAAAAACCGAACCGGCGCGAGACGTCATCCGACTCTTCGTCGGTATAGCCGCTCATGAGGAGCGCGCCCACGTTGGGTTCGATGGCCCGCATTGCTTCAATGGCTTCGAGCCCGCTCATCTTCGGCATCGTGAGATCGAGCATCACCAGGCCGATGTCCGCGTGCCGCCGTTCGAAGAGCTGCACCGCTTCCTCGCCATCCACCGCGAGGATGACCGAAAGGCCCATGCCTTCGAGTACTCGCTTGGCCACCTCACGCGCCGTGGGCTCGTCGTCCGCCACGAGCACCGTGGTCCGGCGGGACTCGGAACCTTGTGGCAGATCGCCTTCCGCGTCCTGTCCCTGGCCCTGTGTGGCGGCGAGTGGGAGGAGCACGCGAATGGAGGTGCCCGATCCGATCTTGCTCGTGACCCGCAATGCGCCGCCGTGCGAGCGCACGATGCCGAGCACCGCGGCAAGGCCGAGACCGCGGCCGGCAAATTTCGTGGTGAAGAACGGCTCGAACATCCGCTCGCGCGTTTCCGCGTCCATGCCGGTTCCCGTGTCGGTGACGGAGACGTAGGCGTACTCGCCGGGGTCGAGCGGCCCGCCGCGATAGGAGCCGGCGTCGTCGGTGAAATAGTGCTCCACGCCGGTGCTGACGCGAATGACTCCCGCCTGCTCCGCCATCGCGTCGGACGCGTTGGTGATGAGGTTCATTGCCACCTGGCGCAGTTGCGCGGCGTCGCCTTCCACAATCGGGCCCGGATCGGCGGGCTCGAACCGAAGCTCCGCCTTCTTCCGGATGGACGATCCGAGGAGCTGGAGCATCTCGCGCACCATGACCGACAGGTCCACGCGCTCCGAGGCCAGACGCCCCTTGCCCGCATAGGCGAGTAGCTGCCGGACGAGATCCGCCGCGCGCAGCGCCGCAGTCTCGATGTCGCTTACGCACTCACGCACCGGCGATCCCGGGGGCAGGTCTTCCAGCGCGAGGCCGGCGTTGCCCAGGATGCCGACGAGCAGGTTGTTGAAGTCGTGCGCGATGCCGCCGGCCAGCACGCCGAGTGTTTCGAGCTTCTGCGTTTCGCGCAGCTGTCGCTCCAGGTGAGCGCTCTCCTCCGCAACACGCTGTCGCTCGGCCATCTCGGCCGCGAGCTCGTCGTTGGCGCGGGCAATCTCCCGCGTACGCTCCGCCACGCGCTGTTCCAGCGCCTCGTGCGAGGCCCGCAATGCGTCTTCCATTCGCTTGCGCTGGAAGAACTCCGGCACCTCCACGTGCTTCTCCTCGCCGCGCCAGCGGGCAAGACGATCTTCGAGATTGGCGCGTGTGAGGTAGTCCTTGATGTGCTGTTCAATGCGCGATGGGGGCGCCATCACGAAACGACAGTGCTCGTCGCCCATGGCGCGGCACTCCACTTCGGCGGCGACCAGCGGCAGCCCGAAGCTGTCCTCGCACCAGCCAGACGAGTACCCCGAATTCATGACGCACACGGGGAACTCGACGTTCGCTTCGCGCTTCAACCACGCGTCCGCCTCAAACGAGTACGGGTGGTCATAGAGGAGGTAGAAGTCCTCGGTCGGCTGCGGCTGCGATTCCGGATGGATCAGTACGTTGGCCCACCCTGCATAGGCGAAGTGCACGGGGCCGGCCGACAAGCGCTCAACCGGGTCTGTGACACCCATTCGGGCCTGGAACACCTGCGCGTCCGCCTTGCCGATGGCGTGCGCGACGTCGAACAGGAGGTTGTTCGCAACGGACCGGGCGGCGTCCGGACCCTTGTCCCGGTACAGCGAGGCCACCAGCTCGAAAAATTCCACCGACATGGATGCGGCGCGCACCAGAATGTAGCGCTCGCCCGCGATCGTAATCGATCCATGCGTGGGGTCGCTCTTCTGGTCGCTGAAATACGATTCCACGTAGTGCTGCGCGCGGAGGAATATCTCGGTGAGCGGTTCAGGAACGCCCACCGTATTCAGCACGTCGCCTGTCTGTTCGGTTTGCCCGTCGGCGTGCATCAATGCTCCTGTAGGACCAGGTGAAGCAAGTTACCCGGATCAGGTGAATGAATAGAAGTAGCTCGTCACTGAACGGGAACTGGGAATGAATGGTGACATGCGGACCGTCACCGTACCATGCCCCGTGAGCTGGTAGTTGAAGACTGGCGGGCCTGGATCGTCCGCCGTTGGGCTGCTTGTGTACGCCAGCAGGTTCCCGTCCATCGTGAAATGTGTGTTGTGATGGATGGGATGCGGGGTGTTGGCTGGCACCACGAAGGGAGTCGCGTGGATCCGCAGCATTCCGGCGAACCACAGCTTGGGACGGAGCTGTCCGTTGAAATCTACTGCACCGAAGCTCAGTGTCTGGTCCCCAGCCAACGTTGCCGAGACGTCCAGCGCCATGCCCTGGCTGGTTTCTGCCGGCATTGGGATGCTGCCCAAGTCTCCCAATTGGAAGTGGATGGCCAGATCAGTGCTCTCGAGGGTGAAGACCGAGTGCTGCCCCTGATAGACGAACAGCGAACCGCCGGTGATGTGGCGAACGACTGGCATGGCAACCCCGCACAAGAAGGAGTCAAGCGTCGCGAGCCACCGTCGTCGGACGCTCGGTCCCGTAAAGCGAGTATGGGGGGATACCTCCCCCACTGGCAAGCAGAGTTCGGGCGGCCCGACGACGGGAGTCGCTGCTTGCGTTCATGCCCCGGTGACACACGATATTACTGCATGACCGATTCCAAACTCCGCGCGTGGTGGTGGGCCCGGCAGGGTCTCGACGGCTCTCTTATAGGAAGCAGCCCGTCATCCGTTCTGGAACGTTCAGGCTGGGCGAGGTCGGTTGGCGGCGTGGGTCCGTACCTCACGCTGTTCGCCCGAGCGAGGATTTCGCGGGCGGACGCGGATGCCGCCGTGGCCGGCATCGCCATCCATGAGCTGCCGGCCGCGCGGGGGTGTACCTACGTATTGCCGGCTCGGGATTTTGCGGTGGGGCTCACGGTGGCACAGGCGTTCGGGGACGCGGACATGCGTCTGGCTGCCAAACTGGGAGTGCCGGAAAGCGAGATCGACGCACTCGTCGCGGCCGTGCTTGGGGTGCTGGGGGACGAACCCCTTGATCCCGACGGCATCAAGACCCTGGTTGGCGGCGCTGTGCGAAACCTGGGCGACGAAGGGAAGAAAAAGGGGATGATCACTACGCTGCCCGTGGCCCTCGGCTGGCTTCAAGCGCGCGGCGAGATCCGACGCGTTCCGGTGGGCGGACGACTGGACCAGCAGCGCTACCGTTATGTGCGTTGGTCGTCCAACCCATTGGCGTCCCGATCGCTCACGCGCGCAGATGCATACGCCGAACTGGCGCGCCTGTTCTTCCGTTGGGTGGGGCCAGCCACGATGGCGGAGTTCCAATGGTTCTCCGGGCTCGGGGTGAAGGCGGCAAAGGATGCCGTGGCTACCCTGAGCCTGGCGCCTGTGGTTGAAGGCGAGCGACTTCTGCTGCCCGAGGATGTGGCCGCGTTCGCGTCGTTCCAGGCGCCGGACACCCCCAGCTATGCGCTGGTAAGCAGCCTGGATGCGATTTCCGCAGCGCGGCGGGAGGTGATGTCCCTGGTGGACGAGTCGGATCGCGCGACGATTGCAAAGATCACCCTGGGCACGGGCTCGGGGGGCAATGTTGCCGACTTGGCCGCGCATGCGATTCTCGACCGCGGACGGCTGATCGGGTATTGGGAATACGACTCTGGCGCCCGGGAAATCGTCTGGATCCTTTTCGGGAAGGGAAAGAAGGACAAGGGCCTCCTCCGCGCTGTGGACGAAACCGAGTCGTTCGTGCGCGACCAACTGGGCGACGCTCGCTCCTTCAGCCTGGATAGCCCCAAGAGCCGCCAGCCGAAGATCGAGGCATTGCGGACGCTCGCCTCCTGACCGAACCGGGCGCGGCAATGAGTTCGGGGACCTGCGCAACTTTGTCAAAGTCGTAGCCAACCATTTTACGGCTCGCGACATCCAATGACGAGACCGGCCCGCCAGGCGCGCCGACGTGCTTTGCGTTTGGCAGCGTTGCTTCTGGCCATGTAAGTAATCGATATCTAAGAGCGTTCTCAGAATGTCGTGAATCTTTGTACTACGTTGCGCAGTACAAGGTGGATAGGGTGACGTGCGCTCTGGCCACCGATCCCCCGCGGTGGCCCCCCACACCAGAGGATTTGGAGATGCAACAGCTTCGGAAGCGCTGGATTCCCATACTCATTCTCGCGCTGATCGTTGCCGGGCCGGTTGCCTGGTACAAGTGGCCCTCCACGGCCTCCGCGGCCGAAGCGAGCCTCTGGGCGCCGGTGAAGTCCGGCAATTTCCGGGTGACGGTGGCCACCACCGGTGAGCTGCGCGCCCGGAAATTCGTCCAGATGGACGGGCCGGCCGGGGCACAGACCATCGACATCTATCAAGCAAAGATTTCCACGCTGATCCCGGAAGGGACCGTCGTGAAGGAAGGCGACGTGGTGGCCGAGCTTGATCGGTCGCCGGTGAACCAGAAGCTGAACGACATCAAGTTGAACATCCAGAAGGCGCAGGCAGACTTCACCACCGCGCAACTGGACTCCACGCTGAACCTCGCGCAGTCGCGGGAGGATGTGCGGACCGCCGAGTACCTCCTGGAGGAGAAGAAGCTGGCCAAGGACCAGGCGCAGTACGAGGCACCGACGGTCAAACGCCAGGCCGAAATTGATTTCGAGAAGGCCACGCGCGCGTTCGCCCAATCCAAGCGGAACCTCGAGACCAAGACGAAGCAGGCCGTCGCCAAGATGTCGTCGGTGTCGGCCGACCTGGGACGCCAGCAGAACCAGCTCAAGAACATCGAGGACGTATTGAGCAGCTTCACCATCAAGGCACCGTCGGCCGGCATGGTGATCTATGTCCGCGAATGGAACGGAAAAAAGAAGGGGGTGGGCTCATCCTGGCAGCCGTGGAACCCAACGGTGGCCACGCTGCCCGACCTCTCGCAGATGGAGTCCGACACCTACGTGAACGAAGTGGATGTACGGAAGGTCTCCGTTGGCCAGAAGGTGGAGATCACACTCGATGCCGACGCGTCGAAGAAGCTGCAGGGCACGGTGACGCACGTTGCCAACGTGGGTGAGCAGAAGCCGAACCAGGACTCCAAGGTCTTCGAGGTGAAGGTGGAGATCGCGAAGTCCGACACGTCGCTCCGTCCGGGCATGACCACCGCGAATTCGATCCAGACGGCGTCCACGCCCAACGCCCTGTCCATTCCGCTCGAGGCACTGGTAAACGAAGGCGGATACTCCTACGCGTACAAGAAGGACGGGCGTGGCGTCGTGAAGCAGCAGATCGAGACCGGCATGGCGAACGATGTAGAGATCATCGTTCGCCAGGGGCTGACGAAGGATGACCACGTGATGTTGTCCGCCCCCACCGACAAAGCGACGGTCAAGACGGTGACGATTCCGGGTCTCAAGCCGACGGTTGCGCCGACCCCGGGGAGTGACACGGCAAAGAGCATTTCCGTGCCTGCCAAGCCCGCAACGCCGCCGGCCGGCATGGTACCGCTCTCGAAGAAGGGCTGAGCATGACGGCTGTTGCCACCGAGGCGGGCGCGCCAGCGACATCGCGCGCCCGGACTCTCGCCACGCACATCCTCTTCAGCGCGCGCACCGCCGCCGAAGCGGTGGGGCACAACAAGATTCGGGCGGCGCTCACGTCGCTGGGCATCCTCTTCGGTGTCGCCTCCGTGATTGCCATGCTGGCCATTGGCAACGGCGCCGAGCAGGAAATCCTCCAGCAGATGAAGCTCCTTGGCGCCAACAACATCGTCATCACGCCAATTGTGGAGCAGAAGGAAGGCAAGGTTGAGAAGGACGACACGAAGAAGCAGACCAAGAAGTTCACCCCTGGCCTCACCTACCTTGACGCACAGAGCCTCAAGACGACGGTACCGGCGGTCGCCTCGGCGAGCAGTGAGGTCGTGATCAACACCATCATCACGCGCGAGGGGCACAACAGGTCGGGCAAGATCGTCGGTGTGGACTCCACGTACTTCGCCGTGATGAACCTCGGGCTTGCGGAGGGTGCGCAGTTTTCGCCGCGGCACTTTACCATGGCGGGCCCCGTGGCGATCATCGGCCAGGGTGTGAAAGCGAAGTTCTTCACCACGGAGAACCCCATCGGCCGCCCCATCAAGATCGGCAACCAGTGGTTGACGGTGGTGGGCGTGCTGGAAGATCGAAAAGTCTCCGCCGAGACGGCGCAGAAGCTCGGTATCCGTGACGCGAATATGGATGTGTACGTGCCACTCTCCACGATGCTCCTGCGCTATCGCAATCGAGGAGAGGTGACACAGCAGGAAATGGAGATGGCGGCGCGCGCGAGCAACAGCCCCGCCGATTCCACCGAGACGGACGAACAGCGTGCCGAGAAGCGGAACTACCACCAGCTCGACCGCATCGTGATTCAGGTGGAAAATGCCGAGTCCGTACCGGCCGTGGCCGACGTGGCGCGCCGGATGTTGCAGCGCCGGCACAACGACGTGACCGACTTCGAGATCTCGGTGCCGGAGTTGTTGCTCAAGCAGCAGCAGAACACCAAGCGGATCTTCAACGTGGTGCTTGGCGCTATCGCGTCCATCTCGCTGGTTGTTGGTGGGATCGGCATCATGAATATCATGCTCGCGTCCATCCTCGAGCGCATCAAGGAAATCGGTGTGCGGCGCGCGGTCGGTGCCACGCAGCAGGACATCCGCGCGCAATTCCTGAGCGAGGCCGTGATGATCAGCCTGGCCGGTGGTATTTCCGGCATCATCATCGGCGTGGTGCTGAGCTTCGCGATTCAGAGCTTCGCGCACATCAACACAATCGTCTCGCTGATGTCTGTGGCGGTTGCGTTCGGGGTGTCGGTGGCGGTGGGGTTGGTGTTCGGGTTCGTGCCGGCCAGCAAGGCCGCCAAGCAGGACGTCATCGTCTGTTTGCGATACGAATAAAAGCGTTGAGAGCGTACCTGGTACGGGTACATGGTACCCCTCCTGTTTGCCTGCTTGGTGCTCTTTTTTTGTACTTCCCCTGCTTGGTACATCCCTGCTCGGTACCTCGGTGCGTGCCGAGTACGCAGGCGGTTGCCTTCCCCATCTCGCCATGACGCTCAAGAGAATTCTTGCCGCCGCAGTCCTCGCGCCATTGGCACTCAGTGCCCAGGCACCCACGCGCGCGCAGACGCTCACGCTTCAGGATGCCATCATGATGGCGCTGCGGCAGGGGCCGAATGCGCAGGTGGCGCGCAGTGTTCGCGACGCGGCGCAGTACCGCGACCGCGCGTTCAATGCCCGGCTGCTTCCGCAACTGTTCGTGTCGGGCAATGCCGCGAACTACAACCACGGCATCAATCCCATCACGCTCCCGGACGGCTCGACGCAGTTCATCGGTCAGTCGCAGAACCAGTCCAGTGTGCAGATGGGGTTCAGCCAGCGAGTTCCCCTCACGGGTGGCCTGGTTTCCGTGGGCAGTGCGGTCAGTCGCATTGACCAGTTTGCGAACGGCGCGACGCCTGGCAACACGTTCTATCAGACGTCCCCGGTGGTTGTCTCGCTCCAGCAGGACCTGTTCAAGCCCCGCAATGTGGTGTGGGACGAGCGGGTGCAGTCGCTGAGCGCGACAGTGGCGGAGCGCGGCTATCTGGAGGCGCGGGAGGACGTGGCGGGTACGACGGCGGACGCGTTCTTCAATCTCTATGCGCAGCAGGTGACGCTCGCCAACGCCACGGCGAACGTGGGCATCAACGACACGCTCTATACGCTCAACAAGGGTCGCTACGAGGTGGGCAAGATTGGCGAGAACGAACTGCTCAAGAGCGAGCTCGCCCTGTTGCGGGCGAGGGCAGCCGTCGACGACGCCAAGCTCGCGCGAGACCGTGCGGAAGCCGCTCTCCGTCGCCTGATCACCTATCCCGAGGGTCAGGCGTTCGTGATCGCTACGCCGGATTCCATCCCGTCCGTGGACGCGGATCCGGAGGTCGCGGTGCGAGAGGCGCTTCGGAACTCGAGCGTCATCCAGCAGGGCGCCCTGGACGATGTGCAGACCAAGCGCGGCATCAACGCGGCAAAGCTGAACAACCGCTTCAACGCGACGCTCAATGCCAGCGCGGGATTCAACCAGACGGGGCCGGCGTTCGGGCAGGCGTACCAGAATCCGCTGGCCAAGCAGACGCTCAGCATGTTCATCAACCTGCCCATGCTCCAGTGGGGCGCCGGCCACGCGGATGTCGAGGAAGCCAAGGCCAACGACCTGCGCGTTTCGTCAAACAACAAGGCACAACACGATGCGCTCATGGAGGAGGCTCGCTTCTCCGCCTTGGCGTTGCAACAGGCGCAGCGCAACGTGCTCATCTCCGCGAAGGCGGACACCGTTGCCGAGAAGCAGTTTGACGTCGCGAGAAACCGGTACATCATTGGGAAGATCAGCAACACCGATCTCTACAACGCGCAGAACGACAAGGACGGGGCCGTGCTTGCGCATGTGCAGGCACTGCGCAGCTATTGGACGGCCTACTATCACCTGCGCCGGGTGACGTTGTACGACTTCGCGGCCAAGCGGGAGATGGCGGACGTGCAGGACCGGTAGACACGCGCTGGTTCAGGGCGTTCGAGGCCGCCGTACGTACCGTCCGTCAAATGTGGGTTGCCAGGTCTTGCCGCTGTCACTGGACGCTTCGAAGAGTTGGCGCACTGTGTCCGGGTGCACGGGGAAGAATGTCAATTTCTGGAGCGTCCGCGTGCCGTTGGGATTGAGTGTCCACCCTTCGAAGCGCATCGCTCCGTCACGAAATTCGCCGGTGTAGTCCAATGCTCCACCGCCGTCTCCCATCCAGGCCTGCCGCCACCGCCCTGTATTCGTGTCATACCAGTTGAAGCTCTTGCCCTCACCACCGTTGAGGGCGCGCCAATTCTCCAGCAGCGCACAGTGCTGGAGAAGCGGCTGGATGCTGTTGAAGCTCTTCGGTGCCGAAGGAGGGGCGGGTTGACCCCAAACGCTCACGTCCCAGTCGCCTATCCAGAAGTCGAACTGGTGGGCCTGCGGCAGGCTTCGACACGGATACCGAATCGAGTCGGCTTCGGCGATGAGTCGCGTGTAGCCAGCATTCCCACGCAACACGGCGAAGTCTTTTTCGCCCTCGATGAGCTGCACCTGCGTGCCAAGTCTCGTGGAGATTCGCAACAAGGCGAGGCTGCTATCCTTTTGTCCGCGGAGTGCCGCGAGTTGAGCCAGGCGAAAGGCGGCCTGTGCCGGCTGGAAGCGAAGACGGAATGCACGACTGAATCCGAGTTCCGCGGACGCGAGATCACCGGCGTTGCGAGAGGATACACCAAGCCGGAACCACGTCATTCCCGAGGCGGTGTCGAGTTTCGCGGCGGAGGCATACAGAGCGCTGGCTCGGGCCCAATCCTGTGCCTGGAAGGCCGAGTCGGCCGATGCCCGGAGCGGCGAAAGCGACTGCGCGCTCACCGGTGCGTGCGCGGCGAGGAGTGCGGCAACGATCAGGACAATGACAGTGCGCATGTGCGGGAACCCTTGTGGTCCGTGGTGGCGTGGTTTCGCCACGAACTTCGCGCCCGTAACGCGCGGGCGCGCGACGAAGACCGCCAGCCGCGTATGCGCGCGACAGCCCGCAAATGCGCTCGACGGGACGCGAGCACGTTGGACATTCGCGTGGCATACTAGCGGTATGCTCGCCCATTCCATGGAAGCCGTGCGGCGACGCCAGCGACGCCAGCGCATCCTGCTCGTGGCGGGTGCGTGGACCGCAGTAGGCCTCCTGGAGACCGGTCAGGGATATCTTCGTTCAGCCATGGGCCTGCCCGACGTGGGTTTGACGAAGGCCCTCATCGGCAATCTTCCCTGGTGGTACGGATGGGCGTTGCTAACCCCGATCATCTATTGGGTGCAGCGCCGTTTCCCCTTTGCCCCTGGGCGCGTGGCGCGCTCCGCGGCGGTGCACACGGTTCTGGCGGCGGCGTTCGCCGTGTTGCATACCACGCTGTCGGGAACGGTCTTCTGGTTGACGTCAGGGCGCTTCAATGGCGTGCCGTCGCCAATGGTACAGGTGAGGAACCTGCTGAGCGCGTTCCTCCTGGAGGAGATGATCTGCTACGCGGTGGTTGTCGGCATTTCTGTCGCTGTTGACTACGCAGCGATCGTGCGCGCCCAGGAACGCGAGCGGGCAGCAATGTCGCTGCGCGCCGCAGCGCTCGAGGCCTCGGTATCGCGCGCAACGCTCGACGCGCTGACAATGGAGCTCAACCCGCATTTCCTCTTCAACGCACTCAACGCCGTGTCGGGCCTGGTGCGTCGTGGCGATCAGGCCGAGGCCGTGGAAATGATCGGCCGACTGGGCGACCTGCTCCGGGCAACCATCAACCGTGATCGCGGCCCCGAGTGCACCGTAGCCGATGAGCTGGAGCTCGTCCGGCATTACCTGCATATTGAACAGGTTCGCTTTCGCGACCGGCTCGACGTCGTTTGGGACGTGGACCCCTCGACCGACGGATTGGCGCTTCCGTCGCTCATCCTGCAACCGCTGGTGGAAAACGCACTTCGGCACGGGCTTGCTCCGCTCGATGGCCCCGGCTCGATCACTGTGGGCATCGCGCGTCGTGGTGCATGGCTCGTTGTGGAGGTCCGGGATACGGGAATCGGATTCCCGGTGGATGGCGGTATTCGAGAGGGGGTGGGCCTGCGCAACACGCGCGCGCGCCTTGCGCAACTCTACGGCGCCCAGGCGTCGCTCTCCTACGGCCCGCGCGATGGTGGTGCTACAGATCGTGGTACGACGGTGCGCGTATCGCTCCCAGCGCACACCTTGGCACTCCATTCCGCGTCCGATGCCGCGGACTGACCGTGCGGCGAGGCCGCCCATCCGCGCCATCGTCGTGGATGACGAGCCGCTCGCGCGTGACGCGTTGCGCCACGCATTGCGACATGAATCGGACGTCGTGATAGTTGCAGAATGCCGGAACGGCCCCGAGGCAGTCTCGGCGATCAAGCGTGAGGCGCCGGATCTGGTATTTCTGGACATCCAGCTCACGGAAATGGACGGATTCGGAGTGATCGACGCCGTCGGCACCGCGTCGATGCCCGAGGTGGTCTTCGTCACGGCGTTCGACCGGTTCGCAGTGCGCGCCTTCGAGGTACACGCGCTTGACTATTTGCTCAAGCCATTCACCGACGAGCGATTCCACGCCGCGCTTGGCCAGGCCAGGCGACGATTGCGAGCGGATGCGCCAGCAGTGCGCGAGCTGGCACTGACCGCACTGTTGCGGCAAGTGGCCGAACGTGAGACGGCAGCAACTCCCGTTACCCGCTACGCCACGCGACTGACGGTCCGCCGAAACGACAGTGTGCGCTTCATTCCCGTTGGGGAGATCGATTCACTGGAGGCGGAGGACGGCGTAGTCACACTGTGCACCGGCAGGGAGCAGTTCACCATTCGCCGGCCGCTGAAGGATATCCTCACCGAACTCGACCCTTCCCGGTTCGTGCAGATCCATCGGGGCACCGTGGTCAATATTGCGCGCGTTCGCGAGGTGCAGCCCTGGTTCAATGGCGACTACGTTGCCATCATGGTCGACGGGCGGCAGCTTCGGGTCAGCCGTCATTTCCGCGATGATGTGATAAGGCCCTCGTTCTGACGCGTACTGGCGCGGCTTGCTCCAACTGATAGGTTCTTCCCAATGCGCACTCCGCACCAGGCGACCCTGGCGATACAACCGAAACCGCACGACGACGAGATCGACGTGTACGGTCTCTCGCACGCGGGCAACGTGCGCACGGAGAACCAGGATCACTTCCTGCTCGCAACCATCCACAAGCATGTGCGGGTGGTGCAGACCAACTTGAGCGAACAGGAACGTCTTCCGATGGAGGACGAGCGGCTCGCGTTCATTGCGATGGTGGCGGACGGAGTTGGCGGTGCGGAGGGGGGCGAGGAAGCCAGTGCCACGGCGCTGGAGCACGCGATGCACTACATCGCGCGCACCACGGACTGCTATTATCGCGTGGACAACGAAAACGACGAGATGCTCATGCACGCGCTGCAGGACGCGGCGATGAAGAGCCATCAAGCCGTGCTCGCTCGCGCACAGGAAGTGGCAGAGGGCCGCACGATGGCCACCACGCTCACGCTATGGATGGGCGTGTGGCCCTGGTATTACCTCGTACAGGTGGGTGACTCGCGGTACTACCTGTTCCGCGATGGCGTGCTCACACAGGTAACCCGCGACCAGACCATCGCGCAGGACCTGCTGGACCAGGGGGTCTTCACGCGGGCGATGGCGGAGCGGAGCCAGTATTCCAATGTGCTGTCCAGCTCCATCGGCGGGTCGGAGGCGGTGCCGGTGGTGACAAAGATGCGTGCAGACTGGCACAATGTGCACCTGCTGTGCACGGATGGCCTGACCAAGCACGTGTCCGACGAGCGCATTCGCGAGCGACTGGCGGCGATGACATCGGCGAAGTCGGTGTGCGAGCAGCTTGTTCAGGATGCGCTCGACGGTGGCGGGTCGGACAACATCTCGGTGGTGGTCGGGCGCGCGGTGCCGAGGAAGGGCTAACAGAGATTGAACCACAGAGGGCACGGAGGGCACAGAGGAAGATCTTCCTCTGTG
>JBDUCM010000133.1:0-14049 GCA_040003455.1 bacterium
CATGAACTATTCGCTGCGCGACAGGTACCTCCTCACCCTCAGCGTCCGTCGCGATGGATCATCGAAGTTCGGACCGGAGCATCAGTGGGGGGTGTTTCCGTCCGCGGCGCTCGCCTGGCGTGTGAGTGACGAAGGGTTCATGAAGCGCTTCACGCGCATCTCCGATCTCAAGGTACGCGCGTCCTATGGCGTGAACGGCAACCAGGCCATCCCGAACTACTCCGCGTACTCGTCGTACGCGATTGGCGGGCCGCAAACGCAGGTGCAGTTCGGCAACACCTTCATCACCACCATTCGCCCAAGCGCGTCGGACCCCGGCATTCGCTGGGAACAGACGACGTCCAACGACATCGGCATCGACTACGGCGTCTGGAACAACCGCATCACGGGGACGCTCGACTACTACGCCAAGAAGACGAAGGACCTGATCTTCAACGTGCCGGTGGCCGCCGGCACCAACCTCTCCAACTACGTCACCACGAACATCGGCAGCCTGGAGAACAAGGGCTTCGAGCTGGGCCTCAACGCTCGCGTCATCGACGGTGGACGCCGCGGCTTTTCATGGGATGCGGGGTTGAACGCCGCCACGAACAACAACAGGCTGCTCCACATCAACGCCATCGGTGCGGGCAACGAGCAGATCCTCACCGGTGGCATCGCCGGCGGCGTGGGCAACAACATCGAAGTGTTGCAGCCCGGCTACGCGGTCAACTCGTTCTTCGTGTATCACCACATCCGTGACGCCAGCGGCAACCCGATCTACGCGGACGTCAACAAGGATGGCACGATTGACGACCAGGACCTGTACCAGGACACCAACGGCGACAAGATCATCAACCAGAACGATCGCGTGCCGTTTCACAGTCCGCAGCCGAAGTGGATCCTGGGGCACTCGTCCACGTTCTCGTACGGCAACGCCGACCTGAGTTTCACATTGCGCGCGTATCTCGGGAACTACGTCTATAACAACGTGGCGTCCAACCTCGGCCACTACAGCGCCCTCAAGGGCGCGGCGCCCGTGAATCTCGACGCATCGGTCCTCACCACGGGCTTCGTCAATCCGCAGTACTTCTCGGACGTGTACGTCGAGGACGCGTCGTTCCTCCGCATGGACAACCTGACGCTCGGATACACCGTTCGGAACGTGCCGACGGTCAACGCCATGCGCGTGTTCGGCACCGTGCAGAACGTGTTCACGACGACCAGGTACACCGGCATCGACCCCACGTCGGGCATCAACGGCATCGACAACAACATCTATCCGCGCTCCCGGTCGTTCGTGGCTGGCGCGACCCTTCAGTTCTGAGGCGGCACATGACTTCACGCACCCTTCCCCGGCGTCCCTTGAACGCGAACACGGGCATCTCAATGTCAATCCGCGCATGCACGCGGTTCGTCACCTGCGCCGCCGTCGTCGTGGCGGTCGCCGGCTGCACGGACATCACGGTCGAGCCGAAGAGCACCGTCACCACGGCGAACATCTTCAACGAAACAGCGTCCTACAAGGCTTTCCTCGCCAAGCTGTACGCGGGCCTTGCCACGTCGGGCCAGAGTGGCCCTGCCGGCAATGCCGATATCCAGGGCATCGACGAAGGCTTCTCGCAGTACATCCGCCTGGTCTGGCAGATGGAAGAGCTGCCCACGGATGAAGCGGTCATTGCCTGGAACGACGGCGCGCTCCAGGAGTTGAACACACAACTCTGGGGGTCATCCAACCAGTTCCTCGGCGCGATGTACAGCCGCATCTACTTCCAGGTTTCGCTGGTGAACGAGTTCCTTCGCCAGACCACCGACGAGCAGCTGGCCACACGCGGCGTGACCGGCCCGTTGCTCGCCTCTATCCATACGTACCGGGCCGAAGCGCGCTTCCTGCGGGCGCTGAGCTACTGGCACGCCATCGACCTGTTCGGCGATGTGCCTCTGGTGAAGGAAGACTTCCCGCTCGGCTCCGCGCCGCCGACGCAGAGTACGCGCGCCAATGTCTTCGCGTACATCGAGTCGGAATTGAAGGACGTTGCGACGCAACTTCCGGCTCCGAGCGCACAGGAGTACGGCCGCGCCAGCTCGGCCGCCGCGCAGATGCTGCTGGCCAAGCTCTACTTGAATGCCGGCGTGTACACGGGGACGCCGCGATACGCCGACGCCGTCACCGCAGCGCAGGTGGTGATTGGTACGAGTGCGTTCCAACTCGATCCCAACTACCGGCATCTCTTCCAGGCCGACAACAACACGTCGCCGGAGCTCATCTTTGCGGTGACACAGGACGGGAAGAACACCCAGTCGTTCGGTGGCACCACATTCCTGGTTCACGCGTCCGTGGGCGGCAACATGAACGCCACCGATTTCGGCATCGACGGCGGGTGGTACGGCCTGCGCATGCGCCCCGAAGTGGTTGGGCTCTTTCCGGGCGCCGCCGACAAGCGCTCCGCCCCGTTGTTCTCGTCGGGACAGTCACTCGCGATCAGCAACCTGACGAACTTCAACGACGGATACGCGGTCGGTAAATACCAGAACGTCACGTCGGCAGGCGTACCCGGCCAGCGACAGGATTTCCCGGATACGGACTACCCGATGTTCCGCCTCGCCGACGCGTATCTCATCTATGCGGAAGCGGTCCTTCGCGGCGGCGGTGGCACGAGGGCGCAGGCGCTCACGTACGTGAATGCCCTGCGTACGCGCGCCTACGGCAACGCGAGCGGGAACATCGCCGATGCACAGCTCACCCTCCCCTTCCTGCTCGACGAACGGGCGCGCGAACTGTACTGGGAAGGCTCGCGCCGCACCGACCTCGTTCGGTATGGTGCATATACATCGGCCGGCATATGGACGTGGAAGGGTGGCATCCAGGCGGGCAAGGTCACGGAGGCGTTCCGGAACCTGTACCCGCTGCCGGCGTCCGAACTGCTGGCCAATCCCAACCTGAAGCAGAACACCGGATACTGATCCTCACAGGAACATCGCCGATGAAATCGCTCGTTCGCCGCAATCTTGTCTGTCTTGCCCTGGTCGCGTGCTCTGCCACGGCGCTTGCGCAGGGCAGCGCCGCAACGAGCGCCGCTCCCGCACACACGCCTGCCGCATGGACGCGCCACTCCGTGATCTACGAAGTGAACGTGCGGCAGTTCACCCCCGAAGGAACGTTTGCCGCGGCCCGGCTGCACCTGGCGCGGCTCCACGATCTTGGCATCGACCTGCTGTGGGTCATGCCCATCCAGCCCATCGGAACGGTCGGCCGGAAGGGCCTCCTGGGCAGCCCGTACTCGGTCTCCGACTATCGCGCCGTCAACCCGGAGTACGGGACGGCTGCTGACTTCAACGCCTTCGTGCAGGAGGCGCACAAGCGCGGCATCAAGGTCATCCTCGACTGGGTCCCCAACCACACGGCATTCGATCACAAGTGGATCACGCAGCACCCGGACTGGTACGTGCACCGCAAGGACGGCTCGATCTCGTACGCCCTCGATGGTGAGCACAAGGAAACGGATTGGACGGATGTCGCCGCGCTCAACTACGACAACAAGGACATGCGGAAGGCGATGCTGGCCGAGATGACGTACTGGCTCGACACCGCACACATCGATGGCTTCCGTTGCGATGTGGCCGGCGGACCACCGAATGACTTCTGGGCAGACGCGCGCAACGTTCTCGAGAAGGTGCGACCGGGCCTGTTCATGCTGGCCGAGGCGGAGGGGCCGCAGTTCTATCCCAGCTTTGACATGACGTATGGTTGGGAGTTCCACCACCTGCTCAACGAGCTTGCGCAACAGAAGCAGCCGACGTCCGCCCTCGATACATACTTTGCCAAGGAAGACCAGACCTACCCGCGCGACGCCTACCGGATGTACTTCACCAGCAACCACGACGAGAACAGCTGGAATGGATCGGAGTTCGAACGGATGGGCGACAACCACCTGGCCGCGTACATCCTGAGCGCGACGATATGGTCCGGCATGCCGCTGCTGTACACGGGCCAGGAAGTCAGCATGAAGAAGCGACTCCGTTTCTTCGAGAAGGACACGGTGGATTGGACGGGTCCTTCGCTCGCGAGCTTCTACAAGCGCGTGCTCCAGCTCAAGCACAGCCAGGGCGCGTTGTCGAATGGCGCGTGGGGGGGCAGGCAGGCCGCGCTCCGGACCAACGGCGGCGAACGCACCTACGCCTTCAGTCGGTCACAGGGAAAGAACACCGTGCTCGTCGCGGTGAACTTCGGCGACGCGCCCGTCCGCGCCGCATACTCGGGCTTCATGAAGCCTGGCGCATATCGGGACTGGTTCGCGAATTCATCGACCATCCTCGGTGCAAGCGGCGAGATCGACATTCCTGCTCACGGCTATCGCGTGCTGGTGCAGTGACAGTGCGCGCCGGCCGGCGTTGTGGCGCGCACGTCATGGCGTTCGCGCTTGCTGCCGCGGGGTTGCCCGTTAGCGCGATGGCGCAGGCGTCACCACCGGCGTGGACGCGCGGCGCTACGTGCTACGAAGTGTTCGTCCGGTCGTTCAAGGACAGCGACGGAGACGGCGTCGGCGACCTGAAGGGGCTGACGGACAAACTCGACTACATCAATGACGGCACGTCGTCTCTCCGCACGTCGCTCGGCGCCCGATGCATCTGGCTCATGCCGGTGGCCGAGTCGCCGAGCTACCACGGCTATGACGTAAGCGACTACTATCGCGTGAACCGGCAGTACGGCACGAACGATGACTTCAAGCGGCTCATGACGGCGGCACACAAGCGCGGCATCCGCGTGCTCGTCGACATGGTGCTGAACCATTCCTCCAGTCGTCACCCGAACTTCCTGGCCGCGCTTCGTGACACGGCATCACCATATCGCGCCTGGTATCGCTGGTCGCCCACCAAACCGGCTGAGCTCAACCCGTGGGGGCAGAGCAACTGGCGCAAGTCGCCGGTGCGTGACGAGTGGTACTACGCCTTTTTCGACAGCGGGATGCCGGACCTCAACTACCGGACGCCAGCCGTGGTGGCCGAAGCGAAGAAGATTGCCCGCTTCTGGTTGAAGGAGATGGGCGCCGACGGCTTCCGCCTCGATGCCGTGCCATACCTCGTCGAGGAAGCGAACAACAACACCGTGCATACGGCCAGCACGCACGCGTTGCTCCGGGACTATGCGAGATACGTTCGCTCGGTCGCGCCGAACGCGTACACCATCGGCGAGGTATCCGACAGCACGCGGGCGCTGCTGACCTACTATCCCGACCAACTCGACGCATATTTTGCGTTCGAGGTGGCCGACAGCCTCATCGCAGGCGTCCGTCGCGGGGACGCACGCGGCATCCTGCCGGCGGTGCTTCGGCTGCAGGACGCCGTGCCCCCTGGCCGGCTTGTCCCATTCCTTCGCAATCACGACCAGCCGCGCAGCCGGACCGAACTTGGCGGTGACATGGCAAAGTCGCGGGTCGCCGCGTTTCTTCTCCTCACCATGCCTGGCGTGCCGTTTGTCTACTACGGCGAGGAAATCGGGATGACTGCCACGAAGCCTGATGAGCGGCTGCGAACGCCCATGCAATGGAGTGCCGGCCGCGGTGCCGGGTTCACGCGCGGCACGCCGTGGGAGCGCCTACAGGACGATTCCCTCAGCATCACCGTCGAAGCCCAGGACCATGATACGTCGTCGCTGCTGAACGTGAATCGCCGCCTCATCCACCTTCGCGCAACGACCAATGCACTCGCGCGCGGTGTTCTCGTGCCGCTCACGACGAGCCAGCCTGCCGTGGCCGCATACCTGCGACGGGATCGCGGCGACGTCGCGCTCGTGATCGTGAATCTTGGGAGCAGCCCGCTGGATGATGTCGCGCTGTCGTCGGCTGCCGGAGCGGTGCGAGGAGTTCGCCTCACTGCGCGCAACCTCCTGGGTGGTGCGGATGCGGCATCGCTCCGGCCCGCACGGGACGGGCGCATCGACACGTACGTCCCGCTCCACACCCTTGCACCGATGCAGGGCTACATCTTCGCCTTGTCGCCTTCCTCGTCGCCCACGCACTGAATCATGAGCCAGCGGCCGCGTCTCACTCCCGCGCAGATGTTCAACATGAGCTTCGGCTTCCTCGGCATCCAGTTCGGATGGGGGCTTCAGCTTGCGAACATGTCGGCTGTCTACGAAAAGCTCGGTGCCCGTCCGGACCAGGTTCCCATTCTCTGGCTTGCGGCGCCGCTCACCGGACTGCTCGTGCAGCCCGTCGTCGGCGCCTTGAGCGATCGCACGTGGGGCCGCCTCGGGCGGCGGCGTCCGTACTTCCTCACCGGCGCCGTACTGGCATCCATTGCGCTGTTCTTCATGCCCACATCGAACAGCCTGTGGATGGCTGCGTCGCTGCTGTGGATCCTGGACGCTTCCATCAACATCTCGATGGAGCCTTTCAGGGCGTTCGTTGCCGACAAGCTGGACGTCACGCAGCGCACCGCCGGCTTCGTCATGCAGTCGCTCTTCATCGGCATTGGTGCAAGTTTCGCGAACGCACTGCCGTTCGTGCTCGGGAAACTTGGCGTCGCAGGCAATACTGCCGGCGGCATTCCATTGACCGTGAAGTATTCGTTCCAGGCCGGCGCTGTGGTCTTTCTGTGCTGCGTGCTGTGGACGGTGTTCACCACGACCGAATTTCCGCCAGAGGACATGGCCGCGTTTGAACGCGCGAAGAAGAGTCGCCTCGGCGTCGGTGCCCTGCTCAGGGAAGTGATGGAGGCCATTCGCCAGATGCCCGCAACCATGCGCCAGTTGGCCGTGGTGCAATTGCTGACGTGGCTGGGACTGTTCTGCATGTGGCTCTTCTTCGTGCCGGCAACCGCGCGTCACGTATTCGGTGCGACCGACCCGCAGTCGGAGCTATACACGAAGGGCATCGAATGGGGCGGGTTCGCCTTTGCATTCTATTCGATCACCTGTTTCGTCGTCGCTCTTGCGTTGCCGAAAATTGCAGCGATGACGAGCCGGAAGTTCGTGCACAGTGCCGCATTGGCGTGCGGAGCGGTGGGCCTGCTGTCGGTCTACGTCATTCACGACAAGTACATGTTGCTGCTCAGCATGGTGGGCGTGGGCATTGCGTGGGCATCGATCCTGTCGATGCCATACGCCATTCTGTCGACCGCGCTGCCGGCACATCGCATGGGCGTGTACATGGGCGTGTTCAACTTCTTCATCGTCATTCCGGAGATCGTCGCGTCGCTGGGATTCGGACCGCTGACCCGTGCGCTCTTTGGCGAGAACAACCCGAACGCCCCGCTCTACACCGTCATGCTCGGCGGGCTATGTCTCCTCGCCGCGAGCGCGTGTGTCACCTTCGTTCGCGATGAGGGGAGCGACGTGACGGCGGATGAACTGGCGGCCGGACCGCACGAAGGGGTGGGGCTGACGCCGATCTGAGATCGTTTGCCCGCTACCTGGACTTCCAGTAATCTGCGTCGCTGATCAGGACGTCCAGGGCCATTGCGCCGGTTCGTCCCGAGTAGTCCGCAATGTGAATGGCAGTGGTGGCGATGCGCTGGCCGGATGCGTCCACGAGCTCGAGCCCCAGCCGCTCCCTGGCGGTGTGATATCGCGCGAGTTTCTCTGTGTCCATTGGTTCGCCGCCGGGCATTGGCACCGCCTGCGTGAAGAGATTGAAGATGGGTTGCACCAGGCCGTAGCCCACGCCCGGCCGGAATTCGCCCCACGCGCGGCCAAGCGACGCGTCGACCTCCTCGAGTTCTGAATGGCCGACGATGACGTTCTGGAGTTTTACCGTGTATCGCATGCTATGCCTCCGGGGCGACTTTCCGCATCATGACGTGATCGGACTGGCGATCGTGACCCAGCGTGAATTCCTGTGTACCAACCGGCTGGAACCCCCATCGGCGATAGAACGCGATGGCGCGGGGGTTGTGTTCCCACACGGCCAGCCAAATGGTGTCGTGCCCTCGCGATGCCGCTTCATCCAGGCACCGCTGCATGAGTGCCGATCCCACTCCGGCGCCAATGAGCGCCTGCACGGCGTACAACCGCGCTATTTCCAGCGGGTTGAATCCCGAAACCCCTTCGTGCGCCGGCCCTCGGCGCAACATGGCATAGCCGATGGCGGCGCCGTTACGTTCGGCGCACAACGCCACGTACCGGGGGTTGCTGAGTTCCGCGCGCTGGATGTCTTCACCGAAGGCGCCCGCAACGTACGCGGCCATGTCGGTGGCCGTGTTGGTTGCCGTGTACGTGTCGAGAAAGGTGGTTGCTCCGAGGCGGGCGAGCAACGCGGAATCCGCGACGGTCGCCTGGCGAACAGAGATGGTGCCGGCCGCATTCATACCGCAACATATCGAGGTGACGGAGCGGCGCGAATACCATATTCCCGCAGGGCGGTGCAAAACAGAACATCGGCCGTCGGCACCGATGCTCTGGTCGTTTATCGTCGCGCGATGGTGCGCAGGCCAAGCGTTGCATTGATCCACCGGACGAGCGGAAGGATCTTGACGTACTCGCGTGCCAGAATGTCCGGGAGTCGCGCGCTGAAGAGGTCCTTCTGCGCCAGCTCTCGGCCCACGGTATACGACTGATGTCGAAGCAGGTTGGCGGCGACGTGTGTGTCAGTGTATCCGCGCGGCATGCGCTTGAGCATGTTCTCCTCCGCGAGCCCTCCAAATGGGCGCAACGATGCCGCGCGCAGAATCGTGGACAGGGGGCGATGGTCGTCGTCGATGGCTTCGCGAATCTTCTGCACCGTTGGGCGTGGCGGCATCCAGATGCCTCCGCCCAGCGAGGCGCGGTTTGCCTCCATGTGGAAATAGAAACCGGCACCACCGTGCGGCGTGGTTGCACCCACGCCTCGGCCCGCGTCGCTGTGATGCAGCCAGGCTGCGACGTGGGTCTTGTACGGCGACTTGTCGGCGGAAAAGCGCACATCGCGATGAATACGAAAGAGTGAGCGCTTGGGGTCGCCGACAATTTCGGGAGCGAGCGTGGCGAGACGCACGTCCATTTCCTCGACCAGTGCCGAGAGTGGCGCGCGAAGTTCCGTCTCGTAGACCGTGCGATGCCGTTGGAACCACTCCCGATTGTTGTTGCGGCCAAGCGAGCGAAGAAAGGTCAGCCCCGCCGGGCGAAATCCGGTGAATTCTCCGTCGGTCACGAGATCGGTTGTGGTTTCATCAAATTTCCCTGTGGCATCGCCTGGAGCTTGAACTGGAAGTTCTGCTCCACTGCCTGGCGCACGTGATGCCCGCGAACGGTGGCCGGCGTGAATTTCATCTGCGGAAGGGCGTCCTTCACTGATTGGGCAAACGCTGGGTTGGTGGCCGTGACAACCTGGAACGATTCCGGGTCGGGCCGTCCCGTGGTGTCCACGACAAACCGAATGAAGACACCACCCTCCACGCCGTTCTTCACCAGGTCAGGCGGGTATGCGGGAGCCGCGCTCTCCTGTGAGCGAACGGCACTCTCCTCTACGTCCAGGATGGAGAACACCGAGTCGGGCGACTCGAGGGCGGGGGACGGCGCCTGCGACTGCACGTCGGTGCCCGGATTGCCACCTGCACGTGACGATTCGGTCACGCCGGTCTCTGCGGGTGGTGCCCCGCCGGGGTTGGGCTTTCCAACGGGGGACAGGCCGGTGCCGAGTTCGACGTACTGAAGGTGTTCAATGGCAGGATTGCTGCTCGGGTGGCGATCGGGGGGAGGCAGGTAGTAGACCGCGTTCGTTTGCGGATCTTCCACGTCCACGTTGCGGACGCCGCTGCCGTAGATGGCCAATCCGAACAGCGTCACGTGCGCGGCGATGCTGATCGCCGAACTGGGTGCGATCGCCGAGGTCCTGGGTGGTGCGTACAACAAGAAGCGCATGCGGTGGGCTCCGCGCGTCTCAGGCGGACGAATTCCGCCTTCTCCATTATTGCCTGACCTTGGGTTGGAGGCAAGACGTCACCGGACCGATCCGGCGAGCTGCGAGAGTGCGGCGCCGGAGACCTGATAGGTAGTCCACTCGCTCTTGGGAACTGCGCCCACGGATTCGTAGAAGCGGATGGCGTCGGCGTTCCAGTCCAGTACTGCCCATTCGAGCCGCCCGTAGCCCTTGGACACCGCTGTGTTCGCAAGGAACGCCAGCAACTGCCTGCCCAGGCCCCGCCCGCGGAACTCCGGGAAGACGAAGAGATCTTCGAGGTAGATGCCTGGGCGTGCGAGGAAGGTGGAGTAGTTGCGAAACCAGAGGGCGAAGCCGGCGGGGGTGTCGCCGTCGAACGCGAGTGTCACGGTGGCCGAGGGATCGGCGCCGAACAGGGAGTCCGACAACAACTGTTCGGTGGCCAGACAGGCATGGGACAGATGCTCGAACTCGGCGAGACCCTGAATACAGCGCAGGATGGTCGGCACGTCGGCGAGGGTTGCCGGCCGCAGCGCAAAGTCGTTGGGCACGATGCAGTGGGGGTTGGAGGGGTCGTGGCTATCAAGGTATACAATCGCCATATTATTATGGCTGGCTGGGCCTTGTCTTCGTCTGGTATTACGCGTCTCGAATTGGATGGCTTTGGCCGACATCTCTCCCATTCTCCACGAGACTCTCGCGGGGCATTATGTCCTCAAGCGCGAGATTGGCCGCGGAGGCGCCGCAACCGTCTATCTCGCCCACGACATCCGCCATGAACGGCTGGTGGCGATCAAGGTGCTGCACCCGGAGTTGTCGCATGCGCTTGGGGCACAGCGATTCCTCCGCGAGATAAAGCTCACCGCCAGCCTTCAGCATCCGCACATCCTCCCCATTCACGACTCGGGGCAGGCCAGCGATCAGTTGTACTACGTGATGCCGTATGTCGAAGGCGATTCCATGCGGCAGCGGCTTGGGGCGGACAATCGGCTCTCCATCGAGGAGAGCGTGCGGATTGGTCGAGAGGTGGCTGGTGCGCTGGCGTACGCGCATGAGCGCGGGGTTGTGCATCGCGACATCAAGCCGGAGAACATCCTCTTTTCGGGTGGGCACGCGGTACTCGCCGACTTCGGCATTGCCCGGGCAATTGATCGGGCGCACGAGAAGATCACGCAGCAGGGCACCATCACCGGTACTCCCGCGTACATGAGTCCCGAGCAGGCGCGCGACCGCGCCTTTGACGGGCGGAGCGATGTGTATTCGCTGGCGTGCGTGTTGTATGAGGCCATGGCGGGGGTGCCGCCGTTCATCGGTGATACGCCGCAGTCGCTGCTCACGCAGCGTGTATCGAAGACGCCGCCGTTGCTGCGGGAGTATCGCCACGATGTGCCGGCGGCCGTGGAGAGTGTGATTGCGAGGGCGTTGTCCATCTCGCCCGATGACCGCTTCGACGACGCGCGCGCGTTCAGCGCCGCCCTCTCGGCGGCCATTGGCAATTCCGGCGAGATGGGAGCCATGCGCGCGACGCGCGGGCCCTTGTCCGGTCGCGCGTGGCCCTGGCTTGCCGCCGTGGTTGTGGTGGCGGCGCTCGGTTTTGGCACCACGGACCGTGGCCGCGAATGGTTCGACATTCTCGCGGGCCGAGTGGACAAGGAGCAGTACGCGGTCATTCCGTTTCAATACGTGGGTGCAGCGGCGCCGGCGCAGGAGGAAGTGTCGCAGGGGTTGTACGCCGCGTTGAGCGAGTGGAATGGGTTGAAGGTGGCGAGTGACCTGAAGGTGACCGATGTACTTCGTCAATCCAGCGACACGTCGTTTAGCGGGATGCTGACGATTGCGCGCCGAGTGCGAGCGGGGCGGGTGGTGTGGGGTCGGGTGACGGTCTCGCGTGACTCGATGAAGATTCGCGCTGGCGTGTACGATGCGGTTGACGGTACGCGATTGCGGGAGCTGACTCTTGCTGGTCGTCGCGACATGCTGGCGTCGGGCAATGGCGTGCTTCGGGGGCTCGCGAACGACCTCATTCGTCTTGATGGTACGGCTGCCTTGTCGCATGCCGGAGATGCGGGGACGCGGTCGTTGGTGGCGTGGCGGGCGTATCAGGAGGGGCAGAAGGCTTTGGCGACGTGGCAGGTGAAGCCTGCCATCGCGGCGTTCCAGCAAGCCATCGCGGCCGATCCCGACTACGGCCACGCCCACGCGTGGCTGGCGCAACTGCTGCTGTGGCACGGCGAGCCGAAACCGGCATGGGAGCCACACGCGGGCACTGCGGCGCGTGCGCGTACGTCGCTGGATGGACGGGAAGTGCTCGTCCTCGACGCGGTTCAGGCCATGCAGATCGGGCACTATGACGCGGCATGCCGGTCGTACGATTCGCTGCGTGTGCGCGATTCCCTCGACGCCGGAGCGTGGCTCGGTCTCGCTTACTGTCAGACGCTGAACCCGTTGGTTGTTCGTTCGTCGGCGAGCCGGAGCGGCTTCGCATTCCAGGGGAGCTTCGCCGCGGCACAACACGCGTATCTCCGCGCAATACAAATCGCGCCGGCATCGTATGATGCAATGCCCGACGACTTTCGGCGACGTCTGTTCGTGACGGAGAGCGGCAGGATTCGTTTCGGGAAATTGGCCGACAGCAGTGACTATTTCGCGTTCCCCGATCTGATGAACGACACCATCGCCTACACGGCATATTCAATCCGTGAAGTGCACGATGCGAGAGTGCTGGTGGTCGCCCCAGCCAACGCCAAGGCGCTAGGACGAAACCGCGAAACCATGCTCGCCTTGCTGACCACCATGACGCAACGAGCGCCGGACAACAGCGATGTATTCGAGTCGCTCGCCCGCGTGCTCGAGGCACGGGACGAAATAACGGGCACGCCAAATGGAGGATATTCCGCCCTTAGTGCCCTCGATCGTGCGCGGGCGCTGGCGGCGGATTCTGCGCAACGCGCCCGGCTCGGGGCCGCCGACGTTCGCCTGCACCTCAAGCTCGGCGACTTCGGTCGTGCCGCTGCCATTGGCGATTCAATACTTGCCGCCGTGCCGTCAGCCACTGGCGAAGTCGCCGTCAACCTCGCCGGTATCGCTGCGCTGCTCGGCAGAGAACATGCCGCCACGGTGTATTTGCGTTCCAGCGGCGAATCGGTAGCGGAATCGCTCGGACCTTCAGTGCCGCTTATTGAGGATGCTCTGACGGCGCTCTACATGAGGGCCGCCCTGGGCGCCTGCGATGACTCGCTGCGCGCACTCCAGGTGAAGGTTGGGGCACTGCTGGAACGATACGTCAGCCTTGCTCAGCGCGAGGTCGCCCGGAGGGGCATGCTCGTGCGCCCCATGGAATATGCACTCGCGTGCAGCGGCGCTTCACCAACACTCACGCTGTCGGGTACGCTGTCACCAATAACCCAGACAATGCAGGTGTTCGCGCGTGGCGACCTGGCTAAAACGCACCGCATGCTCGATTCCATGCGGATGAAGACCGCTGCACGCCGACAGGGAGAACTCAACGTCGATCTGACGATGGCCCAGGCATGGCTGTTTGCCGCGGTTGGGGATACAACTGAGGCCACGCACACGCTCGACCTGATGCTGACCGCGTTACCGACGCTCTCGATGCGCCTCTTGTCCGAGGCCGGCATGGCCGCTTCGGTGGGGCGCAGCATGGCGTTTCGCGCAGAACTCGCAACCCGGACGGGAGATGCCGGCACTGCGGCGCTCTGGGCGGGCCGAGTATTGACGCTGTGGTCGCACGCCGATCCATCAGTGGCACCGACATTGGCGCGAATGAGGGCAATCGCAGCGCATAGATCGTAGTCGTATGCCTTCCCACCTGTACCATCCAACAATTTCAGGAGGTATCGTGAAGCGATTCCAGATTCGCCGCGTGCGCACTGTGCTCCTCGCCATGAGTGTACTGGTCGCCTGTTCGAAGAATCCTGCGCCATCCGGAATGCCGGGAGCGCTCTCGAAAGCCGTTTCCGCCTACACCGGCGACGAGTTCCACGACTTTGTGAGCAAGCTCCAGTACACGGGCGGTCACGAACGGGAGCGCCAGTGCAAGAACGACCCGGCCTGCGCCGGGACGAAGCGCACCGTGGTCCGGGTGGATGCCATCGCGACCGAGGACTCACTGGGAGTGACCAACACCCCGCAGTTCGGAGTGGTCTACGCGCGCGCCATCAACAAGGGCGACGCAGAGGAGACGCGATACGGC
>JBDUCM010000134.1:0-14007 GCA_040003455.1 bacterium
ATGGGCATCGTGGCGAAGAACGCCATCCTGCTCATCGACTTTGCGAAGTGGGCGCGTGAGAAGGACGGCAAGCCGTTGCGCGAAGCGTTGATCGAGGCCGGCGCCATTCGCTTGCGTCCCATCCTGATGACCACGTTCGCGCTCATCGCCGGCATGGTGCCGGTGGCGCTCGGACGCGGCGAGGGCGCGCAGTTCCGCGCGCCACTCGGCGTGGCAATCATTGGCGGTGTGCTCACCAGCACATTGCTCACGTTGCTCGTCATTCCCACGTTCTACGAAGTGATGGACGAGGCGCGCCATTGGCTGGCCGGCCGCTTCGGGTTCAATCCACCCATGACGGCGGAGCATCCCATTCCGCCGCGCGCGGCGCCGGCCATGGGTGACGACTGATCGTGGCGACTTCTGATTCCGGAGCCGATCCACGGGCAGCCCGGCGCGCCGCACTCAGGCGCGCCACGCTCGAGCTCCTGCTCGGCGTCGTGGCACTGGATGCGCTCTTCATGGCCATCTACTTCTTCGGTGGCATCCAGCACGGCGCACCAAAGACGCGCATGTATTTCACAGTCGTGTGGACCGTCGCAACGGCACTCGTCGTCGCGACATTGCTCAAGCGAGTGAGAAAGCTCCGCTTCACGCGATAGGAGGAAGCGATGAAACACAACGGGGGTCCGCACTGGCGGACCCCCGTTGTGTTTCGCGGAGCGACATCATTGATCGTCGCCGGCAGGCCGCGCCGGTATCAGCGCAACACCAGGCTTCCAAGCACCGCGAGATCCACCTGCTCCAACGGATGCGGAGTACCGGGCAACACGGCGCACTCACCATGCTTCACGGATCTGGACGCATGGAGCGTTTCGTCCATACTCACCGTGGTGTCGCGATCACCCACCATCAGCCGGACGCGTGACTCAATCCGCGACAGCGCATCGTCACCGAGCAGCGGATGTTCGCCCAGGCCGCGCATGAGTTGCGCCGTGCGGCCCATGAGCGCCTCCCATCCACCGGCCCCTTCGTGCCGAGCGGCCAGCGCGTCGGCAAAGCGCGGTACCTTGGCGCGAATGGTCACAGGGTCGCATCGTGATGCTTCCTTCGCAGCCACATCCGGCGTCCACGCCAGCTTGGTGCCGAGTGTCGTTACTGTTCCCGCGCGCTGCGGGTGCTCGAGTGCAAACGCGAGGGCGACGTAGCCGCCCATGCTGTATCCGAACAGGTCGGCACGCGCGACCTGGTGATGATCGAGGTACTCGGCAAGCTGCGCGACGAATGCGCCGATGCTGAATGCCCGGTCACCGAGTGGGGTGTTGCCGTGGCCGGCCAGTTCCATCGTGCGCACGTCGTCGGTACCCGCGAGCGCGGTGGCCAGCGGTGCAACCTGCGACGATGAGCCGAGCGCGCCGTGAAGAAGAATGAGCGTCATGCGGAACGACCGGCGATGGCGGCCGCCGCGCTCACTTCAGCGGCGGGAGCGCCGGAAGCGACGCGAGGAATTCCGCGAACGGCGCTTTCCACACGGCGGCCACCGTGTGCGTACCGTGGCCGCGTGTTGCCGGACTGATTGGGATGAGCAGGAACTTGCCGTGCGGAACGCGCGGGATGAGTCGTTCGAGAATGCCGAGTTCCGGCGGGTTCACCTGATCGTCGGCCGAGTTGATGGCGAGCAGCGGCGCCTTGATCTTCTCGAGCATCGGTTCCGGGTTGTAATCGCGCGAGGAATCGAACTGGTACAGAAAGTCGTTCGCGTCAGTGGTGCGCATGCGATCGTCGAGGGACCGGTTGATCTGCGCATCGGCGGAGTCACGGGTGGGGGCAGCGCGCTGCTGCACCAGCGGGGCGCTCGTCATGATGAACAGCAGCTGGGCCGCCCCGCGCAAGCCGCTCGGTTGCCTGGTGTACTCGCCGCCCTTCCATTCGGGGTCGTTGCGGATGTCGTCCATTGCCATGCGGCGAATCATCCGGTTGCGGCCGGCAATCTGCACCGGCGCACTGGCCAGCGGCACGAGGCCGTCCATGAAGTCCGGATATCGTTCGCCCCAGACCCAACTGTGCATCCCGCCCATGGACGTTCCCATCGCGAGACGAAGGTGTGCGACGCCAAGCTTCTCGGTGAGCAGCCGATGGTTGGCGTCCACCATGTCGTCGTAGTTGTAGTGCGGAAACTTCGCGTGCAGGCCGTCGCTCGGCTTGCTCGAGAGTCCGTGACCGATGTCATCCAGCAGGACGACATAGAAGCGCGTGGTGTCGAGCGGCTGGCCGGCGCCGTACAACTCGTTCGCGAACTGCGCGCCGAGAAACTGCGTACCTGTTCCGCCCGTGCCGTGCATGATGAGCACCGCATTGCGCACGACGCCGGCGCCATCGCGGCGAGCTTGGCCGAGGGTGCGATAGTGGAGCTTGAGTTCGGGCAGCACTTCGCCGCTCGCGAACTTGAAGTCCTTGATGAGGTAATCGCCGGTGACACCCGGCTGCGGAGCGCCTCGCTGGGCCGACAGTGAGAAGCTGAGCGAGAGCGAGAGCGCG
This sequence comes from bacterium, assembly GCA_040003455.1. GTDB lineage: Bacteria > Gemmatimonadota > Gemmatimonadetes > Gemmatimonadales > Gemmatimonadaceae > AG11. The sequence continues at coordinate 2,518 of JBDUCM010000134.1, forward strand.
AGCGTGGCGGCGAGGCCGGAGCGGCGGAGCATGGCGCGACGGGAAAGGGAATTCAGGCGGGGGGCGCGAGAATCTTGCGACGGGGGCGCGCAAACGTCCAGCGGGCACCGCCATAGCTCAGCACCCAGACGGCGCGCCATGCGAGCGAACAACGGGAGCATGAGCAGGAGTCTGAGCCATCAGCGGGAGCATGAGCGTGAGCGTGAGCCTCCAGCACTGAGCATGTCAGAGCTCAAGCTGTAGCTCCGAGCTCGAGCTCGAGCCCTAATGTGCTCAGTGCTGGAAGCTCACGCCCACGCTCATGCTGTAGCTCGCCGCTCGCGCTCGAGCCCGAGCTCAAAGGGGGTTCAGCGATAACTCTCGCGGCCGTGAGGCCCTCGGCAAATCAACGCTTTGGCAACGGCGACGCGAGGCTGATCATGCGGGCCAAACCACTGTCCGCCATCTTCTCCCACTGCCAACCAACCGTGACCGCCACCGGCTTTGCGACCGTGGCCGTGGTGCAGTTCAGGACCACATCCAGTCCAATGGGGCGCGCGGACACACCTCCCACTTCCGGAATGGCTGCGGACTGTACCTGCCAGCTCCGGCCTGCCGTGTCCGTCACATTGCGCTGCGCCATGATCAATACCTCGAGGTCCTGCATGAGACTGCACCTGCTCCACATCATTGAACTATACAGGATGCGGACCGGCGGTGCGGCTCAGATCGATGGGTCGCGGGGCTCCTTACCGCCCTTTCTTGCGCTCGAACAACACCGTGCCGTCGCCTTCACTCGGCGCAAGGCTCAGGGCGGGATGCCACGCCGCGAAAGGAAGAAGGCCCGGCAGTACAGTCTGCGCGCGATCGAGAAACGCATCGAAGCCCGGCGCCTGTTCCTTGAGTTCCATCACGCTGCCGTCCTTGAGATCCACGCCAAGGCAGATGGCATCCGGGCCAGTACCGGCGCGACGATAGCCGCGAAGGCGCTTGATGTCGGACCAGCGCGCGGCGGCGATGCACCGGCCGCCAACCCAGAGCGCAAAGCCCGCCGCCACCACGACGACGCGCCCTGGATCACTCGTCACGACGACACGATCACTGCGCGACGAAACCCGGCGACGCGAAACCTGTCCGCGCGCGCTCGCTGGACACCGACGGGTCGAGAATCACCGCCGCCACGCTGTCATACGAAACGACCGCGCGAAAAACATCATGCGCCTCGGCATCCGCGCCCGACGCTCCGAAGCGGGGCTTGTGATGCGCGAGGTCTCCCTTGCCCAGGTACGCCTCGAGCGTCACGACACCAATGCCCACGTCGGTGACGGAGCGCACGCGATGCGACTGGCCGGACACGAGGTGAACCTCCACGATCGGCGAGCCGCCCATGGCCTCCACGTCGCGGGGCAGGGTGGTCCGGAAATACTCAGCGTCGAACATGCGTCAGGAGTGGTAAGAGGGGTCTGTTCCGTTCATGTCAAAGATACTCGGCGTTCGGCCTGCCGGTGCATCCCGCCCGCCCACGCTACTGGGGCGCGGGAATTCCGATGCTGTCGCCCGACGGCAGTTTCTTCGAACGGCCCAGCTCGGAGCGCGCATTGGCCACCTGATTGGCGCGCGTCTGCCAGAGCTGCATCGCGACGTCGTACTTCACGAGTACGCTGCGCATCCAATACGGCCGATTCTCGCGCATCCACGCGGCCTCGTACAATTCACGCGTGAGACCATAGGCATCGCGCAGGTCCTGCGCTCGGCCATTGATGCCCGTGATCTCGCCGAGTTCGTGTCCGGAGTCGCGGCGCGTTGTGTCCGCCGCGTGCGAGTACGCCAGGCGGATGTCGTCGGCGATCTGGTACTTCATGCCGATCAGGTCGAGGCGTCGCGCACCAAGCTCCATGGCATCCAGCGCCTCGGGGTGCACCACCGCGCCCGCATTCCGGAGTTGCGCGATGTACACCATCGCCGATTCCGCCGCGATGCGAAGGTCGTGCGTCACGGGCCGAATGCGATTGGCCATGATCACGCCGTCGGCGCCAAAGGGATCCTGCCAGAACAATCCGTCACTGCCGCTGCCGATGCCCGCTTTCTGGAGCACCGCATGGGCGGCCATCAACTGCCGCTCTGCAGAATTGGCCAGCCCCGTGGTGTCACGATGGAACGCGCGCCCAAATGAACGCTGGAAGGCGTCGATGCTGCTCTCGCCCGGCTGCCACCCTGCGGCGGCGCCGAACAGCACGCCCATCCACGTCTGGTTGAAGATGGCCTCGCCGTCGTCGTCCCATGTGGTATTCAGCAGGCCGGTGGCACCGAGTTTCTGGCCATCGCGCACGAAGTTCCGGATGTTGATGAACGCCGTGTTGTTGTTGGGATAGACGAAGTTCCAGCTGCTTACCCCAGGCGAGACCCATGTCTCGATGCCGGCATTGGTGAACGGGCGGATCTGTCGCTCGAAGCTGTTGTTGGCGCCGTAGTCCCACGCCACGGCGATCATCTCCTTGGGGAGCGAGCCCACGAGGTTCGGGTGATTGCCGGCGATGTCGCCCCAGAACAAGTAGCGCTTGCCGGGCTTCTTGATCGACGTCACGATGTTCTTGAGGAAGCCGAGATACACCGGGCCGATACTGTCGCGCTTCACGGCATCGGCCGTCTGGCCACGTCCAAGTTCGAAGGTCTCGTCGGCGCCGAGGTGCACGAACTTGCTCGGGAAGATGGAGTCGATCTCCGCGAACCACTGCTTGATGAGCGACATCGACCCCGGCTGCCCAGGCGCGAGCACGTGGCCACGCGGTGTCTCGGCCAACGGCGCGTACAGTTCGTACTTGAGCATGTGATGCAGGTGGCCGAACGCTTCCTGCTCCGGGATGACGTCGATGTGGTAGCGCCGTGCGTAGGACACGAGCTCCGCCACGTCCGCGCGTGACAGCGCGCCGCCCGGCGGAGCGACCATCGGATTGGAGAGATAGGTGAGCGTGTGCTCGAAGTACGGCGAGTACACGTTCATCTTGTAGGCGGCGAAGGTGCGCATCTGCCGCTTCATGAACTCCATGCTCGGCACGGGACCGCGCGAGAGATCGTCATGCAGGCCGCGGTACTTCATGGCCGGCCAGTCACGCACGGTGGCCAGTCGCAGCACTGCCGAGGGCCCGCGTCCCTCCACCAACTGCTTCACGGTTTGCGCACCGTAGAACACCCCCTCTGGCGTGTCGCCGATGACCGACAGCGACGAGCCCTCCGGCACGATGATGTAGCCCTCGTCGTGCATGCCGGCGTCGAAGGTCAGCTTCGCCTTTGCCAGAATCGCGCGGCCGCCGGCTGACGACGCCCGATGGAACGTGACTCGCGCGCTGGCCTCACCCTTGGATAGCGGCACGCCGAACTCGCGCATCGCATCACGGAGGTCGCGCGCGGCAAAGGCGTCCGACGAATCAGCCGGCAACACGATCTCGATGCCGCGCGCGAGTGTGATGTCGCGTTGAGGCTGCGCTTCGCGCGGCTGCGGCACCAGCAGGAGCGGCCGAGCGGACTGCGCGCCCGCCGAAGCGGTGGCGAGCAGGAGCAGCAGTGCGGCGTGACGCATCAATACCTCATGAAAGGTCAGGAGAGCAGCTTGGCGAGCGTATCGGAGTGCAATTGCAGGCTGAACAAACCGGCCACTCCCATGATGACCCCGAACACCGTCGCCACGATCGCTACCCAGAAGAGCCATCGTCGTTGTGTGAGCGAGGTGAGGGCGAGCAGGGAGATGGCGATGGCCGTGAGGGCATCGGAGAGGTCGAACTGGTCGTCGTGATAGTTGAGCTTATCGTAGGTGACCTGGTCGGCCTCGGCCTGCTTGCGGGCCACTTCCTTCTTGGTGGCCTGGTCAGCCACGAGTGCGCGATACTTTGCGATTACCGGGGTGGTGCGGGCCAGTGCCGCTCCTGTTTGGCCCGCGGCCACGACCTCCAGTTGGTCCACCTGCGCCTGCGCGATCTCTTGTCGAATATTGCGGGCCTGGTAGAACGACCAGTTATCCAGCTTGTCGGCCTGCGCCTGCTGCATGGCCTGGACGAGATTGTCGTCCTTCACCTTGCAGATGCCCATGAAGGTGGCCAGCAGGGCAACGGAGATGGCCACCCATGTGTTGAGCTGGCGGGCGCGGGCATCACGTGACGGCGGTGCGTCATCGTCGATGCCCACCGCGTTCAATGGATCTACTTCCATATGGTTGTCAGCCTGTCGGAAAGGTCACGAGAGCGGCGAGTGGCTCACGAAGTTGTGTCCGCTCAATAAATTGATCGCACGCACGCCCGCATCGCTCCGGGGAGGAATGTTCGTATTCTAGCGCTCATCCTGCAATCCGCCGTCCCAGTTCTTGGTGATCTCCGCCACCTGACCTTCCTCGGTCGGCTGTGGCGGTACACGGTGCTGGGCGCAACGAGCATCGTCTTCGAGGAGACGAACCCGATTTGGGGCGGCATTGCGGTGCGGCGCGGGCGCCTGGACATGTTCGGGGTGATCATCGCCGTGGCGCTGGGCACCTGGGTGGCGTCCATGGCGCTGTACGCCCTCGGTCGCTGGCGTATCGACTGGGTGCGCCGGCGCTGGCCGCAGCAGTACCAGATGCTCGACGGCGCGCTCAAGATCGTGAGCCGCAATCCGTGGCGGGCCTCGCTCAGCATCCGCTTCGCCTACGGTCTCCGCCTGCCGCTGCCCATCGCGTGCGGGGCCGCCAACGTGCCGCTCTCCACGTTCCTGGCCGCCAGCGGCATCAGTTGCGTGGTGTGGTCGGCCGCCTTCGCGTACCTGGGCCTCACGCTTGGCCGCGCGGCACTGCGAGTGCTGTCGTACACGCACCCTCTCGATGTACGGCTGAGCATTGTTGCCATACTGCTCTTCATTCTCCTGTCGGTGATCACGCGCCGACGCTGGATTGCCGAGCGGCAGGCGCGGGAGAAGGGGGTTGAACCTGTGGCGGCGGTCGAGGTGGCGGATAGGCAGAGCGGGGCGCGCTAAAACGCATCAGCAGTTCGCTGATGACAGTTGGCAGTGGGCAGCAGGCAGGAGCTTCGACATCCTACTCACACAGCCATCGGCCGGCAGCCGTCAGCCATCCGTTAGCAGTTCTTTTTGGAAGGGAAGTGGTGCCGCAATTTGGCCCCCACGATAGCAAAGAATCGGCGGGTAGTGATCCGCGCCTTCGCACGGAGTATCGGTGGCGAACACGTTTGATTCCTTGCTCTCCGTTTGCGTCAATCTCGCCACACTTGGCCTTCCAAACAGGACTGCAAACAGACGGCAGATGGCTGCCGGCTGAAGGCTGTGTGAGTAAGATCGAAGCTCCCGCGCACTGGTTACTGCGAGCTGCAACTGCGGCCTGCTCCTGCGAACTGGTTGCCGAGCCGTCGCTCAGCGTGCCCGGCCGCGGTCCGCGAAGTACGGTCCGGCCGCGCCTATTTCAGCGGCTGGCGGGGCTGGCGGTTCAGACCAGACTGGCAGTGCGCTCACCTCACGTTGTGGAACGTGTACAGTTCAGGAAGGTTCCCGTGACGCAAGTGAGCCCGCCTGAGTTAGGCAGATGAGTAACCTCCGTTCGCACTGTGAGAGGCGATGATATGAAGAGCATGCGCGGGCTTGCGTTAGCCTTGGGAACTGTAGGCCTGGCGGTCACGGCGTGCGGCGGCTCTCGCTCGCCCACGGAGTCGTTCGTTGTGCTTGATCATGCTGTTGTGTCCGGGCAAATTCTCACGTCGAGCGGACACGGTGCAGATTCAGTAGACGTGGTTCTTCGGTCGCTGTCCGGGCACACTGGGACGTACGAATTCTCGAAGGTGACCACGGGGGCGACTGGAGAGTTCTCGATAGCGATTGCGCGCCACAACGGGTTTCCGGTTGCGACCCCAGACACCATGTCGGCGACACTTGTTGCGACCAGCATTAAGAACACCTATCGGTTTGCCGACAGGTCAATTCCGATGGATAGCGCTCGGGTCGTCATACGATTCTATCCGAACTTGTCGGTTCCCGTGCCGACCACTTGGACCCTTCAACTGCCGGCGCCGTAAGGGGGCGTCGGGACGCAAAACGGCGTGCTCAGGATGAATCCGTCGCCATAGCCGCCTCGCGCAACAGCTCCCACGCTCGCGCCACGTGCTTCGCCTCGGTGCGGATGTTCCCGATAGCCAGACGCAGCACGTAGCGCGCCCCGAGTTTGGTATGCGACAGGTACGCCTCGCCACTCTCGTTTACGCGATGCAGGATGGCCGCATTGCGCCGCTCCAGCTCCGCCTCGCTCGCACCGGCCAGCGCATAGCGAAAGCACACCAGCGAAAACGGCGTCGGCGCGCACAGCTCCCAATCGTCCGTGTGGGCAACCTGCTCGCCAAACGAGCGCGCGAGCGCACAGTGCTGCTCCAGCCGCGCGGCCAAACCTTCCGAGCCGAACGCGCGCATCACCATCCACAGTTTCAACGCGCGAAAGCGGCGGCCGAGTTGCACGCCGTAGTCCATCAGGTTCACTACGTCGTCCTGCTCGCGCGTGACGAGATACTCCGGCACCAGCGAGAACGCACGCTTCAGCACCTGCGGATGCCGCGTGTAGAACGCGGAGCAATCAATCGGCGTGAAGAGCCACTTGTGCGGGTTTACGACGAGTGAGTCCGCACGCTCGGTGCCGGCCAGCACATGCCGGTACTTCGGTGACACGGCCGCAACACCGCCATACGAACCGTCAATGTGCAGCCATACCTTCTCGCGCTCGCAGATGTCGGCGATGGCTGGCACCGGATCGATGCTCGTGGTGCTCGTGGTCCCAACGGTGGCCACGCACGCCACCGGCAACATCCCCGCCGCGCGGTCCGCCGCGATGGCCTCGGCCAGCTTCTCCGGACGCATGCGGAACTCGGCGTCCACGGGAATCTTCACCACGTTGTCCAGCCCGAAGCCAAGCGTCAGTGCGCCCTTGTCCACTGATGAATGCGCATGCTCCGAGCAGTACACACGCAATGTGGGCAGGTCGCTGCGACCGGCCATGCCGCGCGCACGAATCTCCAACTCCGGCTTCGCCTCTCTTGCCGCGGCCAGCGCGAGCATGGTGGAGATGGAGGCCGTGTCGTTGATGATGCCGAACCACTCGCCGGTGAGGCCGAGCAACTGGCGCAGCCAATCCATCGTGAGCTGCTCCAACTCCGTGGCTGCGGGCGACGTCTTCCACAACATCGCGTTCACGTCCAGCGCCGAGATCAACAGCTCGGCAAGGATGCCGGGAATGGACGACGAGATGGAGAAGTACGCGAAGAAGCCCGGATGGTTCCAGTGCGTGACGCCGGGCAGAATCTTCGCTTCAAAGTCCGCGAGAATGGCCTCGAGCGACTCGCCGGCAGCAGGCGGCGCGGCGGGAAGTGATCGACGCACATCGCCCGGTGCCAATCGCGAGACGACCGGATACCGTTCCGGATGTTCGAGATACGTGGCGATCCACGAGAGGATCTGTTCTCCGTGCTTTTTCAGTTCATCGATCGGCAGATCGCCGAGCGTTGGGAGGTCCGGGTTCATGTCCCTTTTCTATTCCTAGAAGAAGCCGGATGTATCAAGAAACAGCCGGATCCAGCACAACAACAAATATTGAAGCAATCCGGCTGTTTCCGTTTACATCCGGCCGTTTCTCCATTCTAGAAGAAGCCGGATGTATCAAGAAACAGCCGGATCCAGCACAACAACAAATATTGAAGCAATCCGGCTGTTTCCGTTTACATCCGGCCGTTTCTCCATTCTAGAAGAAGCCGGATGTATCGGGAAACAGCCGGATCAAGCCAACTGAATGATTGAAGAGGGATCCGGCTGTTTCTTGGTTCAAATCCGGCTTCTTCTCAGACGAAAGAACCCAGACACTACCTCCACCTAAACAACCGTAACGCCACAGAGAAGCTCACCACCAACCACACAGCAATGATCCCGAGCGACGGGGCCACCGTACTCCATCCCGCCCCCTGAAGCATCGTCGCACGCAGGGCGTTGATCGTCGCCGTAAGCGGCAACGCCTGGATGAACGGCTGTGCCACCTTGGGAAAGTTGCTCGACGAGAAGAACACGCCGGACAACACCCACATTGGCATCATCACGAGGTTCATCAGTCCCGACACTCCTTCCATGGTCCGCGCACGCGACGCGATCAGCAGGCCGAGTCCACCAAAGGCGAGCGCCGCCATCACCGACACCGCGAGCAGTTGCAGCAGCGATCCGCGCACGGGCACGCCGAACAGCACGGCCGCCGCGCCGAGGACCACGCCAAGCTCGAGGATCAGGAAGAAGAAGCGTGAAAAGAGAAACGACGCGAGGTAGTGGGTGCGTCGCATCGGTGTGGACACGAGCCGCTTGAGCAGGTTGCGGCGCCGCGCCTCAACGATCGCGAAGCCCAGCCCCCAGATGCCGCCGCCCATGATGTTCATGCCGAGCAGGCCGGGAATCACGAAGTCGATGTAGCGTGAGCCCTTCTCCTGCACCTTCTTCTCCGTGACGTTCACCGGATCGTGACGTCCGGCCGAGCGTTGCAAGGCGTCGTCGGCGAGGAAGCGCGCGGTGCGGCCCTCGGGGCGCGTGTCGTCGAAGCGATACTCTACGCCACCCTGTGCGTTCGGCGCGGCAACGAGGGCCACGTCGCCGGTGCGAAGTGCCTGCGCCGCCGCGGCTTCATCCATGCCCTGCACCTTCAGGCCCGGCGCCTTCTCCAGTTTCGCGAATACCGAGTCGCTTGCGGGCGTGCCATGCACCACGCCGATGGCGATCACGTCGGCGGGCTTGTTCCGGAACGCCACGCCCAACCCGATGGCGAGGATGATCGGGAACGCGAACGTCCAGAACACGGCCTCTGGTTCGCGGATGAACTCACGGAATCGCACCAGCGTCAACTGCGCCAGCGCACTGTTGCGCCACCCGCGCTTGGTGCTGGTGGCGTCATGCATCATCGGATCAGGCATCGCGCAGTTGCCTCCCGGTGAGCGACACGAACACATCCTCGAGCGTGGCCGAGTGCGTGGCCAGCTCACCAAGGGAAAGCCCGCGCTTCGCCAACTCGGCGAGTAGCGCCGGCACGGCACGGGCGAGCTCCAGCACCTCCAGCGTCCAGCGACCGTCCTGTTCGCGCGCGGCCTTCACGCCATCCAGCGTTTCCAGGCCGGCAACATCCAGCGCGCCTGGCGGCGCATCGGGCGACGTGAATTCCACCACATGCTCCGCGCCAAGCGACGAGATCAGCTCGCGCGGCGAACCGAGCGCGATCACATGACCGTGATCAACGATGGCCACGCGATCGCACAACTTCTCTGCTTCATCCATGTAGTGCGTGGTCAGCACGATGCTCCGCCCGCTCGCGCGCAGTTCGATGATGAGATCCCACAACTGCCGTCGCGATTGGGGATCGAGGCCGGTGGTGGGCTCGTCGAGAAACAACAGCTCGGGATCGCCAACGATGGCGCATGCCAGCGCGAGACGCTGCTTCTGTCCGCCCGACAACTTCCCCACGCGCGCCGCGCGCTTCTCGCCGAGCTGCACGACGTCGATCACGTCGTCCACGCTGCGGCCGCGTGGGTAGAAGCTGCGAAACAACTTTACCGTCTCATCAACGGTGAGCTTCTCGGACAACTGCGTTTCCTGGAGCTGCACGCCGAGCCGCTGGCGCAGTGAACGCTCGTCCGTGTCCCATCGCTTGCCGAGTACTTCCACGACTCCCGAGTCCGGCTGCGTCAGTCCTTCGCAGATCTCGATCGTGGTGGTCTTGCCCGCGCCGTTGGGGCCCAACAAGCCGAAGCACTCGCCCGCACCAACGGTGAGGTCGAGTCCATCCACGGCAACTACGTCGCCGTACGACTTGCGCAGTCCCACCACACGTAACGCAGGCGTGGATTGATCGATGCTCACCGGATTGGATTGGAAGGTGACTGGTGCCGCACGTGCGCGGCGCCCCACGCAAAGTTACGTACTGGCGATCCTCGCCGTGAGCGGCTCCATGGGCGTGCCGTCAAACCAGTCGCGCCCGGCAGTAAAGTACTCGCGTATGCCAGCCTGGTCCGCCGTCAACAGTGCCGAGCGAAAGCGGCGCAGCTCCTCCTCCAGCGCGTCGATGGACGTCATCAGCGCCGCCGTGTTGTCCTCGGCAATGGACGTCCACAGATCCGGGGAACCACCCGCAAGTCGCGTCATGTCGCGCCCACCAGGACCGAGGGCCGAGCGCTGGATGCCGGCGTTGTGCAGCACCAGCGCCAGTGCGGTGGCCATCGCCTGCGGCAAGTGACTCCGCCACGCCATCTGTTCATCGTGCGTGGCCGCGTCAAGCACCTCCACGCCCGTGCGCAGCGACCGCCAGAACGACTCCGCCAACACCAGCGACTCCACCGTAGTACTCGGCGTGGGACAGAGGAACACGCGCGCGTCGTCGAAGAGTGTGGCGCGGGATGCACGCCAACCCGAGCGATGACTACCCGTGAGCGGATGCGCGCCAACATATCGCGCACCCAATCCTGCAGTTTCGGCCGTGGCGACGATGGTCCGCTTGGTGCTCGCCACGTCCATGATCAATCGCGTGTTCGCCAACCGCGGCGCCGCGCGCGTGAGTGCCGTGATGGTTGCATCCACCGGCAGCGCGAACACCACGACGTCCGCCTTCTCGATTCCCTCCAGGTTCCCGCTCAGCCGCTCGTGCACGATGCCTTCGCCCTCGGCCGCGTCGAGCGAGTCGGGCACGCTGTCGTATCCAAACACCACCACATCTCTCGCCGCCAGCGCGCGCGCGAGCGAACCGCCCATCAACCCCAATCCAACGACAGCCACCGTCTCGATCCTGCTCATTGCGCGTCTTCCTGCGCGCGCCGTGACAGCCCAACCACATGCCAGAATACTTCACGCACCGCTTCTTCCGGCAATGCATGTTCTCGTGCTGCCGTGACCGCGCGCCGAATGACCTCTGCCTCGCGTTGCGGATCGAGAATGGGCAGCCCTGCCGCGCGCTTGAGCGTTGCTGTCTTGCGACCGAGTGTCACGCGTTGTGCCAGCAACGCCACGATGGACCGGTCGATCTGTTCGATTTCCGCGCGACAGGCGGAGAGTTCCGTGCGTGGATCCGATGCGCCGTCAGTGGTGGTGGTCATGCGATGCCGGCGCCAGCAAGCGCCTCTCGCCAGGATGGGACTGGAAAAGAGCGCTCCGCGGCCGCGGCAAACGCCGGCACCCTCGACATCATCGACGCGAACGCCTTGAAGTCGAGCGACTGGTCGCCGTCGGACAGGGCGTTCTCCGGGTTGGGGTGCACTTCGATGATCAGTCCATCCGCGCCCGCCGCGATGGCGGCGTAAGCCAGTGGTGCCACGAGCTTCGCGTCGCCGCCGGCGTGGCTCGGGTCCACGATCACCGGCAGGTGCGACTCGCGCTTGAGCACCGGGATGGCGGAGACGTCGAGGGTGTTGCGCGTGGCGCGCTCGAAAGTGCGGATGCCGCGCTCGCACAGCACGATCTGGTGATTGCCGTTGGCCATGATGTATT